>JBGPLB010000158.1:0-12148 GCA_041486245.1 Candidatus Acidiferrum sp.
AACTCCTCAAACGCGGCTACGACCTCGTCTTCACGCCGCACATCATGCGCCTCGTCCTCTGGAAAACCAGCGGACACACCGGGTTTTACAAAGACAGCATGTTCGGCCCGATGGAAGTCGAAAAAGCCGATTACCAGCTCAAGCCCATGAATTGTCCAGGCCACATTCTCATTTACAAATCAAAGTTGCACAGCTATCGCGATTTGCCCGTGCGCCTTGCCGAGCTTGGCACCGTCTATCGCTACGAGCGCAGCGGTGTGCTCCATGGCCTCCTCCGTGTACGCGGCTTTACGCAGGACGACGCCCACATTTTTTGCATGCCATCGCAAATCGAAGCCGAAGTCGAAGCCTGCGTCGACTTCGCGTTTGCCGTCATGAAGAATTTCGGCTTCGACAAATTCGAAGTGGAACTTTCCGATTGGGACTCATCACACCCGGAAAATTATGCCGGCAAACCGGAAGACTGGCATCGCGCCACCGCCGCGCTTGCCGAGACCATGAAGCGCTTGAACATTCCTTATAAAACCATTACCGGCGAAGCTGCATTTTACGGACCGAAAATCGACGTTAAGCTCATCGACGCCATCGGCCGACCCTGGCAACTCACCACAGTCCAGTTCGATTTCAATTTGCCGGCGCGTTTTGGTCTGGAATACGTTGCCGAAGACGGCGCTAAGCATCAGCCCCTCATGGTCCACCGCGCGCTACTGGGTTCCGTCGAGCGCTTCTTCGGCATTTTGATCGAGCATTACGCCGGCGCATTCCCGCTCTGGCTCGCGCCGGTCCAAGTCCAAATCTGTCCCGTCAGCGAAAAAGTCGCTGATTACGCCAAGCACGTCACCGAAACTCTCAAGCGCCATAACATTCGTGTCCATCTTGACGACCGCAACGAAAAGCTTCCGGCAAAAATCCGCGACGCCCAGCTCCAAAAAATTCCGTACATGCTCATCGTTGGGGCAAAAGAAGCCGAAGCCGGCACCGTCTCCGTGCGCCATCGCAGCAAAGGCGACCTCGGTCCCAAGCCCCTCGCCGAAGTTGTCGATGCGCTCCAAAAAGAAGTAGAATCCCGGTCAACGTCGTAACTCTTTCACGGAGGAGAATACTCGTGCCGAAGTTTCTTATTGAACGCGAAATCCCAGGAGCCGGCAAACTCTCCGCCGCGGACCTTCACGGCATCTCGCAAAAATCCTGCAGCGTGATTCGCACCCTGCCGGGAGTGCAGTGGGTCGAGAGCTACGTCACTGACGACAAGATCTACTGCGTTTATATCGCGCCGAATGAGCAGGCTGTCCGCGACCATGCCACGCAAGGCGGTTTCCCCGCCAATCGCATCTCCGCCATCCGCCGCATGATTGATCCCACTACGGCAGAGGGATAGTCATATTCAAGTCATACATCTCAGCCGCCTCCGCCGGCCCTCAGCGTGATGTCGGTATGGTTTCTCGCAGATACTTTCTCGCATTTTCCGGACTCGCTCTTACCTCGCCATTCTCTTCTTTTGGAGCTGATGAGGTGCCCGCGTTGCTCGACCACATTCTTCTCGGCTGCAGCGATCTCGATCGCGGCATCGGCTTCGTCGAAGAACACACCGGCGTTCGCGCAGCCTTCGGCGGCGTCCATCCCGGACGCGGAACGCGCAACGCTCTGCTCTCGCTCGGCGAAAAGCACTATTTGGAAATCATCGCTCCCGATCCCAAGCAATCGGCCGCATCCGATCACTACGGTCTCCAAAAGCTTGCCGAGCCACGCCTCGTCGGCTGGGCTGCCCATCCGGGCGATCTAAATCAATTCGCAGGTCGTGTACGCAACGCAAAGCTCGCTTTCGATGGTCCGAATCCCGGCTCGCGCAAACGCCCCGACGGCCACCTCCTCCAATGGAAAACGCTCAATCTCAAAGATGATCGCGACGGCTTACTCCCGTTCTTCATCGAGTGGAGCGCCGGTACCATCCATCCCTCCGATGACGCACCCTCTGGATGCAAAATTGTCCGATTCGAACTCGCGACGCCGGATCCGGAAAAACTCGAAAAATCAACAGCGCTTCTTGGTCTCGATGTGGGAATCGTAAAGGGAGCACAAGCACAACTTCGCGCGACTCTCGCTGGGCCGAACGGGGAGCTTTCGCTTAGCAGTTAGGAAACCATGCTCGCACGGTGCACCGAAGAGGGGCAGCAAACCAACTGCGCCCCAGCAACGTCAGTTCCGTATAATCTAATAGTTGCTTGTGTTTGATGAGGGTCCCGCGCCATTCTGCTCCGTTTGGCTGGTTCTATTCCACTTCCGCGCCACGAACCCAAACATTCGTCAGTTGCAACGCTCGATCCAACAGAACGATATCGGCATCGGCTCCGGTGCGCAAAGAGCCTTTTTTAAATTCGATTCCCAGAAGTGTCGCGGGGTTCAAGGTCAACATGCGCACGGCGTCCGCCAGCGGTATACCGAGTGCGATGATGTTTCGAAGTGCTCTGTCCAGCGTTAGTGTGCTGCCTGCCAACTTTCCTTCCGAGTTGCGGCAAATTCCGCCGCTCACCGTCACTTCCAGTTTTCCGAGCATGTAATTTCCGTCGGGCATACCCGTGGCCGAGATGCCGTCGCTGATGAGGACCATGCGCTCGGGTCCCTTTGCCTGAAGGAGCACCTTCATTGCCGTTTCTTCCACGTGAACGCCGTCGGCAATCAACTCCGCGGTCACCTCCGGCGATGTAAGCACAGCGCCAATCACGCCGCTGTCGCGGTGGGAAAAGGGGCGCATGGCGTTGTACACATGTACTGCGTGACGGACCCCGCGTGCAATCGCCGCACGCGTCTGCTCATAGGTGGCATCCGTATGGCCTGCGGCCACCACCAACCCCGCATTTCGGGCCGCGTCGATGCACGGCATGGCTCCGAGCAGTTCGGGCGCAAGCGTCAATATCCGTGCGTTGCCTGCCGCCGCCTTCAGGAATTTTTCTAGGAACTCCGCTGACGGCAGCTTCAGCCACTCGGGTGGATGCACTCCTCGCCTCGCTGGGCTGAGGAATGGGCCTTCAAAATGTATCCCCAGCACTTCGGCCCGTGCGTCGTCCGTTTCGTGTTGTTGCGAAATGTAGTGCGCGATCCCTTCCACGCTGCGTATTGTGTCCTCGGGACTCGCCGTCACCGTCGTAGCGACGAAGGCGGTCGTGCCATGCCGCGCTACCGTCTTTGTCACTCCGGCGAGTGCTTCCGGGCTGCCTTCCATCACGTCGCGTCCGCCCGCGCCATGGATATGGACATCCACAAAGCCGGGAACCGCGATCTTGTCCGTTGCGGGGAATTCGACAGCCCCGTCTGGCAGCCGCATTCCCTCGCGTGGTCCGAGTTCCTCGATCACTCCCTCGCGGATCAGAATGCCGGCGTCGGTAATTTCGGCCGTCGGAGTCAGCGCTCTTCCTGCGTGCAATAAGATTGTTGCCATGGGTCAGGTTGTATCCTAGCGGAATCTGTCGTTCTTTCAAAAAGCAAAACAGGCAAGAAAGCAAAACGGGCGGAGCCGAAGCCCCGCCCGTCGAAAAAGATGAATATTGAGGACCGCTTAGTTGCTTTTTGCGGGCGCCATCTCGATGCTCTCAAGTTTGAGCGTGTCGCCCTCTACCGTACCTTTCACAGTAACGTGATGGCCTGCGTGTGCGGCCACTTTGTCCTGTGCATCCACAACGTAGACTTTCTGGCCCACGTCATCGACGAATACGTATTTTGCGCCTTCCTTGACGCATTTTGTGGTGCACTCGCCCGCTTTATCGTTTGCGCCCTTTGCGCCGCACTTGCTGTCTGAAATATAGCCGGTCCATGTGCCGTCCGCAGCCATTGTCAGTGCTGCTGCGAAGAGCGTTGCTGCCATTACTGCTGCAAATCGTATTTTCATTGCTTTCCCCCTCAGAAAAATCCAGTGCATTAGATGGTTGGCCAGGTTGCCAGTAGCTTGTCACATCCAGAGTCCGCCGTCCATAGAGTTCCCTCACCTCCCAGGTAGTCGAACAGATGGAAGGACGCCCTTGCAAAAGAAAGAAGGAGGGTTCTCTGTAACCCTCCTTCTGGCTGTACTCTCAAGATTTCGCAGCTGGCTTCTAATTGCGAACCGTTTTATTGTCCCGAACTGGAGTTGGTGCTGGCCGCTGTCGTCTCTGGAGTTTTCGGGATGCTCAGATAGCCAGACGCCGTGGTCTTTGAGACTTTGTTAACAACCAACTCCAGCGCTGCCCGTGTTCCTCCGGTATAGAAGAAAATCGGCTCGTTCACGGACCGGTTCTTCTTTTCGAAGCTCTTGTCGTCTGCCAGCACGTTCATCGTGAACTGGTTCTTCTTTGTGTTCGTGTCTTTCAGTTGGACCTGGATGGAGCCCACCTTCTGTGAACCGCCTTTGCGCGTTACGGTAAATTCAAAGTAATCGCGCTGCCCCATCCGGCGGAGCTGATCGATTTCGTCGTGATTCCGCGCGATGAGAGTGCCCATCTCGCTGCGGGCCATTTGTATGCTGTTTTTCGTGGCGTCCAGGTCGCCCTTCACGCCTGTAACGTCGCCGTTCAGCTTATTCAGGTCCTCTGCGTTCGCCTTGGTGGCGAGTTCGGCCTTGACGGACGTCGCCAAGCCGTTCACCTTCTGGTCTACCGCTGCCGTCGCTGTCTTATTCTGCTTACGCGCGGCAATCAGTTGACCCTGCGTCAAATTTAGCTTGTCCGTAACTACCTTCACGTCGCTCTGCAATGCCTGATTGATTTCATCTTCTTTCGCCAGCCTCTGGCTTAGCACATCATTGGCTTGCTTCACCGAGGCTTGGGTTGATTGCTCGACGCTGTTCGCGTGATTTAAGGCGCTCCATCCCACTCCTAGACCGAGCAACGAAACTCCACCCAACACAGCCACTGCAAGTCCCACCCAGCGCGGTGTTCCGCTTGTGGTGTGATTCAAGGGTTCCTGATACTCGCTCATAAACTTCCTCTCCTCTGGGGTTTTTGCCCCCTGCGGCTAGAAAGGGTGCACACATTACGCCAAATCTCTAAAACTGGGGCCACCGTCCTTAACCCAAGTGAATACATACGCTTGTCGGCAAGACAGTAGGTTGTGGAGGCAGGATTTATACGTACTAGTACTAGTAAAGATTACGCGGTCGTTTCGTGTTCTGTAAATTTTGCTGCTGAGAGGTCACTATGAAAGTGCGTTACGCTGTAACAACTCAAAAAATGCGAGTTGCCGCGCTGATGGGAACGGCTGTCTGTAAGTTATTGCGCGATAAAGAGTTATGGTAAGAGACTCAGGCAGCTTGGGGAGCGTGCTCTTCATCGGAGCCCTTCGCCGGAGTAAAATAGCGATCCAGCGTGCTCATCGCCGCGTCCAAAACCATGTGGCAATCGGAGCAGGACTCGAGGTGCCGCTTAATCTCATTTACCACAGGCGGCGACAGTCTTCCCTCTAAATACCAACAAATCAAATGGATAGTGTCTCGACAACTCATGACTGCGGTTCCCCCGTGGCCCCGCGCCGGTATCCGGCTCAGCTAACTTCAATGCATTTGATTCACCAAACCTAGGAAAACAAGCGAGATTATAAATGCTGTAATATCAATGAATTGCATGGTCTATGCGCAAGGCAGGCTCAAACGCTATGAATCATTGAGGGAAAGATTACGCAGCCATTGCAACATTTGTGCGGAGCCGCAGTCCCCGCCGGCTCAGCGCTTGGGGACCACAAACATCTGTCGCAAGGCCTCGATCCGGGACTCGAGAGGCGGGTGAGTGCTGAAGAGTGAGGAGACCGAGCCTCTGCCAAAGAGTGGTTTCACAATGCATAGCGATGACGTGGACTGTGAAATAGCCGTCGTCGGGATCCGATTATTGTATGCGCCGAGTTTTTGCAGGGCGCTCATAAGCCCGAACTGGTTGCCGACCATGCGGGCACCAGTCGCGTCCGCGGCAAACTCTCGTTGGCGCGAGAGGGCTAGCTGCAACAGCATCGCGGCTAGCGGCGCGAGGATCATAAGCGCCAAGTCTACGATTACGCCGCCGCCCTTTCGGTCTTCGCGGTCGCCCCCTCCGAACCAAAGGCCCCAATGCGCGATCCAGGTGATGGCTCCTGCGAGCGTGGCCGCGATGGAGCTGATCAAAATATCGTAGTTGCGCACATGGGATAGCTCGTGAGCGATGACCCCTTCCAACTCGTCGTCATTCATCAACTCCAGCAGGCCTTGCGTCACCGCAACAGACGCGTGATGCGGATTCCTACCAGTGGCGAAGGCATTCGGTGCTTGCTCCGGCACAACGTAGAGCTTTGGCACAGGTATATTCGCTTTGGCAGCCAATCGCTCCATCACTGCGTAGAGTCGCGGCAACTGCTCTCGCGTAACTGGCTGGGCGCCGCTCGACATCAGCGCGATTTTATCGGAAAAGAAATAGGCGAACGCGTTGGTGCAAACCGCAACTCCCAGCGCAATGGTCATGCCATTTCGTCCGCCCAAGTAAGCGCCCACCATCATCAAGAAGAGTGTCAGCGCTACTAGAAGAAATGTCGTTCGAAGAACTCTCATGTTGTTCCTTCACTACACTATACGGACAAGAAGACAAAACTTATCGACACGTGGAAACTGAGCCAGAGGAGGAGTTCTCTCTCCAGGGTTCCCCACCCACTCTATTAGATTCTAGCGGCTGCCGCAGGTTGTTTCGCCTTCGAGCGGTCGAAACGCATTGCGTTCTTCTGCCCGTCGCGATCCATTCGAATGTGGTCACCTGGGAGCACTTTGCCCTCCAGAATCTGCATCGCCAAAGGATCCTGAATCAGACGCTGGATCGTTCGCCGCAGCGGCCGCGCCCCGTACGCCGGGTCATAACCCTCTCGCAACAGCAATTCTTCCGCAGCAGCCGTAAGTTCTAATGTGATTTGCCGTCCGGAAAGCAGTTTTTCGACGCTCTTAAGCAGCAGCCCGACAATGCGGCCAAGCTGCTCCTTGCCCAACGGGTTGAAAATTACAATTTCATCGATGCGGTTGATGAACTCCGGACGGAACGCCGCGCGCAACGCCTCCATTGCTTCTTTGCGGGCGAGTTCCGGGTCCTTATTGGAAAGTTCGAAGATAGCCGTCGATCCCACGTTGCTTGTCATGACCATCACGGTGTTGCGGAAATCCACCGTGCGGCCCTTTCCATCGGTCAAGCGGCCGTCTTCGAGAATCTGCAACAGAATGTTGAAGACATCTGGGTGCGCCTTTTCAATTTCGTCGAACAAGATCACCGAGTAAGGGTGCCTGCGCACCTGCTCCGTGAGTTGTCCGCCTTCTTCGTAGCCAACATAGCCAGGGGGCGCGCCGATCAGCCGCGACACGCTGTGCTTCTCCATGTATTCGCTCATGTCGATGCGAATCATCAGTTTTTCGTCCTCGAATAGAAATTCCGCCAGCGCGCGTGCCAGTTCCGTTTTCCCTACGCCCGTGGGCCCAAGAAAAATAAAGGACCCAATGGGCCGCTTCGCATCAGACAATCCGGCGCGGCTCCGGCGCACGGCGTTGGCCACGCGTCCCAGTGCCTCGTCTTGTCCAATTACGCGCTGACGCAGCCGTGCTTCCATGTGCACGAGCTTTTGCGCTTCGGCTTCCAGCAGACGTCCCGCCGGAATTCCGGTCCATTTGCTCACCAATTTCGCTATGTCTTCTTCGTCCACCTCTTCCTTCAGCATGGGAGCATCTTTTTGCATCGATGCAAATCGCTCCTCCGCCTTCTTCAAATCGTGTTCGGCCGCGGCGATCTTGCCATAACGAATTTCCGCGACTTTGGCTAGCTCGCCTGCGCGCTCGTATTTCTGCTCCTCGGTTTTGAGTTGCTCGATTTGCTCCTTGAGCGTACGGATTTTTCCGATCGCTTCCTTTTCCGCTTGCCAACGGGTCTTCCGTGCGCTGGAGTCCTCTTTCAATTTCGCAAGTTCTTTTTCGATTTGGTTGCGCCGCTCTTTCGAATGCGCGTCTTTTTCTTTCAACAGCGACTGCCGCTCAATCTCCAGTTGCAGGATGCGGCGCTCGATCTCGTCGATCTCAACAGGCAGAGAATCGATCTGCATGCGCAGGCTCGCCGCCGACTCGTCGATCAAGTCGATCGCTTTGTCCGGCAGAAAACGGTCGGAAATGTAGCGGTGCGACAAAGTTGCGGCTGCCAAAATTGCCGCGTCCTTGATTCGCACGCCGTGATGAACTTCGTAGCGCTCCTTCAGGCCGCGCAGGATCGCAATCGTGTCTTCCACCGTAGGCTCACTTACCAGCACTGGCTGGAATCGACGCTCCAGCGCTGGATCTTTCTCGATGTACTTCTTGTATTCGTTCAGCGTAGTCGCGCCAATCGCGCGCAGTTCGCCTCGCGCCAACGCCGGCTTCAACATGTTGGAAGCATCCATCGCACCTTCCGCCGCGCCCGCGCCTACCAGGGTGTGCAGTTCGTCGATGAACAGAATGATCTGCCCTTCCGCTTCCGTAATTTCCTTCAACACCGCCTTCAAGCGGTCTTCAAATTCCCCGCGGAATTTCGCGCCGGCCACGAGCGCTGCCAAATCCAGCGCCACAAGCCGCTTAGTTTTCAGCACGTCCGGCACGTCTCCAGAAACGATGCGCTGCGCCAGACCTTCGACGATGGCCGTCTTTCCCACACCCGGCTCGCCGATCAGTACAGGATTGTTTTTCGTGCGCCGCGCCAGAATCTGCATCACTCTGCGAATCTCTTCATCGCGGCCGATCACCGGATCGAGCTTCCCGCGCCGCGCCAAGTCCGTCAGGTCTCGCGCGTATTTTTCCAGCGAGGCGTATGTCGCCTCCGGATTCTGCGATGTCACGCGCTGCGTTCCGCGCACGCCAGTCAGCGCTTGCAGTATCGCCTCATGCGAAGCTCCTTGCCGCTTCAGCAACTGCCCTGCCGGGTCGCGCTCCTCGCCGGCAAGGGCGAGAAAAAGGTGCTCTGTTGATACGTACTCGTCCTTGAATCTCTCCGCTTCGTCAAATGCCCGCTCCAGAACGTTGTTCAACGGCTTGCCCATATGTTGCTGGGCAAAGCCCTGTACTTTCGGCAATCGTGCGATCTCGCGCTCGATCTCCTGACTAAACGCTTCGTTTCGAATGCCCAGTCGCGCCAGCAGGGGAGGCACCACCCCGTCCGTCTGCGACACTAATGCCTCGATCAAATGTACGGGCTCAATCTGTTGATTCTCGTGGCGCGCCGCCACTTCGTTCGCGTGTTGCAGCGCTTCTTGCGCTTTCACCGTCATCTTGTCAAATCGCAGCATGTTCTACCCCGCATCTCGGCCCTACTATAGGCAAAAAGAGGCTGCCGCACCGGCCAGCCCCTCTCTCATATGACAGCTTTGCTGCTGGCTTACTTCGCCCCAGCGGCCTTAGCCACTGCCGGCGTACCCACATTCACTTTGATCTGCTTCGGCTTTGCTTCTTCACGCTTCGGAATCGTCAGCGTCAGCACGCCGTTTTGATAGTCGGCCTTGATCGCTTCCGAGTTCACGGTGTTGGCAAGCGAAAAGCTCCGGCTAAAAGTTCCATACGCGCGCTCCACGCGCAGATAATTCTCTTCGTTCACCTTCTTCTCGAACTTGCGCTCACCGCGAATCGTAAGGATGTTATTTTCCACACGAATGTCAAGATCCTTCGGATCCACTTCCGGCACATCGGCCTTTACGACCAGCTCATGCTCGGTCTCATAAATGTCGACCGCCGGCGCCCAGCTCGTGAGGTTCGATTCCTCAGCCGAACGCTCCAGCGCGTTACCGAATAAACGATTCACTTGTTCCTGCAGGGTGGAGGCCCCGCGGAAAGGTTCCCAACGGTTCAATGTTGTTTTCATATTTGTTTCTCCTGCGCCAGAATGGCTTAATTCACTGCAATTACATAATATTATATGAGCGTATCAATGTCAATGATGAATTACCGCCTACGAAGTGGAATGCAAATCTTTTGTTTACATAAACATAGAGTATAGAATTCCTCCAGAGATCATACGCAATCTCGGCATATTTACTGATTTCCGTCTGGAAACCCTCCCTGATGTTTCCAGCCAACTCCCTGCTGCAGATACTGCTAGACTTCTTCTCGATGCTCCTCGATGACCTTAATTACAGCCTGCCACATCACCAAATCGCTCAACAGCCGCTCGACCGTCGCGATGCTTCCCGGCTCCTACTTCTTTCCCGGGCCAAAGGTGCTTTAGAGGACCGGCTCTTCGCAGATCTTCCAGACCTGCTGCGCGGCGACGAGCTCATCGTGCTCAATAACACTCGGGTCATTCCGGCCCGCCTTTTCGGCCGCCGTGCGGGAGTACATGCTCAGCCGCCTTCCCGATCCATCCGCAGCGAGCACCTCACGGGCAAGTTGGAAGTGTTCCTTACCCGCCAACTCGACTCTCAAACGTGGGAGGCGCTTGTCCGTCCTGGCCGGAAGATGCAAACGGGTGAACGAGTTTTGTTTGGGGAGGGGGAACTGGAAGCCGAAGTAATCTCCCGCAGCGAGCTCGGCCAGCGTACTCTGCGCTTTGTTTCACGTGACACACGCGGCGTCACGGAGCATCTCGAACGCCTCGGCCATATTCCGCTTCCGCCGTACATCCATCGCGCCGATGAGCCCGGAGACCGCGAGCGCTATCAGACGGTATTTGCGAAGAATCCCGGCGCCATTGCCGCCCCCACTGCGGGATTACATTTCACTCCGGAAATTCTGGATAGAATACGCGCGCGCGGCGCGAAAATCTGCGAACTGACGCTCGACGTGGGCCTGGGCACGTTTCAACCAGTCCACAGTGAACTGTTGGAAGAGCACGTGATGCACGCCGAGTCCTACGAAATTCCCGTTCAGACAGTCCAGCTCATACTAGAAGCGCGAGCCGCAGGCCGTCCCATTCTTGCCATTGGCACCACGGTCGTCCGCGCGCTTGAATCCGCAGCGATTCGCGCCGCGGAATCCGGCTCCGCCGAATTACTGCTATCCGGCAAAGACGATGCCCAACTATTTATCTATCCGGGATTTCAATTCCGCGTGGTGGACGCACTGCTCACGAATTTCCATCTGCCGCGGTCGACTCTGCTCGCGCTGGTTTGCGCGTTTTCTGAGCGCGAAAAAGTGCTCACGGCTTACCGCCATGCTGTCCAATCAGGTTACCGGTTTTATAGCTATGGAGATTGCATGTTGATTCGCTAACGGCAGTTAAAGGAGATTTCGGAACGAGAGAAAAGATTTTTGAGAATGGCTGCAATACGCTAACGGGGAGGTAAGGCTTCGCAATAGTCGCTTCAGGCGGTTCCTGCCGTCTCAAGATCTGTACCTAGGAAATTTCGAGTCGGGAGGCTGCCATCGGGAGCAGCCCCCCTCTCGTCCATCCGAAAGGAGTTATGAACACTCCTCACCTACTCACTAAATACGAAAACGCGAGTTTTTCCCGAAAAACGGACTTCCTTCACTTGGCCGTTTTCGCCGATAAGCACGGAATCATTAGAAGATTTCGTGGCGCGGTCTTCCCAGCGCCCTTCGGCTTCTGCCAGTACCTGGTTTCCTTTTTGCACTGTGACCTTGTTTCCGTCGATCAGCAGGCGGTATGCACCTGCTTGCAGATCAGCTTTGCCGATCTTTGCCGACTGGGCGATGTTGATGGTCCTGCTGACTGGTTTTGCGAGGAGCGGTACGGTGCAAGCGAGCGCCGCGACCAATGCTGCACTGCGGAGAATCGAATTGAATTTCATGCGTGTCAACTTCCTTTCCTTCAGAATCGAGTCAGCCGCATTTCTGCCGCCGCAAGCTGATCGGAGAGTTGACACGCGTGCCCTAGGCGAGTAGTCTCACCCGCAAGACACCTCGTTCTTCCTGGACTAACGGCCGGAAAGACTGCGTGTCATTGCCCCGCGGCTGCCACCGCGGGGTATTTCTTTTGATCCTTCTGGCTTGCCTGCGCAGCTCTTCCGGCTGCACCTGTATAGACGAACCGGCCATTGCGAATGTTTCGCCGGCCATCGGATTTTTTTGTTTAATTCATTTCATTATTTGTTACCGGCTTTTTTCCTAGTCTCGTTTTACGATGTTATTTTCTAAACTACTTATAAATAGTCAAAATTTCTTCGAGACTTTCTCATTTCTCACACGTCGCGTCCTATTTCTCACTTCTGACCGATG
>JBGPLB010000159.1:0-12050 GCA_041486245.1 Candidatus Acidiferrum sp.
GCCAAATTTGTCATAACTCTCGGCGACGAATTCCAGGGCCTTCTCCGCTCTGCAACCCCCATTCCCGATTTGCTCTGGGATATCGACTGCCGCTTCTCCGATCGCCGCCTGCGGGTGGGCCTTGGCTTCGGCCTCCTGGATACTCCCCTCCAGAAGGAGGCCGTAAACATCGACGGCCCAGCCCTCCACTTTGCGCGTGCCGCCATCGAAATAGCGGCCGAAAAGCGCTCCTACGGCGGCGTCTTTCTCGGATTCGCGGATATGGACTCCGTACTCAATGGCATTGCGCGCATCCTATCTTTTCATCGCTCCAGGCTCACCGCGCAACAGCTAGAAATCGCTGAACTCCTGCGCCAGGGCCGCACCCAATCGGAAGCTGCCCGTGAGCTGCAAATATTCCAGCAAGTTGTCTCCAAGCAGGTGTTAGCATTCGGCTGGTGGCCTTATACCGAGGCGGAATCCGCTTGGCGCATCCTTTTTGAGCGCTATGTGAATCCGAATCTCGAGAAGCATCATGCAAAACTTCGCCGTCAATGATGAATTCCTCCTCTGGTCCGAACTGACCCTTTTATGGTCGTTTTTCTCCTACGCCGTCGCGTCGGATCCGCTGCCGGAAGACCTCCAGGGCAAGAGCTTTCACTGGCGAGCATGGCAAAAGGTTCTGATAGTCAGGGTAGCGGGCGTGGCTCTTCTCAGCGGCCTCATAACCCATTCGATTGTCCTTACAAGTTGGCTCGCCGCCATTACTGCGATCCATCCTTGGGTACGCCTTCGAAGCCCGCGCAAATGGACCGCGGAGTTTGAAATCGCGGCCGTACTTTCAAACCTCATCTTCACCTTTGCATTTGTAAGACACTTGCACCTGCAATCGCATATTTTTATTCTCGGCGCTCTCGATCGAGGCCAGCTAGCAGCGAGCTCCATCGTAATCGCCATTTTGCTATTCACCGTTCGAGCGGGAACCTACATTGTTCGAGGTTGCCTGCGGAAAACGGGAACCCTGCCCCATCTCTCTCCCCGCGAAGCCGCTTTATCTAAGCCGGAAACTCAGGATAGAGCAGTGCGGCTGGGGTATATTCAATCTGACCCTTCGGCTCCGGTCTCTCCGAAACCGCCATCTGCCGAACCCACCCTCGAATTCGTCGATATCATCGAAATCAACCGCGGCCGCTTGATCGGCAACCTCGAGCGTCTGGTTCTTACCATCGTAGTTGCCGCTGGCAGCTATGCAGCCTTGGCCTTTCTCGTCGCCGCCAAAGGCCTTATCCGTTCGGAAGATCTTCACGACCGCGACTTCGCCGAATACTTCCTCATCGGCTCCCTGGCCAGCGTCCTCGTCGCGCTCTCCGCCCTGTGGCCCGAACTCCTATCCCTTCACATCCAGTGAGCACCCCCTGTATCCTCGCCGTTTTCTACATCTAAATTCGGATAGTGGGTCCCGGTTAGCGCATTGATCAGGACTTGACCGGATTGCAGTCGCGGATAGAGTCCCGAACTTCTTCCGAGTGCGCAGACACATAAGCAAAAAGAAAGTCCGTGAGGTTGTGAGGGTATGCGAAGAATTCTTGGTCTAATAGTTCTAGCTTAGAAATCGGAAGCAACCGCGTTGATGGTTTCTGCAGCTCTGGGTTACCCGGTTCTCTTTCACCTCTTAGCAGATTGCGAGAGAAGGGATGCCTTGCTCACGTTTGGCGCTCCACGGTCAGCTTATGGATGTAACCCTTGGTCCTAAAGAGATTGCCGGTTTAGTGTGGTACGTTCACCCTCGTTTTCAAACCTTCTACCAGCCGCTGAGCAGAGTTGACCGTTTCCTTTTCTTGGTTCTTTTCGCGCTTTGCGAAGCCTCGATGGTCAGTTTCTGACCAAAGGGAGTTTTTCATCTTTGCGTCGAAAATTGTGAGAATTAGTTGAGGGTCAATCATCTGCTTGTTGTGAATCTGAGTTGTGATGTGGTAGGTGTTTGTTGAATTCCAGAGTCGGGTGCTGTCTTCAACACGATAGGATAGTTCAACGATTAGGTGTGATTCCTCTGGTGAACCAACGATTTTATACTTGCTCCATTCTTTCATCTTTGAATAGAAGGCGTCGTAGGCGAGATAACTGCCACCGCCATTCGAAAGGAAAACCTTCTTGGCATTCACAATCACCGCAGGCAGAGGTGCGACCGGGACATCCTTTTTCTTGTCTTTTGCACCTGCTAGACTCGGTGCCAGCAGAATTGAACCCACAACCAGCAAGACTGCAAAGTTCCGCATCGGCTTCTCCATTCAAGTTGACTGGCTTCCAGCGCAGTGGAAGGTACCCTCACGGCGAAATTACTTCATGGACCTATTCAATGTGTAACTAGAGTTTGAGTAGATGCAACCTTCAGCGGCGGGTGCCGAACTGCCATCCGCGAATACAACACGGCAATCATCGTCGCGCTCAGAACGTTTTTCGTGGTCCGAAGAGCAAAGTTCATATCCCCTTCATTTTCGGCTCCGGTATCGGGCCGAGAAAACAGCGCCCCGCACATGCACCGATTCGGAAACCCTGGAGGGGGAGGGAGAAGAATCGCGGCTGAAGACACATTAGCTTGTCCCGGAATGACGGCGCTGCTGGTCACTGGGACGGATTGAGGACACCAGTACTACGGGCGGTGTAGATCGGCAGTTGTCCGGTAAGCGCTGCGTCTAAATCAACCACGGCGAAAGACTTAATGAGAGTTCGGCGAATTTATGGAGCAGAAAGCTCTACAGTGCGGAGACCATGCGCGCGATGGCATCGTCAAACGTGGACTTGCTGTCGAGGTAGGGCTGCCAGAAGCGTATGAGAAGCTGGTAGTAGTCGTTCCAACCTCGCTGATAGAGTCCCTCACGGATGGCATAAGGTGTATAAGTTTCCCGAGCCGGAGCAGGAGCGCCAGTGGCGCCGGATTTGCCGGTGCCGCGCTGGTTCTGCAGTTCTTCAGCGGCTGACGTTAAGACGGGTTTGATCACCTCGCCGGTGGTGTAGAAAATGAGCGCATGCCAGAGGTCGCGCGGAATAGCCTTTCCGCGTTGTCTGCATTCGCGAACGATCGCATCCTGAACGGCTTCTGCGATGCCGTGCGAGGCTTCGTGAAAGAGAACTTCGAAGGCCTCGTCACCCTGGTTGCGAGAATCAGTACTGGAGATGGTAACGCGCAGAGGGTCGAGGGTGGTGTACGCCCCAGCCCAATTCGCGAAACCCGTCACGTCCACACGAATCTTTTGCTTGGGCCACTTGGTCTGATAGACGTCCGCAAGCCGCTGGGAAACTCCAACACCTTGCTCTTCCACGAGAGGCGCGACGCGCGCGATCCAGCGGCGGTTGACGCGGTCCTGATCCGCCCATAAATGGGCGCGATAGACTGGTGCCGCGGCGTCCAGGATCGGAGTCACGTTTCCCGGGAGGCCCGCATCACAAGTTTTCTTTCGGGCACCGGAAAGATCGTCGCAATCCTCAAAATCTTCGAGTTGGTTCTTCAACAGCATGAGGTCGGTGTTGAAGAGCAAATCTTTATTCGCAAAATTCGCCGCGTAATAGGCTACCGCGCTGGCCCACGTGCTTTGCTCCGCCGGAGTGAGGGCCGTAGCGGAATCTTTCATTGTCTTCAATTTTAGCTGGGGTCCCGGACCGTCCCTTTGCGGGGAACTGGACGCAGCTCCGCGCTGCTTGGCTTCGTAGTAAAGCGTGTGGTGAAGATTGATCCAGAATCCACTGTGAAGTTCGAATACCGGAAGAGGCCCATAGCCCGAGTTGAACTCTTGAGCCATCGCCGGGGCCGGCCTTAAAATTGCCAAGGCCAAGAGCGGCAAAAGGATTCGGACGGAAGTCAGGCGCATGTTGAATCGCACGATAGTAGCGCCAACTCGTCAGTCGCACAAATAGGGGATTCTTTCTTTCCCATTTCGCAAAAGCCGATGTAATATGCCCGCTCATTTTGCCGGCGGGAGAAACTGATGAAGAAACTTTGCGCATTTCGCTTTTTTGTGACGGCTCTGTTCCTGCCCTGTGGACTGTTCGCGCAGCAGTCGCCGCAGCTCCCCGCGCTAAAG
Source organism: Candidatus Acidiferrum sp. (assembly GCA_041486245.1). Lineage (GTDB taxonomy): Bacteria > Acidobacteriota > Terriglobia > Acidiferrales > UBA7541 > Acidiferrum. The sequence goes on from JBGPLB010000159.1 coordinate 4,059, forward strand.
CAGGAAGCGGTTGAGGAAGTGGAGAAGCTCGGGACGCTTACGCAGCAGATGGTGGACGAAATTTTCAGTTTCAGCGAACTTGGATTTCAGGAATTTGAGACGTCCCGCTACGTCACGGGCATCCTTGGAAAAAATGGGTTTTATGTCGAGCAGGGCGTCGCAGGCGTTCCCACCGCCTGGGTTGCCACCTATGGGAGCGGCAAACCCGTCATCGCGTTCATTACCGATATCGACTGTATTCCTCGCGCTTCGCAGAAACCTGGAGTCGCTTATCACGATCCGATCGTTGAAGGCGCGCCGGGTCACGGAGAAGGCCATAACTCTGGGATGGCGGTCAACGTCACCGCGGCGCTGGTGCTGAAAAAATTGATGGACGAACACCACCTCGCCGGCACTATCAAACTTGTTCCCGGAGTTGCGGAAGAGTTGCTTGGCACAAAAGCATTTTACGTTCGGGCAGGGCTCTTCAAGGATGTGGATTTAGTGCTTGGCGCACACGTGGAATCGGAATTTTCGACATCGTATGGGACGGGCAACGGGGAGTGGAGCGGACTTGTTTCGGTGCAATATTTTTTCCATGGCAAGGCGGCGCACGCCGCCGCGGCGCCTTGGGAAGGGCGCAGCGCGCTAGATGCCGTCGAGCTGATGGACACCGGCTGGGACTTTCGCCGCGAACACCTGCGTCCCGCGCAGCGCTCTCACCGAGTCATCATCAATGGCGGAGATCAGCCCAATGTTGTTCCCTCGGAAGCCGCGGTTTGGTACTACTTCCGCGAGCTGGACTATCCACACATCAAGGATCTATACGACCTGGGAAATACGATTGCGGATTCCGCGACGAAAATGACGGGCACGACCGTTGATCACAAGCTGGTGGGATCCGCATGGCCGCCGTTTTTGAACAAAGTTATCGCGGAGACGCAGCAGAAGAACATCGAGGCCGTCGGCATGCCGAAGTGGAGCGATGCGGATCAAACGTTAGCGAAGGCGCTTCAAAAGGAAATCGGCGCAAAGGTGGAAGGCCTCAAGGAAAAAGTCGAGCCGCTCACCGAACCGGTGAAGAAACCCGCAGGCGGCGGGTCCGATGACATCGGCGATATTTCCTGGAACGTTCCCATGGTGTACCTGATGTACCCGGCAAATATTCCGAATCTGCCCGGGCATAGCTGGGTCAACGGCGTGGCCATGGCTACGCCGATTGCGCACAAAGGCTCGACGGCTGGCGCCAAAGTGCAAGCTATGACCGCTCTGGACTTTCTCCTTCAGCCGCAACTTGTGCAGCAAGCCTGGGATTATTTTCGGAATGTCCAAACAAAAGATGCCCATTACGAGACGTTCCTGAGTCCCGAAGACAAACCTGCGATTGAAATGAATAAAGAAAAAATGGAGAAGTTCGCGCCGCAATTGAAAAAATATTATTACGATCCCGCGCGGTACAAGACTTTTCTGGAACAACTGGGGATTCAATATCCAACCGTGAAGGTCAAACCCTAAGATTGCTTGGCTCGCGTCGCAAGTGGGCCGGTTCGATTGGCAACTGGCAAGACCAAGCAGGCGCTGAGAGGCTCTCTCGGTTGACCTCCCTGGGTGCAACGAGAACTTTGTGCTACGGCAATTTCGGATCAGACGCGGAGCCCACGGCGCCTTTCCGGTCCGCGCCACGAAGCGTGCCAGATTCATCGCGGAAAAATGAGCGGCGCCCCGTGCGGCCATAGACGAGTGGCGTTGCGGCGAGTTCATACTTCGCTGGCGCGCCCAAGCCGCTGGCACCGGCAATGACGTACCGGAAGGAATAGCCATTTTTCATGCCGGTGGACATTTCGGAATCCACGAGACCGGCGGCTTCCGCATTCGCCTCGCCATGCAGTGGTGGCCCCAGACTCGACAGAGTGGCGGGCAGCCGGGTGTACTTGCGGCGGTAAGCTTCGACCGCATCGGCAAGATCCTTTAACGACTCGATGGCGGCTTGCTCGTTCTTGCCGGCTTCCGCGGAATCCCATTCCAATTCCAGGGAGGGCAAATCGACGAGTACCAATCCAAGCGAGAGAATCTTCCACTCGCCGTTTTCGCGCACCAGGCCCATGTTTACCTGAATGGCGTCGGCGCCGGTTGTATCCGTCGCATCGCGCAGCTTCACGGGGAGAAACGATACGTTGTCATGGGTGTCGGCGCCGCCAATCTGGAGCTCCGCCGCGCCCGCGGGCGTTTCACAGCGCACGGTAGGGCGGCCCGATGGGTTTGTGGTAACGGAGGGTTTGCCAGGCTCGTTGAGCAGGACGAAGCGCTTCATGAACGCGACGCGGGCGGCGGGCGTCATGCGCGTAAACGATTCCTTGTTTCGGGCAGTCAGGAGAAGCTGGAAGTCGCTCTGGCTTTCGGAACAAGCCGCTGTTAGGAGATCGCGAAGGGCGGCGATTGGCCCGTTAGGCAAGGTGGCTTGCGCCGGGGGATTTGAACTGGATTCCTGCGCTGAGATACCGCCAGCGAACAGCAGCAACAGAGAAGTCAAAACCAGCGCCATTGGATAATTTTTTCGAAAATTCACATCAGTCCTTTGCCGTGCTCAGAATGGCGGCCAGATTTTGCGTAAATGCCGAGCGTGGCATCACTTCGTTGCAGCCAGCCGCTTCCGCTTGCGCGGCCAGGTCGCGCTGCACGTGGGAGAGAAACCCAACGACTCGCAAATCTTTTCGCGCTGCGCGCAAGCGCTCAATGGCGGCGAGCGGCTGACTGCGTGCGTTCAAATCCACGATGACCAGGTTTGGCGAGGGCTCCAGCAGGCCTAAAAGCGCATCGCCGTTCGTGGCGACTTTTAACTCAAGACCTAGATGCTTTGCCGTCTCCGCGACTTTCATTTGAAAAAACAGGTCGTCCATCAGCGCCACGACTCTTCCCATTCCCGCGTCTCCTCCGTCCGTGTTACTCATTATGCGCCGGTTCAACTTTTCCTTGCCTTTTCAAGTAAGATGCATGCATCGCTTGGGAGGTGCCGCATGCAGCAAGGTGTAGCTCGATCCACCGAGCCGGGCGTCACTCGATCCATCCAGCCTGCGCTATTGCTTCTTGAAAAGACGCCGATTCTGCTTGAAACGATTCTTCGCGATTTGCCGGAAGATCTCTTGAGATGGAAGCCGTCTCCGGAACGCTGGTCAATCGCGGAGGTGCTCGGCCATCTCGCAGACCTGGAAATGGTGTACGCGGACCGCACGCGGCGCATGGTCACGGAAGACACTCCGACTCTCCAGAAATATGATCCGACTGGAACCGTCGTTATTGGCGATTATGTGCGCGGGTCGGCCTCCGAAAATTTGTCGTTCTTCATCAAGACGCGGCGCTCCACGGTTATCTTGCTGAGGAGCATCCCGGCTGACGCCGGAGAGCGCGAGGCGACGCACACGGAACTCGGTAACTTTACCCTCCATCAAATGCTCAGCGAGTGGGCTTCGCACGACCTGGGACATCTCCGGCAGATTGCGGAGCTTTACCGCGCGCGTGCATTTCACCCATATTCCGGCCCGTTTCAAAAATATTCCAGTCCGAAACCGTGACGGAGCATCCGGAGGACGCACGCCTGGCCGCGGCGGGCCCGCGCGAGGTGACTCTCTATACGAGGCCGGGCTGCCACCTGTGTGAAGATGCTAAGAAAGCGATCCTGCCTCTCTTGCACGAGTTCGGCGCAGAGCTGCGTGAAGTAAGTATTGAGAATGATGCCGTTCTCGAAGGGCGTTACGGCCTGGACATTCCGGTGATCTACGTCGGCGCGCGCAAAGCCGCGAAGCATCGCGTCGACGTTAACCAATTCCGGCGTCAGCTTCAGGAAGCACGATGACGAAAGGGTCCAAGCTTCTCCTCATCGCGGCTGGCCTCGCAGCTCTAGCCCTGATGATAGTACTCGCGTTCCAAGTCCACAGGCTCAATTCTGCGCAGATCAATCTCACGGATCAGCAAGCGCGAGAAATTCTTAACCGCGAGTTGCCCATTGGCACGGACAAATCCCGAGTTAAGCAGTTTCTGGACGCAAAGAGCTGGGCTAATTCTGACAGAGGTTCAGCGATCCAGGCGATGGTCCGAGATGCTTCTCACACCATTCTGATCCGGACAGACATCCAGATTCAATTTCTCTTCGATTCCAAGGGAAAATTGGATTCTTATGAATTAAAGGATATTAGGACCGGGCCTTGAGGTGGGCGAGCGCGTTTTCTAATGCCCGCCAGCTGGCTCGTGTGCGCCCACCGTTTTATCTGGAACATCGCCTTTACGGCCTTTTACGCGGTCGTAGACGCTGATTTGGCTCACGGAACCGAGCGCTTCGTTGTAGAACGTCGGGACACCGAGCGCGGTGCGCAATTCCTCGTTGAACCTTCGCAGGTTGAAAAGGTGCTCCGCCAGGGCGGGCAGCTTTAAGCCTTCGTCGGTCAGCAGAAATTTTTGGTAGCCGGCGTCCCAAAGCCGGGTGAACCGCCCCTTCAGCATAATTGTCGGCACAACAGTCATTTGGTAGAGGTTGTCCGTCCCCTTGCGGAATTCCCCTCCGCTTCCGTACTTCTCCACGCGGACAACACCGCGCGTGCTGCCGACGGCAAAGCCCAGCGCCGCCAGGCTTTCGATTTGCTTTGGTGTAAATCGCTCTTCGACATTCCACATGGTGCTCTTAGCGTAGTAAATGCCGAGAGTTCTGTAAAGCGGACTGCCATTGCCGCAAAAAGATGAGTAGCTCAGAGCATGGACACAGAGGAGCTCTCAACAAGACTGGGCAAGAACGATTTCATCATTCTTGCCCAGTTCCTTCGGAAGATAGCCTTCCCGAGGCTGTGAGACGAGCATGGGTGCAGTTATGAGCTGCCCTCACTGGTTAACTTTGGTGCCCTTCGAGAACAACTCGGCGACGGTCATTCCGCCATCGCCCATGAAGTGGCTCTTAAGGTTCTGGGCCAGCAGTGGATCGTCTTTAGCTCCTGCCGTGGCTTTCAGAACGTGCTGCTGGTGGTCGTTTAGTGGACCCTCGAGAGTAATCAGTGCGGCGGCGAATTCCATCTCGGGATCCTGACCGCGCAAGCTGATTGCCTTCTTCACCAACGCGTAGCCGTCGAGATTTGCGCCAGGATTCGGATCCATTGGCAAGTTGTCCGTCATGTGTGGCAGGTTCTTTCCGATCCATTGCTTGTAGCACTCGACGAGATACCCGGCATCGAACAAGGCCAAAGCGTCCGGGTGCCTTGCGTTTTCGGCGGCCTTCGTGCGAGCAAAAAGCTTGGTCAGCAATTCTCTGGCGATTTGCGGATCGTGCCGGGCGTAGAGTGTGGCCCGGCGCAGCGTTTCCATGCGAACGAGGACGGGCGCGCTTGAATCAAGAATCGCGAGGGTATCGGAGACGAGTCCCATTACCTCGTAATTCTCGCTTCCGGTTAGGTTCCAGCCGTGGTTGATCCACGGCAAAGACTTTGTCTGTCCGATATCGATGGTGTGGCAGATGAGAGGCGGGCCTGCTTGTGCCGAAGTGGCGAGAAAAAGTAAAACGGCCAGGATTCCCGCGAGGGATCGGGTTGAACGACTAATAAGAGGTGTCATGATTTGTTGTGAGCTCCTTTCAAATTATTTCGGGCTTCGGCAGGCAAGACGCGGAAAAGGAGACTGGCGTTAACAGCTGCGATTAGAAATGAAAGACGGACTTGCAAAGTCGAGACTACGGAAGACCGGCAGAGCAGACGGAGACTCTCGGCGCCCCGTGAACACGTTACTTCCCGCTCGTTTTATCTCGAGACCATGAACGTTCCCACGTGCGCCACAAGGAGACATCTCCAAGGTCCAGTTGATTCCACCACAGGTCCAGCATTTTTGGGTCGAGCCGCAGGATGCCATCGCGTGTGACTCCGGAGGGAGGCGGAATGAGCGTTGCCAGGCGGTCGTAGACGCGTCCGCGGTCCGATTCGCCAGCGCGAGCGAGAAGATGCCAAACCGTGAGCGCGTCCCGCTCGCGAGATTCCGCCAGTATCTTGCCGAGTTCTGCGCTGCGTTCTTCTGGCGAGTTGGCAGCAAAATCAAATTTTGACAATGCGTCGCGGAACGATGCGGAAGCGTCTTCAAAATACGGCGTGCCTGGGCCAACTTTCGGCCGCGTTGCGCAAACCGCTCCTGCGGGGATGAAAGCCTCGTGGTCGTCCAGCTTAAAACCAACCCACCCGAGGGTTGTGCGAAGAAGTCCGGCGCCCGAATCGTCCACTTGGAGTGTGTAGGCGCAGCCCAGGTCAACGGCAATCGCAGAGGGCGTATCCACGGTAAACTCACCTGGAGCCGCCCAGATGAACGCGTGAATCGTTCCGCGCTCGAGCGCGAGTTGATGGCGTCCCTTGCCTCCAGCCATCAAACGCAAACGGGTGTTTGGTTCCACGTTCACCGTGCCAATCTCAGCGACGGAAATGGTGGCCTGTGAATGGCTATCTGTCACGAGTGTTTGGCCGATGCCGAGCTTGCCGGCCTTTGCACGCTTTCCGAAGGCGCCTGATTCCACTCGTGGTGTTCCTGCGACGCTTTCTAAATCCCAGCCAGGCCCGGAGGTTACGCCTGGTTTCTGGCTCCATTGGAGGATACCGATTGCGACAATCAACAGGACGACTGCGGTTGCGGCTGCGAGTCCGAATCCCAGAGACCAATGCGAAGGCAGAACCCGCTGCCAAAACTGCGGCTTCGCGATAGGCATGACTTCAGGGAAATTGGGCTCCCGATCCTGGTGGCGGAATCTGCCAAGTGTAGTTTCCAGTTTTTGAATCTCCGGGTCGGGTTCGCCGGAACTATCCCAGAGGTAATCGTCGTTCATGGCTCAGTCCTTCCGCGCAACCCATTCTTCTCCTGCACTCCTGAATTTCTGCCGGGACGAGCCTGAGGCCTAATCGACGTGTCCGGCGCTGCCTGGCTTAGCTTCTCGCGAAGCTGCTGCATGCCTCGGTGTAAATTGACGCGAACAGAACCAGGAGTCAGGCCGGTGCGCGCCGCAATCTCCGGTCCCGTCATGCCCTCCACTAGGCGGAGGATCAATGTTTCGCGATACGCATTCGGCAAGCTCCGGACGAAAGACAGGATCATCGCAGCTTCGGCAACTGAAGCGGGTTTCGACGCCGGGAGTTCCGACTCATCTTCGGAGAGACTATCCGTCGCCGCAGCAATGGTTCGCGTTTGCCGATGAAAGTCATTTGCGCAGTTACGAGTGATGGCGGCCAGCCAGGGGCCGAACTTGGCGGCGTCGCGCAAATCGCGCAGCCTGGGCAAAGCGCGCAAAAACACGTCCTGAACGAGGTCGTCCACGTCATTGTGGGGCACTCTCGCGAGCAAGATGCCGTGAACCATGCGCGCGTATCGCGCATACAAACCACCAAACGCGGCGCGGTCGCCCTCGCGTGCGGCCAGCACAAGCGAAGCATCGTCCGAACTTTGGGGAGTGGGCGAAGTGCTCACCGCTCGACAGTCCCTGATTGTAAGGCGCGAGTCAACTAGGCTTCCACCCTCTAAGCTGCCGACTCCAGAGATCATCTCGGTGAGCAAGACGCCACAATCCGTGGGAGCGTTAACAAGAAACCGTCGCAAGGTGTCGGATAGAGGAATTCATTCTTCTGGTAGAACAAAAACAATTCTCTACTCAACTTAGGGTGATTCCCCCTAACTCGTGCTAAAATCAGGCTATACCCTCAAACTAGCTTCCAGCATCTAATTCGGAGTAAACTGGTCGCATATCAAAGGGGCTCGCTGGCGATTGAAGACAATGGCCACCATTAACCAGATCGCTGAATCAGGCCGCGCGGCCGCAGGCCGGGAAGAGATGCAAATTGGAAGGTCGGGGCAGTCTGTCCTTGAGTTGATCGGTAACACCCCGTTGTTGCGGCTAACTCGAATTGGTAGCGAATTCCCCAACATAGAATTTTGTGCCAAGGCAGAGTGGTTCAATCCCGGAGGATCCGTCAAGGACCGTCCGGCGCTGAGCATGATTAAGGCGGGCCTGGC
>JBGPLB010000160.1:0-11999 GCA_041486245.1 Candidatus Acidiferrum sp.
GACAAGTGCCGATCAACGGTTCCACTTGTCCGATTGCCCGACTACACAGTAGATAGCAGGCCGCAACTTCCCAGAACGGGGCTTCTGACGCGCGTCGCAGTCCTGCGGCCAAGTGTCGCATCCGCCCTGGAGGGATTGACGTGTTCTTCCCGAGTGCGCCCTTATCCGACGAGAACTGTGGTGACGCGTGCCGCCCTCTCCAGATTGTTCATGGGGCTGAAAAGAAACTAAAGACCGGAAGAAACTGAGGTTCCGGCGGCGGCAAAGACTGTGGCCATCTCGGAGATCTCTCGGAAGTTTAGAGTTCTCAAAGCCACGCTGCAGATCTCCCGAGAAGGTACAATCTGCTCCGCTCGCCCGGAGTGCAATTCCGATTCAGTCTGGGACCGAATCGGACCGTGCGGCTGCGTCACCGACCGCGGATAAGCGGGCCGGCTGGGGACGATAGCCGTTGCGTGTGCGGATGTGGAACTTCTTCAGGCGCTGGCCAGTAAGTTTCACGGTGATAGTGCGCCAGCCACGGTTGGAATTCGCGGCTGGGTAGTAGCTGAGCAAATAGAGATGTGCCAAGTCATTACGGATCGAAGCAAACGCTTTTTTTTCATCACGCCAACTACCGGCAAAATACGCTTTGCCGCCGGTGGCTGCGCTCATGCGCTCAAAGACGGCTGTGGAGACAGGCTCAAGCTTGGCTTCCGCGGTGCTTATCATGTAAACGGGGATGCCGACCGATTGGGCCAACTCGGTGACGTCTTCCGGAGGCACCATGCTGGCGTTGTCGGGACCGTTGGAGAAGACCACAACGACCTTTCTGCCCGGGTACTGGGCGGCATCCTTGACCGTCAATAACAGGCAGTTATAAAGCGCGGCGTCGTCTCCGGCGACGGTGGTGCGCACACCGCGCACCACCCCGGCACGGTCGGCGGTCAAAGGCGCGGCGCGGGAAAGGTTGCGACTGTACGAATAGAAAGCGACCTTGTCCACGGTTTCGAGAGAACGAATGAAATCGGAAATTGCATCCTGCGCGAAGACAAAGCCGCGGTACATATAGTTGCTGGTATCGAACAAAATGAAAACATCGGCCCCGGCGAGAGCTGTATTGAGGCCTTGCAGTGGATCGACAGCTGGATCGCGTCCTTGCGCCGCCGACGCGTCTCCCGCGTCCGCGTTGGACTCCTCCGGCATGTCAACCAAGGTGCGCGTGGGTCCGTTGCCTTCTTCAAAATTGGCAATTTTCTCCGAGATGCCGTCCTCTGTGATGCTGAAGTCCGAAGGGCGAAGATCCGTGACGTAGTTGCCTTTGCTGTCGGTTACGGCGACATTTAACTGGACGAGGTCGACGACCACGCGCAAGCGAGTTCCGCCCTGGACTTGTTGCGCAGTCGTCGGAGTCCTGAAACCGGAGAATAGAGCGAGTAGAAGCGCGAGAGAGAATACCAAGAGTTTTTTTTGCATAATTCTGTATCCATCTTGACCGCTTGTCCGTGCCTGCCGTGGCTGTCCAGCTGGCCAACTCCAGGCGTCCGAGCCGAGCGATTCACTGCTCCGAGGCCGGGACAGCGTTAGACAACCCTGCGATCTTGCCATTGCGAAATTCGTCGCCGGTTTCCCGCGCGGCGCGCAGGAGTGCCGGCCAATCCTCCATGTCGGTGGCGAAAATCTTCTCCACCATATGGCGGGTGAGCTCGGGAACCAGACGGTTAAGCATCACCGGCGAAAAACCCTGTTCGTCGGCGAGGCGAGCCCAGTACAAGTTGTTGGAATCCCAAGACTCGGCCAATAGACGGCTGGAGTAGCCCGCGAACGCCGGAAAGGGCGCGAGATTCAGGAGATCACGTCCGTAACTCCGCTCCAAGATGGGGTGAGGCACCCCGAAATCGCGGGTGAGGCGCCCCCAGCTGACATCGGCGGGGTAGCGCTGACAAAGACTCTCGAGCTCCTTACCGGCTGAACCGAAAGAGTCGCCCTGGTGAGGGAATCTTCGCCGGTACTCGGCCGCCAGATAAAACGTATCCGCGGGCATCAGCTGCGGAAGCGCGCCTGCCAAATTTGCCGCACGAAGAGCATGCTCAAGGTGTTCCGAGGTTTGCGGAGACATGCGATCGTGGAGAATGCTCAAGACGTTGCTCCGCAGTTCTTCGTCTTGTACCGAGGCGGCCAAGAGCTCTTCGCCGGCTCGCTGGTAAAGAGTGACAGCATGAAGTTCGTTGCGGCTGACGTCCCACCATCGCGGCACGATCGCATTGGTCAAGAGGCCGGGCACGACTTCCCGCCAGATGAGGGCCTGCACGTTTTCCGGGGCGATGAAATCCTGTTCGGCATTGGCAAGTACGTATGGCAAGTCCGCCAGCGATCCGACCAGATGCGCGCCTCCGCCAGCCGGGGAGCCGGCCCCAAACAACAACGGAGCTTGCCAGACGTGTTCCATTCCAAGAACGGTGTCTCCGGCAAAGTCATGGGAACGAACGAAAAGAGGGTTGTGGTGAAGGATCTGAGCGCCTGGAGGCTCGTAATATGCATAGTTGAGACCTACCAAGGTGTCGCGAAGAAAAGGAGCGAGCTGGCCACGGGCTTCCGCCAACTGCGCGGGAGAGGCAGGCGACTTGATGACCTTGGACAAATCCGTGCGCATCTGCAATTCCGTGTGACGATTATTGTAAATCCCTGCCGCCCACTCCTCTCTTTCACTCGCACGGAAAATCGGCTGCGGCATATCAAATTCCCGGAGCTCTCGCGCCAGGGGAATCAAAGTATTGGCTGCGGACTTCACGCGGGCGACGTCATGCAGAGCGTCACCGAGGGCCAATAATGTGTCGAGAGAAACCAAGCGCTGCTCCTCCAGGACCGAGCGAATCTTGCTTGCCAAAAGTTGGTGCGTGCGCTGGCCTTCGGGAGTCGTTTGTGGAGGGCCTGCGAGCAAACCGACCACTTCGTCCTGAGAGGCGTCCGGCTTGCCGGTCACAACCAGCAGTAGTTCTCTCAGTGAATCCCGGCCGGCATCGAACAATTGCGTCGTCGAAGCAACGGTGCCGAAATGCTTAATGAGACGCCGCCAGGAATCGTTCAACTCGGCGCTGGGGATTTGACCCTGACGCGCGAAGACTTGCCAAAGCCCCACGATGGCCTGGAAGGTTCCCAGAGCGTTGCCTCGCAGACTGTTGTTGGAGATTTTCCCGAGACTTACAGCAGTGGAGAGAAAGCCGGTGATGGAGGCGTCGCTCAAGTCTGGAAATTCGGAAAAGATCAAATACTGATCGCTGAGGTCGGCGAACTTGGCAGCCAGCAAGGTCACCGTTTCCGGACTGAGACGGGGTCCCTGAGGCCGCCGCGCGTCGATCTCGCTCAGAAGCAGGTACGCTTGCAAAGGCCCGGCGTCTGTTCGCACGCGAGAAATCGCGAACATGGATTCCAGCAGTTGGCCGGGCGTGTCCAGGTGGTCGGAACGTTTGCCCCAGTTGCGGAGCATGTTGGAATCGTATTTCTGGCGGAAAATCTTCCTCCAGGCATCGAGATTCCCAGGAACGTGGGGATCCCCGTTGGGCTCCCAACGGACACGAGTCACCAGGAGCAGCAGGCCGGAGTCCGGGCGAAACACGCCGGTGGCCGCGTTCGGAGTGGTGTCCTTTCCGCGAAGCGCTTCGTAGTAGCGGCGCAACTGGCGGGCTTCGGTGAAATGTATTTGCTGAAGCTGGTTGACGCGGGACAAGGAGTCGAAGTAAGCCGCAAGCCAGCCGTTGTCCTTAGCGAGGAGGCGAGGGATGAACTCCGCAGGAACGTCCGGGGCCGCGCCTACGAGATCTTTCCAGCCCTCCTCCGCATCCCGTCCTCCAGGCACGAGCACGCGCCCGGATCGAATGCGAATGTGAGTCCCGTAAAAATCAAGAATCGCAGCCAACGGAATTATCTTCTTCAAGGCTTGCGTTTGCCTCAAGGCAACTTGAGTTTCCGAATCCATTCGCGCGAAGGCGCAGTAAAAACGGGCCAGAGCAGGGTCGCGCAGGAGCGCGTCGAGCAGATCCCAATCCTTGGCGTTGCCTTTTCTCGACCAATCGCTTTCCGCCAGCAATGCGGGCACGCTGGTGCCGGCGAAGGAGTAGGTGAAAGTTTGTGCGTCACGCAAGCTCTGCTCAAGCCGGGGAAGCGGGAAGCCGGAGTCCAAGGTTAGAAACGCCCTCTGCGGGTCGTCCGTCTGCAGGAAAATGTTGTGTTGCCCACAATCGGCGCGAGTACGGTAACCCAGGACCCTCAGCAGGGGCCTGGCTTCTTCGCAATTAGAAACACGAAGGACGCCGTCAGGCCCCGCGAGAGCCGACAATTCTCTCGCTTGTTGCACGTAGCGGATCAGCAGGAGCAGGAATTCCGTAGGACGACGGTTAGGTTGCGGACCATCGTAGCCCCGCTGGAAGACGTTGCGAGCCAGCAAGGGGACGACTTCTTCCGGCGAAATCTTCTGACTGATGCCCGCCATACGCAGAAAAGAGCGCAGCGGACCAGGAATCGAAAGAGTCACCAAGTCCGCAGACTCCCCGGACACCTCTTGAGATGATTCGGACGATTCGGCACATCGAGCGGACGGAGCGAAGTTAGACCAAGTGCACAAAAACACGGCTGCAAGTACGAGGACGCAAAAAGGAGGCTTCATGGCAGGAGCCATCTCCGAACCTTAAAACAGCTTGACGAATCGTCTCTTGGCCGACGTCGGGAACAAAATTTGCGTAGGCGCAGCAAACGGCGCAACCGACCAAAGCTCACGAAATGTCCAAGGTCCCGCGTAGAAGATAAATCATTCTTCTTCCTAATCCAAGGCTTTTTATGGCGTGCCGGAATAGCCGCTACCTCATGCCCGAGGCGCGGAGCATTACCACTCCGAGGGCAGGAACTACGGCCGAGGATTTCGCACCGTCCAGCGAAAGATCGCTTTGCGTCCAGCGCTGAAGGCCTAGCGCCCTTGATCACGAGCCAGAGCATGAGCGTTATCGCTCCGAAGAAGGCGGGCTGAGAGGGCTGCGACTTGGAGGCCGGTCCACTCCTTTCCGCGGTCGGCTCCGTTTTGTGCAGCGGCCTGTGCAACCACAGGCAATCAACTTGGAATGACACTCATCAAGTAATTGTGGTACTAAGTGCAGGTGCCGGAATTTCAACAAGCGGAAGAAGAAACTACAAAGCGCGCACGTCTGACTGGGAAAATAATCGTCGTTCTTCTTGCGCACTGGAAAACCAACATTCTTCTTGGCATGGGGGTATGGTATAGCTGGAAGGAAAAGTTCTGGCGAGAACCGCTGTACCGCTTTACGTTCCCGCTCCTCATTGTGCTTTGCTCCCTTCCCCTGCTTGACGATTTCATTGAGTATTACCGCAACAAAGTAGACGTCAAGAAGTGATCAAGATAATAAGGAGAACCAAGGTTGGCGCTGATCGGGCCGTTGCCTCCCGGTTTGCTTCCACAGCATTCGAGTTCCATCGTCAAATCTGCAAGGGCAGGAGTCGAGTAAGGCAATTCGAGGGAGTTAACCAGCCGCGTCCAATAAATTCCGATCCACGTCCGTTCGGGCCCATCAATTCGGGCAGACTACCTTAGTTGTCGGGATGGGCTGCAGGCGCCGCCGAGTTGCGATGGTAGTTGGGATAGGGCGGCTTCTTGTATGTGGGAAGGGGATTTTTCTCCAGATCCAAGAGGAGTAACTGAACGGCCCTCTCGAGTTGCGGGTCGTGCCCCTCGCGCACGGCTTGAGGATCGAGCTCCACTTCGACGTCTGGCGCGATCCCTTGGTTTTCGACTTCCCATTTGTTGTTCGGAGTCCAGAATCCGCGGCTCGGTGCGGTTACGACCCCTCCGTCCATGAGATCTTCGCCGGGGCCGAAGAATCCCACAAGGCCTCCCCAGGTTCGCTTCCCAACGAGGAGGCCAACTTTCGCCTGGCGGAAATGCCAGGGCATGGCATCACCACCGGAGCCTGCATATTCATTGATGATCATCACTTTCGGCCCGCGGATGAGGCTAACCGGAGTCGTCATATCCTCGCCGTCGCGCGTGGCGCGATAGTTCATGAGCGTGCGGCGCAGATAGTCCAAAATGTAATCCGTGTTCGTCCCGCCGCGGTTGAAACGCTCATCAACCACGGCTCCCTGCTTTCCCGCTTGGGAGAAGAAGTAACGATTGAAGAATGTGTATCCACCCGAGGCAGTATCGGGCAGATAGACGTAAGCGAGTTTTCCAGCGCTGAGCTGCTCCACCTTTCGGCGGTTGTCCTCCACCCACGCCAGTTGTCTAAGTCCCCCTTCATTCTCGACGGGAACCACCGTCACTTCGCGTGAACCTTTGCCATCGGGATTCGGTCCGACACGCAGAATCACGGATTTGCCCGCCGTTGCTTCAAAAAAACTATAGACCTCTTCGGTGCTGCGGAGCTCACGCCCATTCACCGCAAGCAAGTATTCGCCTTGAGTGACGTTTACGCCGGGTTGCGTCAACGGCGCGTGCAATTGCGGATTCCAATTCTCGCCATCATAGATGCGTGAAAAGCGATAGCGGCCGTTCTCAATCTTGTAGTCAGCTCCGAGTAGTCCCACGGGGATGCGTTTCACTTCCGGGCCGTCGCCGCCGGAAACGAACAGGTGCCCTACCGTGAGCTCGCCCATGGCTTCTTGAAATATGTAGTTCAAGTCGGAGCGCGAGGCGACTCCAGGAAGATAAGCTGCATACTTTTTCTCAGTTGCTGCCAGGTCGAGACCATGGAAGCCCGGGTCATAGAAGAAATCGCGCTCGAACCGGAACGCCTCGTGATACATCTCCTTCCATTCCATAACGGGCTCGACGCGCACTTCCATGGAACCGAGATTCAATGTTTTTGCGTTCGAAAGGCCGCCTCCCGCCGATGCGCCTAAACTTGGGCTTCCTGGACCTGGTGCGGGAGGAAGCGGCGCAATGATCCAGGTTTGCGATGGCAGGGTGTTTCCACCTGGCTGGGGGACGTTAGGCTGGCGGTATAGAATCTTCTCGCCATTCGCCGAAACGTGGAACTCGAGAATGTTCTCCAGCAGTTTGTCAATCTTTCGCGTCTTAAGCTCAAAGCGATGAGCCGTGAGTGTGCTTGGTCCGTTTAGTGGCTCGACTAACGGCCCTTCTACGACGAAAAATACTCCTTCTTTTCCGGGGATTATTTCCGTGTAGTTTTTTGCCGGGATCGGAAACGCCAGGATACGCTGGCCGATCTTTTCAAAATCCACCTTCACGGGCTCCGGGGGCTTGGGCTTCTCCTTCTCCTGGCTTTGCGCTTTCGAGGATTCTGACTTAGTTTCGCCCGGCTTGGATGCTTCGGATTTGGCGTCGGGCTTCGCTTGCCCCTCTTCATCGCTTTCCGGCGCGAGCGGAGAAGGCAGATCCTTGCGCAAGACTACGAGGTAGACACTGGTGGTCACCGGCCGGCTGAAGCTCAGCATGGAAGTGTCCAACGTCGGACCCGCGTCGGTGCTGGCCAGGAAATAAAGATACTTGCCGCTCCTGTCAAAGGCCGGCGAGAACGATTCGCTCATTCCGTCCGTCACGCGCTGGCTCTGGCCAGTTTCCAGGGAATAGAGAAAAACTGAGCGCATGTGACTCACTTCTTGCTGCGTGTAGGCTAGCCATTTGCAGTCCGGTGACCACGCAGCCTGGAAAATTTGCTGTGGCCCGGTGAAGCGGTCATGAAACACTTTTACGGGCGTTTTCTTTTCGAGATCCACGTACCACAGGTTCAGGCGCTTGTCGGCATAGGCAATCTTCTTGCTGTCGGGCGACCAGGTTGGAAAGTAGAAATACGAACCCGGGGTGCCCAGCCCGATCTTTTCCGGCTCGCCCTGCCCATTTTGATTCTTGATGTGCAGTGCGTACTCGCCCGATTCATCGGAAAAATAGGCAATTTTGGTCCCGTCGGGGGCCCACGCGGGAGAACGTTCATCAATGCCAGGCGAATTGGTCAAGTTGCGAATATCGCCCTTTTCCGCGGGGACAGTCAGGATTTCACCGCGGGCTCCGAATACGGCGCGTAAACCGGTTGGCGAAATGTCGGCGCTCGAGATTCTGTTGGCCACATTCAAGAAGTGCGTCCGCAAGTGCGGCAGCTCTCCAGAGATGCGGATCTCTACTTTGTGGGCCGTGCCAGATTTCAAGTCATAGAGCCAGATGGCGCCAAACTGCTCGATGACAATCGCGTCCGGCCCGGCGCTGGCATACTTGAAATCGAGACCGTCGTTTTTCAGCGCCACGGACACGGCTTTCGACTGCGTGACGTAACTCAAGAGAGACATTGGACCGTTGCGGTCGGAGAGGAAGAAAACCCGCTGATCTACCCACATCGGGTTGAAGTCGTTGGAATTATCGCGCGGAACCGGGGTCACGCTGGAATCCGATAGCCTGGCGATCCAAATAGGCGAGGTTCGGCCGCCACGGTAGCGCTTCCAGATTTCGAAGGCGTGGTCCAGCGAAACGTAGGCGAGTTCTTTTCCGTCGGGCGAGTAGGATCCTTCCGCCGCGATTGGCAGGGGCAACTCTGTTGGGAATCCGCCATCGCGCGAGACCGTGAAGAGCTGGGAAGACCTGTTCGCGCTCTCGCGGGCCGACCTAAAAAGCACTCGCTGACCATCACGCGTCCAGCCGATTACCAGGTCTGGGGAGGGATGGTAGGTGAGGCGCCGCGGAGTGCCTCCTGTTGCGGGAATTACATATACGTCAGAATTTCCGTCGTAACTTCCGGTGAACGCGATTTCACGACCATCGGGCGAGAAAATCGGGTCGGATGCGGCGCCATTCCCCGCGGTGAGACGCAGGGCCACTCCGCCGGCGCGCGTAACGCTCCACAAATCTCCCGCATACTCGAATATGATTTGCGTCGAGTTGAGCGTAGGGTGATGCAAAAGCAGCGGCGGATTTTCATCCGCCAAACAAATGCTCGTCAGCATCAGAGTGAACAAAGCGGCCGTCCATCGGAACATGCGCATTACCTCCTCAGACTTTCCGGCGCCGTTTTACTTCAATATCTTGCGGAAGGAACTGGCTCCGATGCGCGCCAGTATACATTCGAAGCAAGTATTTTGTGGCTGGTTGAGTGCCAGCGACTTGGGTAGTGCCTGACTAACAGGGATAAGGGCGAACTCTGGCTCAAATTGTTCGACCGCCCGCTTCCCTGGCGCTTTTATCTGCACAGTCATTTCTGCGTAATCGGCGGCAGGTTGATAGTCCGGGGGGAACACCATGCACCACCAGAGAAGATTCTGGCTGCCATTGTTAGCGATTGCATTCCTCACCCCTATTCAATCGAAAGGCAATGGGGAAGGTGTGATTCAAGGTGTCGTTCTTGGTGAAGGTGGGCAGCCAGTTCACGGTGCCAAGGTACACGCCGAGTTATCTGGAGTAGCAATGGCCAAGAAAGTCCGCTACGTCGAAACGGACGAGAGTGGTTTCTTCCTCATCGACCGATTGGACTTCGGCAACTACTACGTTGGGGCGATGAAGGAGGAAGTAGGCTACGGGAGTAGTGATTCTTCCTTCTTCAACGACCATCCTCTCCCAACGGTTCCGCTTTCTGGTCAACACAGGATTGCGGATGTGAATGTAAATCTGGGACCGAAAGCTGGAATTTTGATGGGGACAATCAGCGATGCCCTCACGGGGAAACCCATACCAGCCGGTTTCGACTTGGTGCAGGTGAAAGACCGCAGCAAGTGGATGCGCACTTCCGCCGGACCAAACTTCCGAGTGTTGATTCCATCCTCAAAAGAAATAGAAGTGAAGGTTTCGGCACCTGGGTATGAGACCTGGCTTTACCCCGACCCTGCTATTCCATCTCAAGTTTTACGTATGGACCCCGGTGCGGAAATTCATCTGGATATACACTTGAAATCCGCTCACAAGCAAAACTCACCCATCTCCAGATTCTTGATTCCCGAGGGATATGTGGGTTGGTTGCGCGTGGAGCACGATGTTGAGTGTGCTCTCCCAATCCCCGTCGAAGACGGGGTGAGGATTTTTCGCTTTACCGGTGCCAGCGTGTTGGAGACTTCTTCTCCGATGCCGGAGGATGCAGCCGAACGGCAGTACTTTTACTACGCGGCAGATGGTTCCGAGCGAAACTTGGCGGCGGACTATCGAAACGGAAATGGAATGATTTGGCAAGAAACCCCAGGCTCTCGTGGCGGGAAAATGAGAATGTTTATATTTTTCGTAGGGACTGAAGAACAGCCCAAGACCCGACCACACACCGGATTTCTGGCTCCTGTCTGTCCGTGAGCGGTGCTAACTAACCGCAAAACCTCTCACAGCGCCTGATTAGTCGGGTTATCGTACGACTGGAATTTCGCTGACTCCCTGAAGTCCCGTTCTGGGAACTCGCAAGCTCCAATTAGAGCTTGCCGCCTTTATAGAACTATCGGAGTAGCATCCCCTTCTTTTCAAGAACCCCTTTGAACCCTTCCTCTCGCTCCAAAGATCGATCTGCTCATGGCTCGGCAAGCCCCCAGTGCGAACACCAAACCCAATGTGCGGGTCGCACTTTCCGGCCACACTCGTTCATAATGAAGGGTCGCACTTGGTTGACGCGTTTTATCGCGGTTGTTAGATTGCTTCATTTGTACAGGGGGAGGCGGAAGAGATTGATCCGGCGAGTGTTGGCATGCATGGTATGGGTGACAGTGGCGGCGGTTTCTTACAGTTGCGGCGGCGCGGTTAGTAAGCAGCATAACGTCCCCGCCGCGCAGATCGTCGTCGCAAAGGATGCCACGCGCGAGGAACTGCTCGATAAATACAACCTTATCGCCAAAGGCGTGAACAGCGTGAACGCGACCGTCGAACTGACGCCGACGACGGGCTCAAAATACAGCGGAGTGATTGAGGAGTATCACGAGGTAAAGGCGTTTCTGCTGGCCCAGCGGCCGGCATCCATTCGAATGATTGGGCAAGCGCCGGTGATCGGCAAGACGGTCTTCGATATGGCCAGCGACGCGGAGTCCTTCCAGGTGTCGATCCCCTCGAAAAATAAGTATCTTGTCGGCGCGGTGGCGATGGAGCGCACCAGCAGCAAGCCAATTGAAAACCTGCGCCCACAGCATCTGCTGGATGCGCTGCTCTGGACCGAGATTCGCAAGGAAGAGGCCGTGCTGTTTGAAGAGTTCAATGACGAGCGCGCGCGGTACTATGTCTTGACCGTCGTGCGCGGCGGATATCGAACGGAAGTCTTGCGCAAGATCTGGTTTGACCGCGCGGATCTGCAGGTCGCGCGGCTGGAAGAGTTTGGACCGAAGGGCATTTTGCTTTCCGACGTGCGCTATTCCAATTGGGAGCCTGTAACTTTGGACCAGCAGCACTCGTCGGCCACGCCGTCCGGAATTACGTCTTTCCCGCGCGTAATTCGAATCGACAGGCCGCATGATGATTACCGCCTGGACCTGCAAATGACCAAACTGCAGCTGAATGAAGCGATTCCCGCGGATCGCTTCAAACTCGAGCAGCCCGCGGGTTCGGAATTGGTTCGCGTGGGCGAGGATGCAATGGAGAAGCGGCCATGATGAGTGAATTGATTGTCCGCAATCTGCTGCACCGGCCGCTGCGCACCTTGATAGGTGTCCTCGCCGTCGCGGTCGAAGTAGCCCTGGTGGTGTTGATTGTGGGATTGACATCGGGCTTGCTGACAGAAACGGCGAAGCGCATAGAAGGCATCGGAGCGGACGTCATGCTGCAACCACCCGCCGCTTCCGTCTTCATCGGAATGACCGGCGCGCCCATGCCCATCAAAATCGCCGACAAATTGGCGGAACTAAAATACGTCCAGGCCGTCGCGCCCACTCTTTTGCAGTTCAGCTCCCAGGGCGGCGTGGACGTGGTTTATGGGATCGATGCGGAAAGCTTCCGCGCGGTGTCCGGAGGTTTTGTATTTCTGCAAGGACATGACATGGAGGGTGCGGATGACCTGCTGGTCGACGATCTGGCGGCTGCCGCGAAACACATCAAAGTCGGCGATACCTATAAA
>JBGPLB010000161.1:0-11872 GCA_041486245.1 Candidatus Acidiferrum sp.
CTGCTGGCCCGCGTCCGTGTCCAGTTGCGCTACAAGCACGAGTTGGAAGAGCTGCAGCAGAAATCCCGCATCGCGGAAGAAGGCCAGGAAATCGCGCATAACGCGTTTCAAGCTATCGCGGTTACGGAGAAAATGACGCGGGATGCGTTCTCTCTGGATCGCGCGCTGAAAATCGGCGTCTCCGCACTCATCGGAGTCGCGGCTCTCATTTCCATCATTTTCCTGCTTTTTTCGCGACGCGCGGACAAGGAAACGCGGCGCGCCTATTCCGTGATTGCGCAGCTCGAGAATGGTGTGCACACCGAAGAGGCCCTGATGGCGGAAGCCAACAGAGCGCGTAAAGAGCTTCAGCAAACGGATATCACGGAGCAGAAACAACAGCTTCAAAAGCAAACGGACGATCTTCGCCAGAAACTTGAAGCCGCGGATGCCAGCGAAGTATCCGGGTTACGCAAAGAGTTAGAAGAAACCACTAGCCGCTTGAAGCGAGTGGAGAATCAATCCGCCTCCGCTGAAAGAGTTATCCGAGCCAATGCTCCAAGTGTCTGCCTGCTCCATGTCTCGGTTTCCTTCCTCGACCAAAGTTCACACCGGCCCCTGCGGTACGGCGCGATCAATCCCGATGGGCAGCCGCTCAAGGATAGCGACGGAAACGTGGTGTATAGCCTGGAGGGCCGCGCGCCGGAAGTTCGCCAGGATTATTTCGGCACGGGATTTATCGTCGGTAACAATAAAATCCTCACGAACCATCATGTCGCCGAGCCCTGGTGGAAGAACGAAGAGCTCGGCGCTGCCAGCCAACAAGGATTGCAGCCAACGATCGCTGAAATGACAGCGTACTTTCCCGATGCGACGACCGGCATTCCCGTGAACATATTACAAATCTCAGACGAAGCCGATTTAGCGGTTCTTCGCGGCGACATTTCCACCTTGAATCGTCCGAACCTAAGGATCGATGGAGGGCAAGAAGCGGCGATAAGCGGACAGCCCGTGATTTCCCTGGGATACGCAACCGGAATAAGCGCCATCCTGGCGCGCGCGGGAGAGGACATCGTCAAGGATATCGTCAAGGCAAGCGGCGGCGACCCGAAGAAAATCGTGGATGAGCTGGAACAACGCAAGCTGATCAGGCCACTGGTCACGCAGGGACACATTGGCGACATTTTGCCGGACAAAATTGTCTACGATGCTCAAACCACTTCCGGTGGGTCTGGCGGGCCGCTGATTAACCGCGATGGCCAGGTGATCGGCGTGACGTTTGCCGTGGTCAGGGGTTTTGGTGGCTCCAACTTTGGCGTGCCCATTCGCTATGCGCAACCGCTGCTCAAGCGCTAAGCCATTCCGCTCTCTATTCCTCCGCATCTAAATAGCTTGTCCTGCGAATCGAAATAAGTGTTTCAGCCGCGCCCGCGTGAAAGAATGTGGCGTTTCGCGTAAGCTTCTTGCCGGCTCCATGATGAGGGAGAACAAGCCCATTCGAAAATTGTTGGCGGCGAATCGCAGCGAAATCGCCATTCGGATTTTCCGCGCCGCAAACGAACTGGGCCTGCGCACCGTCGGAATCTATTCGCAAGAGGACCGCCTGGCCCTTCATCGCTTCAAGGCCGACGAAGCCTACCAGGTTGGTGCGGGCAAAGGCCCGGTCGAAGCCTATCTCGATATTGCAGGAATTGTCGCGCTCGCCAAGGAGAAGGGCGTTGACGCCATCCACCCCGGTTACGGATTCTTGTCCGAAAATCCCGCATTTGCGCGCGCCTGCGAAAAAGCGGGAATTGCCTTCATCGGGCCAACGCCAGAATTGCTTGCGCTCCTGGGAGATAAGACGGCTGCGAGACGGCTGGCGCGTTCAGCCGGAGTGCCGGTTCTTCCGGGAACGGAGGAACCGGTCAAGTCTGCAAGCGAAGCGCGCAAATTCGCCGCCGAGATTGGTTATCCCGTCATCGTCAAGGCTGCGATGGGAGGCGGCGGGCGCGGTATGCGAGTTGTGCGCGAGGTTGCACAACTTGAGCAACTGCTCGAGGAAGCTCAGGGCGAGGCAAAATCCGCATTCGGCGATGCCAGTGTTTTTCTGGAAAAATATTTGCCGCGCGCGCGCCATCTCGAAGTGCAGATTCTCGGCGACAACCACGGCAATTTGCTTCACCTTTATGAACGCGATTGCTCCGTGCAACGGCGTCATCAGAAAGTCGTCGAAGTAGCGCCCGCCTCGAACTTGCCGGCTTCTGTGCGCGCGGAACTTTGCGACGCCGCGGTCCGCCTGGCAAAGAAAGCCAACTATCGCAACGCAGGCACTGTCGAATTTCTCCACGACGTCGATGCTCAGAACTGGTACTTCATCGAAGTCAATCCGCGCATCCAGGTGGAACACACTGTTACCGAGATGGTGACGGGCATCGACTTGGTGCGCTCGCAAATTCTTGTGGCGCAGGGCCACCGGCTGCACGACGAGCCACTCGCGCTGCCGGAGCAGCCAAGCGTGCCTCTGTATGGCGCGGCGCTTCAGTGCCGCGTCACCACGGAGGATCCGGAAAAGAATTTCGCGCCCGATTACGGGAAGCTTACAACTTACAGGTCGCCGGCAGGGTTTGGAATTCGTCTCGATGGCGGCACTGCGTATGCCGGCGCAGTCCTCGCGGCGTACTACGATTCGCTCCTGGTGAAAGTGACCGCCTGGGGCACGAAACTGCCCGAGGCCTGCCAGCGCATGGATCGCGCATTGCGCGAGTTCCGCATTCGCGGCGTCAAGACCAACATCCCCTTTTTGGAAAATGTCGTCAACCATCCGCGCTTCCGCGCCGGTGAAGTGACCACCTCTTTTCTCGATGATTCGCCGGAGTTGTTTCGCATGCACAGCAGAGGCGATCGTGCGACGAAGCTGCTCTCTTATCTCGGCGACGTGATTCTTAATGGCAATCCCGAAATAAAAGGCAAACAAATCCCAAAGGTATTGGAGAAAGCCGCTTTGCCCTCTGTCCCCGGCATTGAGCCTCCTGCGGGCACGCGGCAGTTGCTACGGAAGTTAGGTCCGAATAAATTTGCAGCGTGGGCGAGAAAAGAGAAGCGCCTGCTAATCACGGATACGACCTTCCGCGATGCACACCAATCATTGATGGCCACGCGCGTGCGCACGTACGATTTGCTGGCCACCGCCGCTGCCGTCGCTCAGCGCCTCCCGAGTCTCTTGAGCCTTGAAATGTGGGGCGGCGCCACCTTCGATACGGCCATGCGCTTCCTTCACGAAGACCCTTGGCAGCGTCTTCGCGAGCTGCGCGAACGCATTCCCAACATCTGCTTCCAGATGCTCCTCCGCGGCGCTAACGCCGTCGGCTACACCTCATATCCGGATAACGTGATTGTGGAATTCGTCCGCGAGGCCCACGCGCAAGGTATAGACATCTTCCGCGTTTTCGATTCGCTCAATTCCATCGAAAACATGCGCGTCTCGATCGACGCCGTCCTCGAAACCGGTGCCGTCTGCGAGCCGGCCATTTGCTACACGGGAGACATTTTCGACAAATCCCGGCCGAAGTATTTGTTGAAATATTACGTCGCTTTGGCCAAACAACTCGAAAAACTCGGCGCGCATTTTCTCGCGATCAAAGACATGGCGGGACTCTGCAAACCTTATGCGGCTTACAAACTTGTGAAAACGCTCCGGGAAGAAATTTCCATCCCCGTGCACTTTCACACGCATGACACCAGCGGTGTCAATTCTGCCTCGGTCCTGAAAGCTGCGGACGCCGGCGCCGATGTCGTCGACGCCGCGTTGGCCGCGATGAGCGGCGGCACGAGCCAGCCCAATCTCAATTCCATCGTCGAGGCCCTACGCCACACGCCGCGCGACACGAATCTCGACATCGAAGTGCTCAACGAATGCTCCGACTATTGGGAAACCGTGCGGACGTATTATTTGCCTTTTGATTCCGGCCCGAAAGCCGGCTCCGCGCGGCTCTATCAGCACGAGATTCCGGGCGGTCAGTACACGAATCTTCGCGAACAAGCCGCGGCCATGGGGTTGGGACACCGCTGGCGTGAAGTGGAAAAGATGTATGCCGAAGTCAACCAGCTCTTTGGCGACATTGTGAAAGTCACGCCCTCCAGTAAAGTTGTTGGTGACATGACGCTGTTTCTCTTGGCGAACGAACTCCAACCGTCCGATCTGCTCAAGCTGGATGATAAGCACGATCTATCTCTCCCGAATTCGGTCGTGGAAATGTTTTCGGGTGTCCTTGGCGTTCCGCCAGGCGGATGGCCCCGCAAGCTGCAGAAAATAATCCTGCGCGGCGAAGCCCCGCTCAAAGGCCGTCCTGGTGCAAGCCTCGAAGCTGCAGATCTTGCCGAAACATCCGCCACTCTGGAGAAAAAGGTAGGTCACTCGGTCCGCCGCGACGACCTGTTGAGCTACCTGCTCTATCCGGATGTTTTTGTAAAGTATGACAAATTCCGCCAGACCTACGCAGATGTCGGCGTCCTTCCGACGCCAGCGTTTTACTATGGCTTAGGCTCCGGCGAAGAGATTACCGTCGAGATCGAGCCGGGAAAAACGCTCATTATCAAGTTTTTGACGGCCAGCGATCCACATCCGGACGGAACGCGCACGCTGTTCTTTGAATTGAACGGGCAGCCGCGCGAAGTAAACGTACGGGACCACGCACTGCGCGTCGTCGAGCGCGCGCATCCGAAAGCCGACCCCGCGGACCCGGGACAAGTGGCCGCGCCGGCGGCCGGTGTGATTAGCGGAATCGCCGTGCAGGTGAATCATCCTGTCGAACGCGGAGCTAAGCTCTTGACACTCGAGGCCATGAAGATGCAGTCGAATATTTATGCGCCGATCGCCGGGCGTGTCTTGAAGCTTCTGGTGACTCCCGGGCAGCACGTCGAAGCCAAGGATCTTCTGGTGACTATCGCGCCGTGAACGATCCGCATCTCCGCAAGCACGAAGGTTTTCGCTCGCGCTTCCTCAGAAACCAGCGCGACCTCATCGTCTATGTCCCGCCTGGCTACGACGGGCACTCCTCGCGCCATTACCCAGTCTTGTACCTTCACGACGGTCAAAATCTCTTTGACGGTTCGACTTCCTTCATTTCCGGCATGGATTGGAACGTCGGCCAAACCGCGGATCAATCCATCATCGACCGGGCGATTGAGCCGCTCATTATCGTCGGCATCTACAACACTGGCAAGCAGCGCATTCGCGAATACACGCCGACTCGCGTCCCTAAACTGGGCGGAGGCCGCGCGGACCGTTACGCAAGGTTTCTGATCGAGGAGTTAAGGCCCTTCATGGAGCGTGAATACCGCACTCTTTCCGGCCCCGAAAATACCGGCATCGGTGGCTCGTCGCTCGGCGGACTCGTTTCTCTCTACTTGGGCCTCAAAATTCCGCACGTTTTCGGAAAACTTGCCGCTCTCTCTCCTTCCGTTTGGTGGAACCAGCAGGTAATGCATCGCTTCGCGCAAGCCGCTCGCGTGGATCCGCGGCCGCGCATTTGGCTAGACATTGGCACGCGAGAAGGTCCGCGCATCGTGCAAGATGTCGAACAATTCCGCGATGTGCTCCTGCAAAAAGGCTGGCAACTCGGCCGCGACCTGCACTACCAGCGCGTGGAAGGCGGCGAGCACAACGAAGCGGCTTGGGCCCAGCGGGTTGGTCCCTTTCTGCAATTTTTGTTTCCAGCCCGCTAGTGCGAAGTATAATCCGCACCGATGCACCGCTGCACCGCTGCAGCCTGGCACTCTCCCGCGGGCGGCACGACATTAAAAAGGTCATCCAATGCCAGAGAGCCGTCCTCTCACTATCCTCTGCGTCAGTTCCTACGAAAAAGGCCAGGAATTCCTCCGCACTTGTAAATCGATCGGCTGCCGCGTGCTCCTCTTGACGGTGGAAAAACTTCGTAATGCGGATTGGCCGCGAGAGTCCATCGATGAAATATTTTTCATGCCGGAAGAACTGCCGGTGCAAGACCTCATCAATGCCGTCAGCTTCGCTGCCCGATCTCAGCCAATCGACCGCATCGTCGCCCTGGACGAATTCGACATGGAAAACGTCTCGGCCCTCCGTGAACACATGCGCATTCCCGGTATGGGCTTAACAACCGTTCGCTACTTCCGCGACAAGCTGGCGATGCGCGCCCGCGCACAAGAAGTGGGCATCGCCGTACCGGAGTTTGTGCCCGTCCTTAATTACGATGCCTTGAGAGAATTCATGGCGCGCGTGCCTGCGCCATGGCTGCTGAAGCCGCGCTCGCAAGCCTCGGGAATCGGCATGAAAAAGATTCACGATTCCGCCGAGCTGTGGCCCTGGCTCGATCAGCTCGGCGACAAGCAATCTACATATTTGCTCGAGCAATTCGTTCCCGGCAGTGTCTATCACGTGGACAGCGTGGCTGCGGAGCGACAAGTGGTCTTCGCGGAAGCCCACGCCTACGGCGCGCCTCCGCTCGACACCTCGCATCTGGGCGGCGTTTTCACCACCCGGACGCTTCCGCGCGGCTCGGCGGAAGTGAATAGGCTCCTCGACATCAATCGCAAAGTGCTCGAAGAACTTGGATTTCTGCGCGGCGTCACTCATGCCGAATTCTTGAAAGCTCACTCCGATGGAAAGTTCTATTTCCTCGAAGTGGCCGCACGCGTCGGCGGTGCCTATATCTCGAATGTCATCGAAGCCGCCACTGGCATCAACTTATGGCGTGAGTGGGCGCGCCTCGAAGTGGGAGCAGGGAAGCAGCCCTATCAATTGCCGAATTCGCGCACCGATTACGCCGGAGCGATTGTGTCGCTCGCTCGGCAGGAAAATCCCGACACATCCGCGTACAACGATCCAGAAATTATTTACCGCGTCGCAAAATATCATCACGCTGGGTTCATTCTCAAATCGTCCACGCCCCAGCGCATCGAGGAACTCCTTCAATCTTACTCAATGAGATTTCAGGCCGATTTTCTGGCCACGCAGCCTGTTCCCGAAAAACCTAGCAACTGAAGATTCCTTGCGCTACACTCCTATCGCCCCCCTACGGCGTCATCAGAGATTCACTCAACATTGAACTGTGAGCGACGGCGGTCACTGTCCAAAGGTCTAGTTACTTTCAGGAACGGTCGCGCAAGACTGCATTTGCAGCGCACCACACTGAGGACTAAAGTTTGCAATACCCCGAGCGAAATTCTGCCTGGGGTGGTGCTACTCCTTTGGGAGGATCGATGTGGGGCAATAAGAAGCCGGAAGCGCCGCAATCCGCGCAACCGGAACCAAAAAATTTTCCAACGAATCAGTCGTCGAAGTCCGCTCCGGCGACTTGGGAGGGAACTACCGCAATGAGTACAGATGCCATGCGTCCATTGGGTGCAACCGCGGACCGCGCTACCGCGCGGCTCGGGGCCAGCCTGCACGTGAAAGGCGAGATCTCCGGCAACGAGGATCTGCTGATCGACGGCTCGGTCGAAGGACTGATCCAGCTTGATGAGCGGAAGCTGACCGTCGGAACTACCGCAAAGGTCACTGCCGATATCATCGCCCGCGAGGTGGTGGTTTACGGCACCGTGAAGGGAAATCTTCGCGCCAAAGACCGCATTGAAATCAAGAAGGACGGGTCCGTGAACGGTGATCTCACGACCGCCCGGATCATGATCGAGGACGGCGCCTACTTCAAAGGTTCTATCGAGATCGATAAGAGCTCGGAGAAGGATTCCAGCCACAACGCTTTTGCCAAGAGTTCGAACGCTTCGGCAGCCGCGCCTGCAGCCAAAACAATTTAAGTCACCGCCATTTTCCCGGTCTTCCTCAAGGGCGGCGCGGACCTTCGGTCCTCGCCGCCCTTCGATTTTTCTCTTCTCCTTCTCTTATCCCATCAGATTTCCCAACTTGACAATTAACGTATTTGGATTAAAGTGTTCCGCGGTATCCTCTCAAGTCCGGGCGTCACGGCCTTTGCCGGATTTTCCTGCCGGCATGGCTTCTTCAGCCTGGTGAGCGCAAGAAAAGTGGGGTCTTTCGATGGGACGGCCAAAACATGGCGCCCCGCACTTGTTACTCAGTCTGTTTTTGTTTGCTTCCCTCGGGTGCGGCGGCGGTTCGCCCACCATTCGGCAATCACCACCACCTCCACCTCCGCCCTCTCCTTCTCCCGATTTCTCAATCGCATTCTCCGCGAATTCAGTTGCGGTTCAGCAAGCCGCAACTGGCCCCCCCTGTCAACTTGTCCATTAACCCGCTCAACGGCTTTACAGGCACGGTCCAGGTGACGTTGACAGGCTTGCCCTCCGGCGTCATTTCGAGTCCAGCCAGTCCTTTCAGCATCGCTGCCGGCTCGAGCACGCCCGTTCTTTTCTCCGCCGCACCCAACGCCGGTATAGGGAACTTCACCATCCTGGCCTCGGGCACCAGCGGCTCTCTTTCTCACCCGGCCAGCCTCGGCCTCACCATCCAGAGCGGTGTCACTGCAAATGTTCCCCGGACAACTTTCGCGCGTACCGACTCCAGCCCAGCGATGGACGACCCAGCGGGCGAGCCTCACCACAGGCATATCTCTTACGATCCGGCGCATGGGCTAGTCTTCGAAGCCAACCGCGCGATGAACCGCGTTGAGATCTTCTCCTCAACGACCGCGCACCGCGTCGCCCAAGTCCCTATCCCCGGCGCGAGCAGCGTTGACCTTTCCCCGGACGGCTCGACCATTTGGGTCGGAACGGTGACTGAGCAAGTGGCCGCGATCGATACCACATCGCTTCAAGTCAAAGCCCGCTACGAAATAGCTGGTTTGCAACCACTTCCTAATACTCTGTTCGATCGACCCGAAGAGTTGCTCGCGCTCTCCAGCGGCAATCTGATAATGCGCCTCCGGCAATCCCAAACCGGTGAAGCGTTGCTCGCTCTGTGGAATCCTTCGTCGAACACGCTTACGAACCTGACTTCCACCGAGCCGCAACTTTTTCAAAACGGCCTCGGGGCGATGGCTCGTACGGGCGACCACGCAAAACTCCTGGTCGCAGCCAGTGATGCGAGCGGCGAAGTCGCGGTCTACGATGCGAACGGCAACGTTCTCGCCGGTCCTCGGGGTCTTGGCACGGGCACGATTCCCCTCATCGCCGCAAATCCCGATGGCTCGCGGATCGCTGTTGTTTTCGTTTCGAATGGCGCTTCGCAGGTGCTGCTTCTGGACGGCTCTTTGAGTCAAGTTGGCTCATACGCAATATCATTCGTAAACGGCATGGTGTTTTCTCGCGACGGGCAGTTCTTGTATCTAAGCGAAAATGCCGGGCCGCCTCCCCTCATCACGGTGTTGGATGGACATAACCTCGGCACGATTGGCCAAGCGCCCGATTTGTGGCTCGCTGGAAGACGCTCCGAAATCGAAGACGTGGACGCCACAAACCTCATTTTCGGAGTCGCCAACCGCGGTCTGGCATTTGTCGATGCCGCAACTCCTAGTTCACTTCCCACGACTTTCCCCAGCTTCGTCGCGTCGCCGAGTGTGCAGCCTTCAGAAGGATTGAACGCAGGCGGAACGGCTACCACTCTATCCGGGCAGAATTTTGCAACGTCCGTGCAAATAAAGTTCGGCACGCAGATGGCCAGCGATGGAAGCGTGGCGAGCAGCACGGTGATCCATGCTACCTCGCCCCCAAACACGGCCAGCGGTGCCGTGAATGTGACTGCCTATTTCCCCAATGGATGGCTTGCGCTCGCTCCCGATGCATTCAGTTACGGCCCGCAAGTTCTGCAAGTCTTACCAAATGCTGGAAAGCCCGCTGGCGGAGACATCGTCCAGATTTACGGTTTTGGCTTCGGCAACGACGCCACAAAAGTAGACGTCACAATTGGCGGCGCAAGCTCCACCATACAAAAAACCGAAAATGTGGCGTCCATCGCCTCGTCCTTAGGATTGGATGCGAGTTATCCCTTCCCACTTGAGCGCATCACTCTGCAAACACCCTCCGGGACCGCGGGGAAGGCCGATGTCGTCATCACTTCGCCCGCCGGATCGGCTACCGCACCGAGAGCGTTCCAGTATTTGCAGAGCGAGAATTTCTTCGCCAAGCCCGCCTTCGATAAGTTCATCTTGTACGACAAGTCTCGCCAGTGGCTTTACCTCAGTAACATCGATCACGTGGATGTCTTCGATTTGACCTCCGGCCTTTTTCACGCAACCGGCATCGAGCCGCCAGGCGGTCCTCCTCCCACCGCTGAACTCCGCGGCCTCGCATTAACCCCGGACGGGACCCAACTCGTCGCTGCCGATTTCGGCGCTCAGAACATCTACCTGCTCGACCCAGACAATGGCGCGGGCACGAGTGTTGCTGTTGGTGGCGTTGCGGGTTTCACTAATTCAGGCCCTGCTCGCGTGGCCGCCACAAGCTTGCAGTCCGTCTTCGTCGGCCTGAGCGCAGAATCCAGCTCTTCGGGTTCCTGTACCTCATGCCTGGGCCAACTAAATCTGATGGCCAGCCCGCCCACGATTCAACCTGCCTCTCAGCCGGAAATCACCAGCCTCACCGGCGCGCCTCTCGTGCAATCCACTGGCACGGGCAATCAGGTGTTCGTTGCGTTTGCCGCCGCGCCCGGCGGGCCGCTCGCCTCTTGGAATGCATCCTCTCCCAATCAATTCTTCACCTTCACCGCAAACGACTCCGCGGTGGACATCGGTACAGCCGCCGATGGAACTATGTTTGCTCTCCAAGCGAACGGCACGACGGAAATTCGCGGCGCCGATCTTTCGCTCGCCGCCGTCCCCGCAAATCCGGAACTCCTGCGTATTCCCGGACGCGTATCAGTGCCTGGAGTAACACTCCATCCCAGCGGTTCCCTCCTCTACCTGCCGTTCTTGACTGGCCCCGCAGGAAGCGCTGGCGCCCAAGGCGGCGTGGACATACTTGACGCACACACGGGCGCACTCCGCCTGCGCGTCTTGCTGCCCCAACAATTTATGACCGACCTCGATGGATTGCACGGCAGCTTCCTGGCCATTGATGAGAATGGACAAAGATTGTTTGCCATCACGTCGACCGACGGGACGGCGCTAAACGCGGGTGTCACGGTCGTTACATTGGCTAAGGTTCCGCTCGGGATTGGGTTACTTACGCCCGCAAGTGGACCCGCAGCCGGGGGAACGCAGATCACAATCCGCGGCAGCGGCTTCGAGAGCGGCGCCACTGTCACCATCGGCGGCAAGACTGCTACCGTTACATTCAAGGACATGAATACTCTGACCGTGCTGACACCGGGCCTAGCAGTCGGCACGCAACGCGTTTCCATTACGAATCCTGACGGCGAAACCATCTCACTGGACGCCGCCTTCACCGCTAATTAGCTTTAAGCCTCTTTCCTTCGGCCGCTCCTGGATGTTCTTCCTAACCAATCCGTTCTTTTTTTCCTCTCATGGAATGTAGAATTCAGAGTGCATCAGAGTGCGGATGACGCTCGCAACGTAGCGCTCTATCTAAATGCGAAAAGAGGAATCATGGATATTCGCAAGCTCGGCAATTCCGATTTGCAAATTACGCCCGTTGGCTACGGCGCCTGGGCCATCGGCGGTAGCGGCTGGGATTTTGCTTGGGGACACCAGGACGATGGGGATTCCATCGCCGCAATTCACCGCTCGCTGGAACTCGGCGCGAATTGGATCGACACTGCCGCCGTCTACGGCATCGGACATTCGGAAGAAATGGTAGCTAAGGCTCTGAAAGACTGGCGCGGCGCTCGCCCGTATGTATTCACAAAGTGCGTTCTCCGCTGGGACGACAAAGGCCATGTGACCCAGGACCACTCCGCCCAATCGATCCGCAAAGAATGCGAAGACAGCCTTCGCCGCTTGCAAGTCAAAGTCATCGACCTCTATCAAATGCACTGGCCGCCATCCGACAACGGGCCCGGCCTGGA
>JBGPLB010000162.1:0-11826 GCA_041486245.1 Candidatus Acidiferrum sp.
ATCGGCTACTACGGCCTCGGCGTCCAATGGTCCGATTACGACAATGACGGCTGGCCCGATCTTCTCGTCGCCAATGATTCCGTCCCCAACTATCTTTATCACAACAATCGCAACGGCACTTTTTCCGAGGTTGGCATGCTCTCCGGTGTTTCTCTCAGCGGCGACGGCACGCAGCTAGGAAACATGGGCGTCGATTTCGCCGATTACGACCACTCCGGCCGCTTCAGTCTTTTCATCACCACGTTTCAAGAGCAGCCCAAAGCTCTCTGGCGCAACACCGGCGCGAACGGGTTCGAGGACGTTAGCTGGCCCTCCGGCGTCGGCCGTCCCAGTTACTCAGACGTCTGCTGGGGCGCCAGTTTTTTCGATATGGATAATAGCGGCTGGCTCGATCTTCTGATTGCCTGCGGACATGTCTATCCGCAAATCGATTCACTCGAAAACGGTCCGCACTACCGCCAGCCCATCTTTCTCGAACGAAACAACCGCGACGGCACCTTCGACGAAGTTTCGAAAGAAGCTGGCCTCACGGATTTACCGCTTCAATCCCGCCGCGGCGCTGCTTTCGGCGACATTTTCAACACCGGCAACATCGACGTAGTCCTGGTCAATGTCGGCGAACCTCCCACTCTCCTCCTCAACCAGAACAAGGCCTCCAATCACCGCGTCCTCTTCAAACTAATCGGCACAAAGAGTAATCGGGCCGCCATCGGCGCCCGCGTAACCATCCACGCCGGCGGCGTCCGCCAGATCGCCGAAATTCGTGCCGGTGGCAGCTACCTCTCCCAAAACGACCTCCGCCTCCATTTCGGCCTCGGCAAAGCCACAAAAATCGATGCGGTAGAAATCCGGTGGCCTAGCGGCAAGGTCGAGACGCTTGTAAATGTTGCGGGCGATTCGATCCACACAATCGTGGAGGGTTCCGGCATCCGCGACACAAGACCTTTTCTGTCGCGCCCGTGACTGACTGTTCTGATTGCTACTAGTTCGGCAGGTGGGCTAGGCTCTTGAATTGGGAGGCGCACCCTTTGGGTTTTGGTTTTGCAAAGGGTGAGAGTTTGACTTTGTTTTTATTCTTGCTCGTCGCACCGTTCCCGATACTCAGTTTCATGCTTCATATCGTTCTCGCGCGCTCTCCGCTCTCACACTCCTCGCTTCTTGCGATTTCTCTCTTCCTCCAGCAACGTTTCGATGAGCGAAGGCGGATAACGGAAGTTGGTCCTTTGTAAGCGTACAAAAGCCTCTTTCAAGTCGAGCATTCCTCCCCGCGAGGCCAAATCCAACACGCCTAACGTCCCGGTTACCGCCAAGCCGCGTCGTTGGGCCAGGATTGCGCCCGCGCGATCATCCATCAACAGAAGATCGGCGCGGATGGATTCCGCGAGGACGATTGCCGCCCGCTCACCGGTGTCCAAACCCTCAAGGGAAGAATCTTCGGGGGTAACAATCGGTGTGGCAAGGACTTCAAGCCAAAGAGGAGGATGTTGCATCCATGTCCGCACCGGCAAAGGTGTGCCCTCACACGTTAGTTCGTCCCGTATCTCGATGGGAACATGGATTTTCTCAAAGATGCGGGGTAAGACATGGACAGCGTCGATAAGAATCAAATAATGGAGCGGAGTCGCATCAGCGACAACAACCCGCATTTAACTTCCAAAGCCCAAGCGCCGCAAAGCCGCACGCTCACGCTCGAGATCTTCCTTTGTGTAATTCAGCCAGACTTCGTGGGCCTTCAGGAAGCCGTCGCGCGCGTCGCGCGTGCGCAGGCCGAGCAGCTGCCCCAATTGGGCTTCCGTCAGCCGGCCCGCCTTGTACTCTTCAAGAGAAAAAGCTTCTAGTGCGCGGCGGGAGAGATCGCTCCCCGAAGCGGAGAGCCGCTGCGCGACATCGTCGGGGATGTGAAGCGTAACTTCCATAAATGGAGTTTAGCACGAGAAGTCCGCTTCATAAGACGGCCTTAAGCTCAGGAAGCGGCAGGGCCGGGCATGCTTTTGACTTGGGTGACGCACGCTTTGGGTTTTGGTTTTGCAAAGGGTGCGAGTTTTGACTTTGTTCTATTCTTGCTTCCTGTGCCTTTATCCGACCGAAATTGTCGTCGAGCCCAGAGAGGCCGGAAGAGCTTCAAGCCGGTCTGCCGTAGCTTCCAAGTTCGAGATCAGGCTCGAAACTCGGCAGAGTGATCCGTCACCCAGTCATCGAAGTCTCGCGCCGGCGTACCCGTGATGTCTGCAACCGTTGAGGTAACGTGCGCAGGTTGGCCGATGGCGGCGGCCCATGCATCGAGCAGCATATTCACTGCAACCGGCGGCCCGATACGGAGCAACTCACGCCGCGCTTCGTCTGGCGAGATCTCTTCGACGCGCGGCGAGCGGCCGATCACGCGGCCGATTGCGGACACTTGCTCCAATTGGCTGAGCGATTGAGGTCCGGTCAGAACATATTCCGCTCCGGCGTGTCCGTCCTCACACAGCGCGCGGACCGCGACTGCGGCGATGTCACGCTCGTCTATCGGTGCTGTAGGAGCGGCGAGATACGGCCAGCGCACGACATCGCCGGCGCGAATCTGCGGAGCCCACCAGCTCAGAGCGTTTGCGGCGAACATTCCAGGCCGCAGAAACGTCCACTGCAGTCCAGAGGTCTCGATCAACCGCTCGATTTGCTCGAACAATGCTTTGAGGGGATTGGGCTGTTGGAAGAGCGGGTGCGCCGTTTTGATCGGAGCGGAGAGGAATACGATGCGTCGGGCGTGCTTCGCGATCCGCTCCAACGCAGGAGCGACAGCGGCCGCCGGGGCGGTCCACACCAGGAACACCGTATCGATGCCATCCAGGCACGAATCGAGGGTTTCGGGAAGAGTAAGATCTCCGCACACGACGTCGACCTGTGATGGCAGACGAGCCGCGCCTAGGTTGCGCGCCAGCGCGCGGACTTGCGCGCCCTTGGCTGCCAACTGAGAAAGCACCTGGCGCCCGACGGTGCCGGTCCCTCCAATAACGAGAATATGATTCATGCAGGATCATCCTACGGGCGGAAGTCCAAGGAAATCAAGGCAGTGTTAAACGGGCCCCCGATTCTTAAATTCGCAAGAGCCTTTCGGGTGGCCCATCCTTGCGGTTCTTGCAAGTGTGGGGCTTTTCATTTTTCTCGTTCCCCTTTTGGCTCCGTGCTTTGGTATAACCGTCATACCCAATGCAGTTCAACTTGGAAAGCCACCCGCGGAACGGAAACTCCATGAAGAAAACGCATCGCCAGAAGAACGCGGCCTCAGCTGAAGCCATCGCGCGAATGGCAGATACCGGCAAGTACGTCTCGCGATTTTTCACCCACACCGGGCAGAAGAGGAAGCCAATCCAGCGCGTGAATTCCTAGTCAGCCCGGATTTTCCCGCCTGCCGTGAGCCGTTCCAACCACCGCCGCGCCGTCCCCGCTTCCCGCCGATCCGCGTGATCTCTCACAAATTCACGCAGCATCTGCGCCGCATCCTCAAATCGCCCCACCGCGGTCAGCGATTGTGCCACCAGCAGCCCGATCTCTGGCGCCTTCCCATTCGACGCCGCCAGGGACTCCTGCGACATTTTCAGCGCCTCGTCATATCGCGCGGCCTGGTAGTACGCTTTCGCTAGCGTCCAGCGTGTTTCCCACGTACCAGGAGCGTCCAATTGCAGCGATTTCTCCAGCGGCTCGATCGCCAGGTCATATTTTCCCTCGTCGCAAAGCGCCATTCCTAGCGCTGCAAAAGCCCGCGCATGATTAGGATCAATCTGCGTTGCCTTTTCCAGCGCGCTTTGCGCCTGCGGCCAGTTGCGTTGTTTCAGCGACAGAACACCTTGCATGTACAACACGTCCGGGTGCCCAGAGGCCAGCCGCATCGCTTCGCCGACATACTTCTCTGCCTCGCTCAGCTTGTCCGCGCTCAGCGCTTGCAATCCCTTTTCGAGCGCTTCCTTCGCTTTCGGAGCGAGCACCGGTCTCCCAGGAACTCTTGTGGTACTTCCAGCGGCTGAGATTCGCCGCAGGTAAACATCCACCTGCGTTCTTCCTGTTATTTGGACCGACACATCCTTTTGTGCGCTTTCATATCC
This sequence comes from Candidatus Acidiferrum sp., assembly GCA_041486245.1. Lineage (GTDB taxonomy): Bacteria > Acidobacteriota > Terriglobia > Acidiferrales > UBA7541 > Acidiferrum. The sequence goes on from JBGPLB010000162.1 coordinate 4,083, forward strand.
CGCAGCTTCCACAATCACGGAGAATTCACCCAAGCTATTCACCACCAGCACTGTGCTCCCGCGGGATGTCTCGCCCTGCCTGCTAAGAATTGTTCCGTCCCGGTAAAGTCTCACCAACGCCGCCGTCGAGATCGGCTCCCCTGAGATATCATGCACCGTCACGGTGATTTCCGATCCGTTGCCGTAGGATTCGCGCTCTGCGCTTCCGCTGTCCTGGCAGCAAGCCGGAAGGGCAACCGCGAGACAAGTTAGTATTGGCAGTAGATATCGCGCAGTGGACAGACAGCCGCATTCCCTGGCTCGCACGCGAGCACGCAGCTGCACCAATCTCTGGGCCCCTTCGTTGGAACAACGCATGAAGGCCCCCGACCGATTGGAGCGAGACTAGTCCCGAGCACCACTCGCGTCAAGCAAAACGTTTTGAATTCCCCATTCACATTGTGGACGGATGCGCCACACTCAGCTAGCTGAGAAGGCCAGTCCCTGAGTAACGAGCTACGGCGTTACTGAGATTTTCTTGCCTGCGTATTGCACGGTCTTGTCCACGGTTTCGGTGAGGCCGGCGCCAGTTCCGTGGTTTTCCCCGACAAAGACGACACGGAAGGTGCGCTTCTCGAGCATGCCGGGGAAGGAGCCAGAGCGATCGCCGATGGTGAGAGTGCGGGTGACGTCGTCCCAGGAGAGGGGAATCGTGGCGTACACGCCTTGCTCGTAATCGTAAGAGTCGTTTTCATCTTCATAGAGAGTGAAAGCGCCGTTTGCACCGTGATACACGCGAAGCTCGATGGGATCGGCGGATTTTTCCGCGGCGTATTCGACGTCCGGTCCAAGCGGGAGAATGGAGCCGGCCCGGACGTAGAGAGGCATGCGCTCGATGGGAGATGGCGCGTCGAGAGTATGACCGCCCTGGATTGCGGCGGCGGTCCAGAAGTCGAACCACTTCGCGGCGGGAAGATAGAGATGGCGCGTCGTGGCGCCGGGCTCGGTCACCGGATTTACGAGCAGAGCTGGCCCGAAAAGAAATTGGTCGCCGACACTTTGCGCTCGAACGTCTTCGCGGAAGTCCATGACGAGGGGACGCATGATGGTGTAACCCTCGCTGGTGGTTTTCCACGCTAAAGAATAGATATAGGGCATGAGGCGGTAGCGGAGCTTGTCGAATGCGACGAGAATTTTTTGTGCGTCGGGACCGTAGGACCAAATCTCGTTCTGATTCGTTGTGCGCGTGCCGTGGGCGCGGAAAATGGGGCAGAACGCGCCGAACTGGAACCAGCGAATGTAAAGTTCGCGGTAGGCGGGATCGTCGGGATTCGCGGAGACAAAGCCGCCGATGTCGGTGGTCCAATACGGCAGACCCGAAAGGGAATAGTTGAGGCCAGCAGGGATTTGACGGCGGAAAGTCTCCCAGTTGGGGTCGATGTCGCCGGACCACGTGGCTGCGGCGTTGCGCTGTGCGCCTGCGTAAGCCGAGCGCGAAAGAATAAAGACGCGCTTTTTGTCGGAAGCTTCGCGCTGGCCCTGGTAGACGGCGGAAGTGGTGTAAAGAGAGAATTCGTTGGCGTAGCGGGCGCCATTCTGTCCGCCGTTAACTTTGTTGGTGGCGAGGAGATTGGTTTCGCGGCCTTCGGTTTCCGGTTCGGTAGTGTCCAGCCACCAGGCGTCCGCGCCAATTTTGAATAGGGCGTCATTCATGAGATTCCAATAATATTTGCGCGCTTCTGGATTAAACGCATCATAGAGGGACATGCGAGGCGGATGAAAACTTTGGACCTTGGTGCGATCGATAAAAAAGCCGCGCTTATCCATGTCGTCGTAGACGGGGGAGCCGGGTCGGAAATAAGGCCACACGGAAATCATAAGATGGACGTGATCGTTGTGGAGGGCGTCGACCATGCCTTTGGGATTGGGATAGTTTTTGTTGAAGACCGGATCGCCCATGACGTTCCACCAGAACCAATCCTGCACGATGTTGTCGAGAGGGATGTGCAGGCCGCGATATTTTTGAGCGATGGCGAGAAGCTCCGCCTGCGAGTCATAGCGATTCTTGCATTGCCAGTAGCCGTAGGCCCACTTGCCAAAGAGGGGCGCGGCGCCCGTGAGTTCGCGATAGTCAGCGATGAGTCGATCGAAATCCGGGCCGTAGAAAAAATAATAGTCCATCGAATCCGACACTTCCGAACTCATGTAGAAAGCGTGGACGAAGCGATTGTTGAAACGGCTGCGCGAGCCGTTGTTCCAGAAAATGCCGTAGCCATTGCTGGAGAGAAGAAATGGAATAGAGATGTTGGTGTTGTCCTGCGATAAGTCGACGGCCTCGCCGCGATAGTTCCAGACGCCGGCCTGGTGCTGGCCGAGCCCGTAAAAGGCTTCCTGCGTGTCCCACATATTGACGAAGCGTTCGGAGTGATAGGTTTTTTCGCCATTGACTTCAGTTGGCGTGAGGGTTCGAGTGTTTTCCTGCGTGAGCTTGTGACCAGAGGAGTCGTAGAAAATGATTGAGCTATCAGCGCGGATGATTTCGATTTTCAGGCGAGGAGTAAAGAGGGTGATGAGTTTTGGATCGTCGGAGTGAAGCGAGAAATCCGCATGGGGCCAGGATTGCTTGACGATCATGAAGTCCGGATGTTGCGAGACGTTGCGCTCGAGGGAATAGACGACGTGGACGATAGAGTTCGAGCAGACTTGGAATCGCAAGAATCCGGTTTTGAGGACCACGACGACGCCATCGGGCTGGGGCTCGACGGCGTCGACGGGGTTTAGGGGAACCCATTGAGCCAAAAGGGAGGGGGAGGCGGCAAGGGAGAGGAGGAAACCGACGATAGAAAGGAGCCTCCGAGAAAAAATTTTCATAAATGGCATCGAACTCCGTGTACGATAACGATATTTTGGGGCGAATGCTGGGGGGCACATTGGCACTGCGGCGCCATGCTTGTCAATGGCGTTCGCAGAGGGCGACTTGTGGTTGAGAGGCACGGACAGGATTGCCAAGTCTAAGAAAAATAAGGGGAAGGTTCGCGATTGAGAGCCATTTGTGATACAAGGCGAAGGACAGGGCCAAAGCATCCAAAGGGTCTTGAGCGTGGAGGAGGGTGGGAATGGTGCTCTGTGGGAGAATTTGCATGCTGGCGTTTTTGATGGCTACGGGCCCGGAGTTTGCCTCGTCGTCGCCGGGAGGAGACCCGCAATCGGCGGGTAAAGTGAGCGCGCACGTTGAAAAAGCGGCGTTTGGGAAGACGCCGGACGGTGTGGAGATCGAATCGTACACGCTGTACAACACGCAAGGCGCTTCGGCAAAGATAATTACTTATGGCGCATCGCTGGCGGAACTCCACGTTGCGGATAAGAACGGCAAAATGGGAGACGTGGTGCTGGGTTTTGACAATCTTGAGGGATATTTGGGGCCCCATCCGCACTTTGGCGGGACAATCGGGCGCTACGCCAACCGGATTGCGAAAGGAAAGTTCACGCTGGACGGCAAAGAGTATCAATTGGCAATCAACAATGCACCGAACAGCTTGCATGGCGGACCCACCGGTTTTGACCGGCGAGTGTGGAAAGGGAAGGCGCTGGAGGAAAAGAACGGAGCGGCGGTACGGTTTACGTATGCGAGCAAGGACGAGGAAGAAAATTTTCCGGGGAACCTGACCGCCAGCGTGACTTATACGCTGACGAACACGAACGAACTCAAGCTGGTATACACCGCCGAGACCGACAAAGACACGATTGTCAATCTGACAAACCACAGTTACTTCAACTTGTCGGGCACAGACACGGGCGACGTGCTCAAGCACATCCTCTACATCGACGCGGACAAATACACTCCAGTGGATTCCACACTGATTCCGACGGGCGAAATCGCGAACGTTGCGAATACGCCGCTGGATTTTCTGAAGCCGGCGGCGATCGGAGCGCGCATCGGCGAACTGAAGGAGATCGGCGGGTACGATCACAATTTTGTTTTGAATGGCAAGGCTGGGACGATGCGCATTGCGGGGCGGGTGATCGAGCCGACGTCGGGAAGACAGATGGAAATCTGGACGACGGAGCCGGGAGTGCAGTTCTACACGGCGATCCATCTCGATGGAAGCATTACAGGGAAGGGCGGAGTTGCGTACCAGAAGTATGGCGCGCTGTGCCTTGAGACCCAGCACTATCCGGACTCGCCGAATCGTCCGAATTTTCCAACCACGGTTCTAAAGGCCGGGACACATTTTCATTCGGAAACAATATACAAGTTTTCAGCAAAGTGATCCCGGGCTCGAATTAATTTTTGCATCACCCGGACTTTGTAGCTTGGCTGGAGTTTTAGGACGCTCGCAGAGGAGAAGCGGCTCGGAATTCTATGACTATTCCTTACGCGTTTATCGTACCAGCTCGACTCGTTCATCTCTCCCCAGTTGACGTCGTCATCATCGTTTTTTACTTCGCGTTGGTCCTGGCCATAGGCTTCTACCTGCGCGGCCGTGCGAACACCGGTGAAGATTTCTTCATGGCCGGCCGCGAAATGACGGCGTGGGTGGCTGGACTTAGCTTCCTCTCGGCAAATCTCGGCGCGCTGGAACTGATGGGCTGGGCGGGTTCGGCCTACCAATACGGCATTCTGGCCACGCATTGGTACTGGATTGGCGCGATACCCGCGATGCTTTTCCTCGCGCTAGTAATGATGCCGTTTTACTACATTTCCAAAACGCACTCCGTTCCGGGTTACTTGAAATTGCGTTTTGGAGAACCGGCCCGCGCTGTCTCCGCGGTTTCGTTTGCCTTCATGACCGTGCTGATGAGCGGCGTCAACATGTTCGCGATGGCGAAGGTGATGCAGATTGTGCTGGGCTGGGACATCAATTTCAGCATTTGGGTGTCCTCGATCACCGTGGCTATTTATGTTGCGCTCGGCGGGTTGAGGTCGGCGATTTTTAATGAAGTGCTGCAGTTCTTCTTGATCTGGGCGGGCGCTCTGCTGATTCCAATTCTCGGACTCTACGAGGCCGGCGGCTGGAGCAACCTGAAAGTGCAAATTGCCCAGCGGGCGTCGGATCAGTACGTTCATCTGTGGTCGGGCTTAGGTTCCTTCACAGACAACCCCATGGGTATCAACTGGATCGGCATTGTGTTCGGGTTGGCTGCGGTCATCTCCATGGGCTACTGGACGACGGATTTTCTGGTCGTGCAACGCATCCTCGCCGCCAAGGACATACGCAGCGCGGAGATGGCCCCCATCATCGGAGCGGGGTTCAAGATGTTTGTTCCGCTCATCGTCATTTTGCCGGGACTACTGGGATTGGCCGTGCTTCCGATGAAACTCGTACCTGAATCGGTGGCTGCTGTGACCGGAGCGCACAGCTACAACGATGTTCTCCCGCTGATGCTCGCCCGCTATTGCGGCCCTGGGTTGCTGGGCCTTGGGATTACCGCGTTGATCGCGGGTTTCATGTCTGGGATGGCGGGGAATGTGAGTGCGTTCACTACCGTCTGGACGTATGACATCTACCGGCCGCTCATCAACAGCAAGGGCACTGATCACCACTACGTGAACATGGGCCGGTGGACGACGGTGATCGGCGTGCTGATTAGCGTGGGCACGGCATATTTGGTAATGCAGTTTGCAAGCATCATGGACTATGTGCAGGCGCTGTTCAGTTTTTTCATCGCGCCACTTTTCGGCACCGTTATTCTCGGCATGTTGTGGAAACGAGCGACAGGCCCCGGCGGTTTCCTCGGATTGCTGTGCGGCACTTTGTCTTCTATTGGCATGTGGGCTTGGGTGAAAGCAGATCCATCGGCTCTGCGTTATGTGGCGCTCTCGCCGCATGCTAAAGCGCTGGCACAGGATATGTTTCAGGCTCTGTGGTCTTTTCTCGTTTGTGTGATCGTGACGGTTGTGGTGAGTCTAGCGACGAAACCCAAGACGGACGCCGAATTGACTGGGTTGGTTTACGGGTTGACGTCAGTTCCGTCCGTCGGAAATATTCCCGTGTATCAGAAGCCTATTTTCTGGGCGGGTGTGGTCGGTGTCGTGTTCTTCGTTCTGAACATCTACTTTTGGTAGCCCCCGGAGGTTGGAAGCATGGTTTCTATCTGGTTCTTTATCGGGTTATCGTTGCTAGTTAATGGAGTGCTGATTTTCGGCGCGGGCCTGTACGAGTTGTGGAATCCGCCTGCACACCCCACAGTAGAGCTTTTCAACTTGCACGCGAGCGTTTGGTGGGGGGCGCTGATGACGGTGATAGGAGCGTGGTACTGCTACCACTTCAAGCCGGGGCAGAAAAAGGCGGTATGATCGAGAATCGCAGCGTCGCTTGCGATTGTTCGCAGGGATCGGCCGCTCAGATTGCGGAAGAAGATTTGTTTTCGGCAAAGATGGAATGTAAGGCCGGATAAATCCGGCGATAAGTTTGATAGCCGCGCTGCATAACGGCGCTGGTTTCGCGGACTGGGCCGACGACTTTCGCGACACGCACGGCGGCGTCGCACGCCTCATCCACACTTTTCCAGCAGCCTGAGCCCACGCCTGCAAGAATCGCGGCGCCATAGGCCGCGCCTTCCTCCGCTTTCAAGATTTCAACTTCGTGTGCGTAGACATCTGCCTGAATCTGCTGCCAGAGCGGCGAGCGAGCGCCTCCACCGCCGAGGCGGATGCGTTCAACGGGAACGTGAATCTCGTCGAAGATCGTGAGGGTGTCTTTCAAGCTGTAGGCTACGCCTTCGAGGACTGCGCGGATAAAGTGCGCGCGCGTATGAGATGCGGACAGGCCAACGAAGGCGGCACGCGCGAAGGGATTGAGATGCGGAGTGCGCTCGCCCATCAAGTAGGGCGCCCAAAAGGCTCCCTCGGAGCCCGCTGGAACCGTGGCGGCTTCCGCGGAGAGGCGCTCATAAGGATCGCGGCCGTCGTCAGGCCCGGCGCCAAAACGATCGCGGAACCAGCGTAGCGAGAGGCCCGCGGATTGCGTGACGCCCATGACGTGCCAGCGACCGGGGATAGCATGGCAGAAGGTGTGCAAGCGGCCTTTGGGATCGAGCGAAGGACGATCAGTCGCAGCAAAAACGACGCCGGATGTTCCGATAGTCGCGCTGACGACTCCAGCGCGCGTAATGCCCATGCCGACCGCACCGGCAGCTTGATCGCCGGCACCAGCGACGACTGGAGTTCCGGGGCACAAACCGGTTGCGTTAGCTCCCGCGTCGGAGAGCTTGCCGCAAATTTCCTGCGATTCGTAAAGTTTTGGAAGAAGTTTTACGTCGATGCCTGTTTTGCCGAGCACTTCGCTTGACCAGGCACGATGCGCGACGTCCAGCAACAATGTTCCCGAGGCGTCTGCGACGTCGATGGCGGATTCGCCGGTGAGGCGCAAGCGGACGTAGTCTTTCGGCAGCATGATTGTACGGACGCGCTGCCAGTTTTTGGGCTCGTTCTCGCGGACCCACAAGAGTTTGGTGAGCGTGAAGTTCGTTAACGGGGGATTGCAAGTCAGCTGGATGAGGCGATCGAGGCCGATGGTGCGTTCGAGTTCCCTGGATTGTACTTCGGTGCGCTGGTCGCACCAGATTAGAGCGGGTCGGATGACTTCGTCGCGTTCGTCGAGCAGGACGGCGCCATGCATCTGGCCGGAAAAGCCGACGGCGGCGATGGATTCAGCGGCGAGCCCTGAAGCTTGCAGCGCTTTGCGAACCGCGAGAGCCGCGGCGCGCCACCAGTCACGTGGGTCTTGCTCGGCCCAGCCGGGTTGCGGGCTGGCGAAGTTGG
>JBGPLB010000163.1:0-11823 GCA_041486245.1 Candidatus Acidiferrum sp.
AGGAAATCATGAAACTCGTGCCCGGGCCGGATTTTCCGACCGGCGCGTACATCGCCGGGCGCGAGGGCATCGAGGCCGCGTACAAGACCGGGCGCGGCAGCTTCACGATGCGCGCCAAAGCCGCCATCGAGGAAGTCGGCAAGGACCGCGAAAACATCGTGGTCACCGAAATTCCGTATCAGGTCAACAAATCGAAGATGATCGAGCGCATCGCTGAACTGGTGCAGTCCAAGAAGATTGAAGGAATCGCCGACGTGCGCGACGAATCATCCCGCGAAGGCATGCGCGTGGTGATCGAAATCAAGCGCGGGGAAGAATCGCAGCTCATCCTGAACAACCTTTTCAAGCACACGCAGATGCAGGAATCGTTCGGCATGATCCTGCTGGCCATCGTGGGCGGCCAGCCGCGCGAACTGGGCTTGATTCCCCTGATCAAGTTGTTTCTCGAGCACCGGCGCGACGTCGTAATACGCCGCACGCGGTACGAGTTGCGCAAAGCTGAAGAACGGGAGCACATCCTCGTCGGTTATCAGGTTGCTCTCGACCATTTGGATGCCGTCATCCGGATCATCCGCGGTTCCTCGAGCCGGGCTGAGGCCAAGCAGAACTTGCTCAGCTATTTTTCCGAGCAAGACGTCACCATCACGGAGAACGGGAAATCGAAAAAGCTCGAAGGCGTCAAACTGGACGGTAGGAAGTACAGAGTCGCCGCGCTCGAAGGCGAAATCACTCGCTCCGTTTCTGATGGCTTAACGCCCATTCAAGTGGACGCCATTCTCGAACTGCAACTCCACCGCCTCACGCAGCTCTCCGTGGACGAAATCCTCAAGGAATTGAAGTCCATCCGCGAACAGATTGCCGAACTGAAAGAGATTCTTTCCAGCGAGAAAAAGCTTAAGCAGGTGATCACCGCGGAATTGCGAGAAGTTCAAAAGGCCTACGGCGACGACCGGCGCACCCAGATTGTCGACAAGGTCGATGAAATCAAACTTGAAGACCTGATCGCCGATACCGAAATGCTGATCACCGTGAGCCATGCGGGCTACATCAAGCGCACGGCGGCGGACACTTATCGGCATCAATCGCGCGGCGGCAAGGGGCGCATCGGTGCACGGACGAAGGAAGAAGATTTCGTCGAGCATCTCTTCATTGCTTCCGCGCACAGTTACATCCTGCTGTTCACCTCGAAGGGCCGCGTTTACTGGCTCAAAGTGTACGAACTACCAGAAGCCGCCGCGGCCACGCGGGGCAAAGCGATTTCCAGCCTCGTGAAATTCCAGGAGGACGAAAAGCTGACCGCTCTCGTCGCCGCACAGAATCTCGAGGAGGAAGGCCGTTTCGTCTTCATGGCCACGAAAAGCGGCACGGTAAAGAAATCGACGCTGACGGAATTTTCCAATCCGCGCTCGACGGGAATCATCGCTATCAACCTCGACGGCAAGGATGAGCTTATCGGCGCTAAGCTCACCGACGGCAAGAAAATGGTCTTCCTTGCCAGTCATGAGGGGCAGGCGATCCTTTTCCGCGAGACGGAAGTGCGCCCGATGGGGCGCAATGCCGGCGGCGTAAACGGGATGGACCTCGACAAGGACGACTATGTCGTTAGCATGGATGCAGTCCAGCCGGATTTCGAGATCATCGCCAAAGAGCACAAGACCACCACACAAAATCTCGAAGAACTGGAGAACGAGCAGATCAAGGATTCGCTGGTGACGCTGATGCTCACGGTTGCGGAAAAGGGCTTTGGCAAACGCACCCCGCTGGCGGAATACCGCATCACGTCGCGAGGCGGCAAGGGCGTCGTGAACATGAAGACCACGGACCGCAATGGCTCCGTCGTGGCTACGCTGCAGGTAACGGAAGAGTCCGACGTGATGATCATCACCTACGACGGAAAAGTGATACGTGTTCATGCGAACGAAATTCGGGAAGCGGGGCGCTCTACTCAAGGTGTGCGCCTGCTGCGCCTCGAGGAAGGCGACTCTGTCGCCGCCGCTGCCGTTCTGCAGGAAGAGCAGGAAGAAGAAAAGAAATAGCTGGCTTATGTCTCTGTAGGGGCGCAGCCTGCTGCGCCCCTGCAAGCTCAAGAGTTAGTGTTAGAATCCTCTCCCTTATGAAGATCAAGCGGCGTTTGTTTGTAATCGCACTATTCTTGTCCGCGCCGTTTCCGTTCCTTTCTCGGGCGGAAACGGCCGAAAAACCCCCCGCGAAGGGCCAGTACTTCGCCTACGTCGGCACTTACACTTCAAAGACGGCCAGCAAGGGGATTTACGCGTTCCGATTCGATGCGGAGAAGGGGCAGCTCACACCGATCGGCGTTGCGGCGGAAACGGCGGATCCTTCTTTCGTGGCTGTCCACCCCAGTGGCAAATATCTTTACGCCGTCAATGAAATCGGGAATTTCAACGGAGCAGTCAGCGGCGCCGTGAGCGCTTTTGCTATTGATGCAAAAACCGGTGCGCTGAAATTTCTGAATCAGGTGCCCACTCGCGGCGCGGGGCCCTGCTATGTTTCACTCGACCAGACGGGCGCCTACGTTCTGGTCGCGAATTATGACAGCGGCAGCATCGCCTCTTTTCCCGTGCATGGTGATGGGAGTCTCGGCACCGCCAGCGGTTTCGTTCAGCACTCCGGCACCGGCCCGAACAAGGAGCGCCAGGAAGGCCCGCACGCCCACTGGATCGGTACTTCCCCCGACAACCGCTTCGCGCTTGCCGTCGATTTGGGCCTCGATCAAGTGATCGTCTACGGCTTTGACGACAGCAAAGGGATTTTCACACCGATGCTTTCCGGTTTTGCGAAATTGAAACTCGGCTCGGGCCCGCGTCATCTTGCGTTTCATCCCAACGGAAAATTTGCCTACGTGCTCAGCGAGATGGAATCCTCGGTGACCGTTCTTTCCTATAAGGCCAAGACGGGCTCATTTTCATCCTTGCAAACTATTTCGGCCCTTCCAGAGGATTATTCCGGTCCGAAGGAAGCCGCGGAGATAGCCGTGCATCCCCTGGGAAAATTTCTTTACGCGTCGAACCGCGGCCACGACAGCATCGCGGCATTCGCGATCGATCAAAAGAAGGGAACTCTGAAATCGCTTGGGCAAGTCTTGACCGGCGGCAAAACGCCCCGTCATTTCGCGATCGATCCAACAGGCACATACCTGCTTGTCGAGAATCAGGAATCGAACGACATCGTCATCTTTCACATCGATCCCGCAAGCGGCAGTCTGACGCCGATTGGCCAAACGGTCGAGGTGCCTTCACCGGTGTGCCTGACGTTTGTCGGCGCGCAATGAGCCGGGAAAGGAACGGGAGTTGACGCCGCAGGAAGAAATAGAGTTGCTACTCCGCGTTGTGGCCCGCATCGCTCAAGTGCAACTGGAAAAGAGGGGATTCATCCCCTTTGGCGCCACGCTGGGCTCGGGCCGGGACGTGCAATTGTTGATACCGAACAGCGCGAAGGGAGAGATGACGATCGAAGTGGTCGACGCCTACTGGAAAAAACAGATGTGCAAGGCTATCCAGACCGGCAAGGTAAACGCGCTGTGCACGGTAGCCGATGTGCGCGTCACTGACGGTGATGCGAAACTCGTTCCCGGAGTATTCATCCACGCCGAGCACTCCGGCGGGAAAGCGGAAGACATTCTATGCCCGTACGTAAAAGACGAAAACTCAAAGGTCACATATCTGAAAATTACGCGCGCAGTAGCGCATCTACAATTCTTCAGCAGTTCGGACGAAGCTCCTTTGCTTTAAGCCACCTCCTTGATACGCATGCAGGATTCTCGAGCAGACAATCAGTCAAAGCATTCGAGTATGGAATGGCGCGTCTTCCGTTGTTGAGGCGCGCCGCAGAGAAACTTATCTTCTCCGCTTCCATTTACGTTAAAATCCCGCGTTCACTGCAGTTCCCAGGGAGATGGTCATGATCCGAGCGTCTTGGTTAAGAGTCATTGTGTATTCCACGTTGGCGGTTGCCCTTGCCGTTCCCGCGGCATGGGCGGATGGCGAGACCGCGCCCGCGCGGGACGCCAAGCAGTCCGTGGATGAGGCGTACACGGCGAAAATTCACAAGTACACCACGCAGCCATTCTTTACGTCGCCGCTCGTCGACTATTTGCCTGCTTCAAAAAATGTTCCGACTCCCGAGGCCGTTCTCGGCGACGTGGCCGGAGCACCAGGAATCCTGCCTTATGCGGAAGACGTTTACAAATACATGCGCCTGCTCGAAAAGGCCAGCCCGCGCGTGAAGGTCTTCTCCATCGGCACGACGGAAGAGGGCCGCGAGATGATTGCCGTGGCCGTCTCTTCGCCCGAAAACTTGAAAAATCTGGAGGAGATCCGCGCGCGTCTTGCCAAGCTCGCCGATCCACGCACGATAAAACTCGATGACGCAGAAGCCGACCGCATCGTCGCGCAAGCTGTGCCCGTCTATTACATCACCGGAACGATTCATTCCCCTGAAACGGGAGCGCCCACGGCTTTGATGGAACTGGCGTATCGCTTGGCCGTGGACGAGAGCCCGTACATCCGCGAAATTCGCGACGGTATGATTACGCTCATCACCCCGGTCGTCGAGGTCGATGGCCGCGATCGCATGGTCGATATCTATCACTGGCATCTCTCCCATCCGAAGGAGTTCTATCCACCGTTGATTTACTGGGGCAAGTACGTGGCACACGACAACAATCGTGACGCTATGGGCATGACCCTCAAGCTGACGGAAAATGTGCTCAAGACGTATGTCGGCTGGAAGGCCCAGGTGCTGCACGACCTGCACGAATCCGTACCCTATCTTTACGACAATACCGCCGGAGACGGCCCGTTCAACGCCTGGGTCGATCCGATTCTCACCGACGAGTGGGAAATGATTGGTTGGCGCAACGTCGCGGACATGACCAAGTTCGGCATGCCGGGCGTTTTCACGCATGGAGTTTTTGACACCTGGTCGCCGGGCTATTTGATGTTCATCGCTGCGATGCACAACGGCATCAGCCGGCTGTATGAGACGTTCGGCAACGGGGGCGCGGACACGCTTGAGCGCACGCTCGACCCGGAGGAGTACGCGCGGACGTGGTACCGGCAAAATCCCCCCCTTGCCAAGACCCTGTGGTCGCAGCGCGACAACAATAACTATGAACAGACCGGCTTGCTCACCTCGCTGCATTATTTCAACGAAAACAAGCAGCTGTTCCTGAAAAATTTTTATCTCAAGGCAAAACGCTCGGTGACGAAGCCCGCCGCGGAAGGGCCTGCCGCGTATGTCTTGCCTGCCGACGACCCACGGGCGGACTCACAAGCAGAGCTGTTGCGCGTCCTACAAAAGCAAGCGGTTGAAATCTCACGTGCGACGAGTGCCTTCACAGTGGCGCTCCCCGTCAAGAAGCCCGCGAAAGCCAAAAAAGAAAAGGATGAGAAGGAAAAGGAATCGGCTCCCGCTCCAACAACGCGAGAATTTCCCGCCGGCAGTTACATCATCCGCATGGACCAGCCCTACTCGCGCATTGCCGATGCACTCCTCGATTACCAATATTGGAGCCCGGATGATCCGCAGAAAACGCCGTATGACGATACCGGATGGACGTTTGGCGAACTATTTGGCGTGCAAGTGACGCGCGTAACCGATGCTAAAGTCCTCGACGCCCCGATGGAGCGCGTGAAAGAAATTCGCGCTCTTGGAGGTGTGACTGGCGAAGGCACGATTTTTGCTATTAATAACAACGCCGAGCCTACCCTGGCGACGCTGCGATATAAGCTGCGTGACGCTTCGATCGAAGCGGCTGAGGAGCCCTTCGAGAGCGGCGGGAAAAAATTCAGCCGCGGCTCGTTTCTGCTTCGCAATGCAACCCGCGCGCAACTCAATGACGCCATTTCCGGCCTTGGGTTGCAGGCGATTTCTGTTTCCGCAATGCCTTCCGTCAAGACGCATCCTGTGCGCGCCGCGCGCGTCGCTCTAGTCCACACCTGGCTGAGCACGCAAGCGGAAGGCTGGTGGCGCATCGCGCTCGACAATCTCGATATTCCCTACGACTACATCAGCACGCAGACCGTCTCCAAAATCAGCGACCTGAACGCCAAATACGACGTCATTCTGTTTCCGCCCGTCGGTTTTTTCGCAGGCCCGACCCTCGTCATCAACGGATTGCCGGGCGCCTGGGGCAATCCGCTCCCCTGGAAGAACACGCCCGAAACGCCGAACCTCGTCGGCAAGAATGATTCGACGGACGACATGCGCCCCGGACTGGGCTGGGACGGCGTGCAACATCTCCAATCGTTCGTTCAAAAAGGAGGCGTTCTCCTTACCGCGACGGACACTTCGCGCTTTGCGCTTTCCATCGGGCTGGCAGATGGCGTCAGCGTCGGGAACGCCCAGAAAATGAAGATTGTCGGTTCTGTCGTCGGCACTCGGCTCGTTGACGGCGCAAGCCCCATCGCCTACGGCTACGATGAAAAACTCTCCGCCTATTGCGATAACGGACCGATTTTTTCGCTGACCAGCATTTCCGGTGGACGCGGCCTCCGCCGCTTGGGGGGCCCAGTGCACACGCGTCCCACAGGGCGGGGCACGATGGACGATCCGGATTTTACCGTGGGACGGCCGAGCGTCGAGGCTCCCGAGGAACCCAAATCCGAAATCTGGGAAACTCCGCCGGTGACAGACGAGCAAATGCACAACAATTTCCGAGTGATTCCTCCCGCGAGTCGCGCGCGCGTCATTTTTAGGTATGCGGATAGCAAGGACCTGCTCATTTCCGGACTCCTCGAGGGCGGCGATGAAATCGCGCAGCATCCCTCGGTTGTGGACGTGCCGACGGGGAACGGCCATGTCGTACTTTTTTCGATCAACCCGGTCTATCGCGGCGAAACGCGTGGCACCTATTCACTCGTGCTCAACACTATCCTGAATTTTGATAGCCTCAACGCCGGGCGCAAGCTGGCTGAGAAATAATGCCAAGTGACGGTTCCAGGTGGCGCCTGAAGTAAAGCTGCCGATCTCGTGCATTGGGATTTTCTGGCCTTCTTGGAGTAGAATCCCGCCCACTATGGCCAAGCGCAAAACAAAGAAACGACTAGCTCGTCCCCCCAAGTCACGCAGGGCAAAAGCCGGTTCACGCAAATCCCGGCCGGCCAAGACCACCAAGCTCCCGAAAGACGCCGTGACTCTCATCGTCCATCTTCGCCCCCGCGAAGGGCAGGAGACGCTCCTGGAAGCCGAATTGCGCGCTCTGGTAGGGCCCACGCGCAAGGAAGATGGCTGTCTGACTTATGACCTGCACCGCTCGGTGGAAGCGCCGAGCGCCTTCCTGCTCCACGAAGTTTGGGCCAGCCGCGAGGCACATTCGCGCCACACCAACACGCCGCACTTCCTCCGCTGGAACGCCCGCAAGGACTCCCTCCTCGCCTCGCGCGACGTCACTTTCTGGAAGCAAGTTGTTTGATTTTGCTGCGTGTTGTTCTCAGCCTTCCGGAGGCGCAACGTAATAACCAGGCCGCGCCCGCACCTTCAAGTCTTTCCGATCTACCTGCACTTTGATTTCGTGGTAGCCGAAATCATTCCCAGCCGTTGGCACAAAGCTGACCGTGTACTGCGCGTGCAATTCGCCGCCGATTTCATCGATCGCCTTTTCAATGGAACGATCCTTGTAGGTAGAGAGGTACGCGCCGCCCGTGGCTGTCGTCGCCACTTCTAGTGGACGGTCTTTCACAACGCCTTCGATATGCTGCACGGCCCAGATAGCCAGCGCCAGCAAGTCGGCGCCGCTGTTCCGGTTCTCTTCCGTCGTGGGAGTTTGGATCGTCCCGGGCGGAGGCGGGACCGAGGAAATGCCCGGCGGAGTGATCGGCTGCGGCTGCGTATCCCTTGGCTTCCCGTGCAACTGCGCGCGCGTGGTGGAGAGTCCCACGGTGTAGATCGTCACGTTCGCAAGTTGCGCCTTTCTCAGCACTTCGCCCAGCTTTGCTTCGCTCCCCGCATCCACGGCTTCGGACACAACCAGTAGCACGCGCCGACGCCCAGGGTTTTCCGGTGTTGGCTGCGGCCGGCCGCTCAGCATCTCAACCCCCACGGCCATGGCATCGTAAAGCTTCGACCCGGAAGTCCCCGCTTGCAACTGCGAGACGCTGTTCTCGATGGAATCGGCGTTGGTCGTGAAGTCCTGTAACTTGTCGACAGAATCGTTGAAGCCCACCACAGCGCCTTCGCCGTACGGCCCCATCACCGTCTGTGTGAAAAGAATTCCGGTCTTGTGAATCTCCGGCAAGATCGACTCGATGCGCGAGCTCGTCTCGATCAAGATCACCACGGAAACAGGATCGCCGCCCAGATCGAAATGCGAAATCTTCTGTTCGATGCCGTTATCGGTGATTCGGAAGTCTTTCGCCTCCAGGTTATGCACCATTTCGCCTTTTGCAGTTCGCACCGTCACCGGCATGTTCACAAGCGCCACGCGAACTTTCAGCTGCGCCTGCGCGTCGGGCGGAGCTTTCTGAACCGGCTGGCCCGGCCTTGGCGCAATCGGTCCCTCGGGAGCTTGTGCGCGCAGTGCTCCGACTCCCGCAAGAAGAGCCACGAGCAGCAGCGCGCTTTTACCTGTGTTTTGCATCATTTCATCACCCTGATAGAAAAAACCAGGCATCCGCAGTGTACTCAATTCGACGCACTCGCGCCGGAAGACGTTGCCGCAAGCGCCCGCGATTCCTACAATGAGTGTTTGCATCTTTCGGAGAGAAAAGCCCATGTCCGCAGGACACCTCAAGCTCAAGCCGCAGCACGCCCCCAAAGCGCCACATGAAGATCCCAGGTTTCTTGAGAGTACCCCCGCGCGGCCCCTGCGCATCCTGGCGGAGTATCTGCATCCCCTGGTGCAGCTAAAGAGAGAAGGCATTGCCGACACCATCGTTATGTTTGGCTCCGCGCGGATCGAATCTCACGAAACGGCGCTGGCGCGCGTTACGCGGCTGAAAAGAGAAAACGTCAGAAAGCTTTCCTCAGCCGCGCAAACCAGACACCGCGGCGAAGTGCGCCACGCCAAAAGTCTCCTCGAGATGTCTCGCTATTACGAGGAAGCGCGCGAACTCTCCCACAAAATTACCTCGTGGGCGCTCACGCTTGGACCCAGGCCGCGCCGCTTCGTCATTTGCTCCGGCGGGGGCCCGGGCATCATGGAAGCCGCCAATCGTGGCGCCATCGAAGCCGGCGGCAAATCCATCGGCCTTTCGATCGAACTGCCCCACGAGCAGTTCGCCAACGCGTACATCAGTCCCGAGCTCAGCTTCAATTTTCATTATTTCTTCATGCGCAAACTTTGGTTCGCGCAAATCGCCAAAGCCCTCGTCGTTTTTCCTGGCGGCTTCGGCACGATGGATGAGCTTTGGGAAATGCTCACGCTGCTGCAAACAGGAAAGCTCGCCAAACACAACATTATCCTGATCTATGGCCGCAGGTATTGGGACAAGATTCTCAATTGGAAAGCCATGGTGAACTGGGGCACAATCAACGAAGAGGAATACAAAATGTTGCAGTTTGCCGATAGCGTGGACGAAGCTTTCGACCACATCCGCGCCGGCCTCGAGAAGTACCACATGGAAGTCGATCCCTTTTTGCAGGCCTACTAAGCGACCATCATCTAAGCACCCCTCCTCTTCTGCCGTACGCAACATTTGTGCGGCGTGCGTGTTTTATGAACATGGGCGCCACCCGAGAGCAGTCCTGGCGACGCCCGGGAGGACACGATGTTCATGCAACTTTTGAAGTCCACGTTGGGCAAGGCCGCACTAGCTACGGCTCTATTGGGCGGTGCGTTGCTTTTCGCGGCCGCGCCGAACGCCCAGGCGAATGAACGGGCACGCATCGTCCGCTACGATAATTTCAGGGTTCACGAGGATGTCGTCCATCGCGGCTTTTACAGCCCGCGTGCCAATTACTGGCGCATCGAGCGGCGCGAAGCGTTTGCCCGCGGCTACTACGACCGGTTCGGCTGCTGGCACCGCTACTAAGTTTTGACGAATCGCAAAAGAAAAACGGGGCGCAATCCTTTGCACCCCGTTTTCATTTTCAGAACGAATTAATTCTTCGCGGCAGCCAATTCGTCAGAGAAGACAGCTTCAAATCGGCGCTCTTCGTCCTGGTCGTGCAGCAGCACCACCGGAACCACACGCAGAGATCGCTTGCAGGAATGGCATAGCGTCACTTCGCCCTGCAAATCCTGCAGGAAGCCGTCCGTAAAACGATATTGCGTCCGCTCGCGCCTGGCATTTTTCTGGTCCTGCGCGCCGCAGTACGGACAGACAAACTCGACCTTGTCCTGCTGCGGATCGCGGTCTAGAGCAGCCCAACCCGTGCGGCGCACGCCAATTGTTTCTACATTACGCCCATCCATCGGGATAACCCTCCTTGAGATCCACGTCCACACCCATGGGATGCGCGCGAGGGCATTTCCGATTCATTGAAATAAGCGCCCTATAATCAATAAGATGTAGTTGCCTCTCGGCACTCCGGCATCCGTTCCACGTCGTCCATTTGCGATACCGCTTCACGATCCTCGGAAAACCGCGTGGATTCTTCGCAAGCTTGCATCACAAATCAATCGGCTTCTGCGTCTTCCCCTGGGCTGTGGGTCAGTTTCCGATTACGCGGGTGATCTCAATCGGTCGACGCAACACTCAAGTCGAACCCGACTTGCATTGAAAACAAAGGCCAAATGGCTCGCTAGGGTTAGACTAGCCGGAACACTACCCTGGCCAGGTTCTGATTGAATGGAGCCCAGCAGATCTGTTATCTAGGGGGAAGGCTCGTCTGATCAACCGATTCGGAGGTGTTGCATCGACCGGTTGAGCTGGCACGACTAACCAGGCACTTGAACCAATCGCGGCAGATTTCGCGTGGTCGCGGAACCGCTCACGTTTTTTGAACGGCTAATTCTGTCGTGTGGGCCGCGAAGAAACTCCAGCCTTCATTCGCGTTCGCGACCACGAAGGTTGTTATCGCTCGCGTCATATTGTTATCGTCACCGCCAAACGCTCTTTGGCGTCGCGCACGCAAGCGGCAGCGGCTTCGGCACAAGTAGCACCAGCAACGCTTTCGCCGCCTCCTTCGGCGGCGGGGTTGATGTGAAACTCTTTCACCGTTTGTCCTGGCGTCCCACGCAGGTTGAATATCTTCTGACGCGCTTCCCGGAAACCGCGACGAACCGCGAAACGCAGAACAATCTCCGCGTCTCGACCGGCGTCGTTTTCTATTTCTAAGTTTCACGTGACGGATGGGCTGCTTGGAATTTCTGGCCGCAAATTTCAAGCAGCAATCCAAATTGACCTGCCATTGCGTTTCACCGACGGTGCGCCGCTAGGCTAGAAAATTACCTATACGGTCGCTTCCCCGCCAACCGAATCTGCAACGGGAGCATCTCACCAGAAGTAAAAACACAAGTGAGTTGCGGATCGCTGCCTATCTGCCTAAGGCACCCAGCAGCCACACACCGCCGCAGGGATTCTGCGGGCCGGTGCACAAATCCATCAGGAGGATGTAATGAAGAGTAAGTTCGTGGTGTCTCTGTTTGCGTTTCTCGTGCTCTTGGCCGGGGTGGCCCAGGCCCAGGATCATTCCAAAGTGGATATCTTTGCCGGGTATTCCTATGATCGGTGGGATGGGGCAAAGAAGTTCAATCTCAACGGCGGTAGCGCTTCCGTCGCTTACAATGTGAATAACTGGCTGAGCGGCGTCGCCGATTTCGGCGGATATCATAACGGCAACGTTCTGAACACTGGCTTGGACTTCACGCTGTCCACCTATCTTTTTGGCCCGCGGATTTCTTACCGCCACTGGAACCGC
>JBGPLB010000164.1:0-11766 GCA_041486245.1 Candidatus Acidiferrum sp.
CTGCTTGGCACGAATTGCCTCGAACCCAACCTGTGGATGGGCTGCGCCTACTTCGCCGTACTCGCCATCAAGCGAAATGATCCCCGTTATTGGCTGTGGTTCGGCGTGGTCGCAGGTCTCGGCCTAGAGGAGAAGTATTCGATCGCTGTCTTCGGCTTGGGTATCGTGATCGGTCTTTTGCTTACCGTCCAACGCCGCGTTTTTCTCAATCCGTGGATTTGGGTTGGCGGGCTCGCGGCCTTTCTTGTTTTTCTGCCAAACCTGCTCTGGAACATTCACTACCACTGGCCTTTCGTAGAATTGATGCGCAATATTCGCGCAGAAGGCCGCGATGTCGTCCTTCCTCTACCGCAATATTTCTTCCAGCAGACGCTGTTGCTTCATCCGTTCACCGCGCCGATCTGGATCACGGGCCTGATCGCATTCTTTGTCTCGCCACGTTTGAAGGCGTACCGCGCGCTCGGCTGGTCCTACCTGACTTGCTTCACAGTCTTCTTTGTTCTCCACGGAAAGAATTACTATCTGGCGCCCATTTATCCGATGCTGCTGGCTGCCGGTGCGGTCGTGATTGAATCCGCAATCGAAGGCAGGAAAATTGATGGTGCAGTGACCGCGGGTCTTGAACTGGGCCGCCATCGTCGCGCATGGCTGAAGCCCGCCATCATCATCCTTCTGCTCGCTGCCGGGGCGCATCTCGCTCCCGTGGTGGTCCCGGTGCTTTCCCCGGACAAGTTCATTGCCTATATGAAATATCTGCCGATGAAACTGCCGGTGATGGAGCACAGCCATGCCCGAGCGGTGCTGCCGCAGTGGTACTCGGATCAATTTGGGTGGGAAGAGATTGTGGCTGAGACGGCAAAGGCGTATAACCAGCTCTCGCCGACAGAACGGACAGGCTGCGGGATTTTTGCGCAAGACTACGGGCAAGCGGGAGCTATTGATTTTTTTGGCCCGCGGTACGGATTGCCGGCGGCGCTGAGTGGGCACCAGACTTACTGGCTTTGGGGCCCGCGCGGATATTCCGGAAACTGTTTGATTGTGCTTGATGACACGCGGGAAGCCCTAGAGAAGTTGTTCGACCACGTGGAATACGTGGGAACTTCCGCCGACAATCCTTATGCGTTGGAGCAAAATATCGCGGTCTTCATTTGCAGGGGCGCAAAGTTTGGCAACCTGGATAAAGTCTGGCCGGAATTGAAGAAGTGGCGTTGAAATTGAGCTTCTAGCGCCTTGGTACTCGGAATCGGCAAGACTTGAAGTCCGGCCTCAAGCCTGCAATGAAAGCCTCGCGACCCATGCGCGATGCGTGCGCTGCGTTGCGTCCGACCACCCCGCGAAGCTAAACTGCCCGCATCATGAAACGCACAGTTACACTTTTTGCTTTCGCATTGTCATGCATTCTCCTTGCCCCTATTGGGCGGGCGCAGCAGCCTAAGTCTCTCTTTTACATGACGCGTGACCCGAAGTCGGTTCGGTCGTTCCTCGCGCATGCGGACAAAATCGACATCCTCGTACCGGCATGGTACGGAGTTGATGCGGACGGGTTGGTTTCCGGCGGGCCGAATCCCCTGGTGCTGGAAACGGCGCGGCAGCATCACGTTCCGGTGATGCCGCTCGTCGCCAATGGTGATTTTGCGCAAGAGGAGTTTCACAAACTTTTGAAGAATCCCGTTGCGAGGGAGAGCATGATCCAGGCGCTCCTTCGCGTCTGCAAAGAGAATGGCTACACAGGCTTTCAATTTGATTTTGAAAACGTGCATTGGACGGACCGCGATGCGCTTTCCGACCTGGTTCGCGAGGCTGCGGCGGCTTTTCACCGAGAAGGATTACAACTCACGATCGCCACAGTGCCCAACGCGCCGGGCAAGCCTGGCGAAGGCGGTTTTTCCGCGTGGATTTATGAAAATTGGCGCGGCGCGTATGACCTCAAGGCGCTCTCCCAATCCGTTGATCTGATTTGCCTGATGACCTATGACCAGCACACTCGGTGGACTGCGCCGGGGCCAGTGGCGGGGTGGGCGTGGACAACCGGCAATCTGGATTACGCGTTGAAGTTCGTGCCAGCGCAAAAACTATCACTGGGAATACCACTTTACGGCTATCACTGGTTCGCGGGCACGCCCGTCAAATCCGACGACAAATCCGGCGACAAGCCGAACCCTTCCGCTGAATCCATCGGCACGGAGGATGCGCTGGATTTGGCCAAAGCGTTTAACGGGCACACCGAATGGGATCCGACGGACAGGACAGCGTGGTTTTATTTTTATCGCGCGGACATGCGCGAATGGATTTTCTTCACAGATGCTCACACTTTTAGGGAGCGCTACACGCTGGTGAAAGAACGCGGGCTCCAGGGATTTTGTTCGTGGGTGCTGGGCACGGAAGATCCCGGCATTTGGGATTTGCTGCCGGCCCACAAGTAATCGTCGGCTGTGCAACAGCCGCGCTGATTTATCCGCATAACAGCATACAAACGACGCATGACGCCAGCCAGCCTGTTCCAGGTGTAGAATCAGGACAGAGGGATGTATTCCTCTTGGGGTCCTGTCCTAAGTTAGCTTCTCACAGCCTTGTGAGACTGTCCTCGGGTAAAGTGCCCCATTTTGCAAACCTGGGTGGCCCCAGCTCCGCCTCGAAGACGTCGACCAAAGACGACAAAGGGGGAAATGTGAAACTCCATAAATCAATCGCTTGCCGCTGCTGTTTCTTTGCCCTTCTCCTAGTCCTATCCGTGCATGAAACGACTGCCGCACCTCATAGGACACTGGTAGTGAGTAACAATCCCGCTCCATGTCCGCGCGCGCAGTTCACGCTCATCCAGGATGCGATTAACGCCGCTTCACCAGGTGATGAGATTGACATTTGCAATGGCATCTACGCGGAGCAGCTTTTGATCAACAAGTCACTGGATCTCAACGCCGATTTCGGCGCATTCCTGGTGCCGGCTTCGATTCCACAGAACGCGACTAGTCTGGCCACGGGGGATGGAATTGCTGCAGCCGTGTTCGTGAGCGGCGCGACGAGTGTTTCGATCTCTGGTCTGACCGTCGATGGGATCAACAACGGAATCACGGGCTGCGCGCCGCGTTTGATCGGAGTTTACTTTCAGAACTCCTCGGGGAGCCTTCGACATGCCGCCGTTCGCAACTTTAGGCTTGGGACTGCCTTAAATGCATGCCAAAGCGGAACAGGGGTTTTTGTGGAGAGCGGTGGCGGCCAAAGCTCGGACGTGGAGATCGCGGACTGTTCCATTCACGACTTTCAGAAGAACGGCATCACAGCGAATGAATCGGGAACAAACGCGAGAATCCACAACAACGTTGTCACCGGCATCGGGCCGACCACGGGAGCCGCGCAAAACGGCATTCAAATCGGGTTTTCCGCGGAAGGCGCTATTCGCGAGAACATAGTGACGAATAATGTTTGGTCGCTGTGCACGATTGTCGCGACGTGCCAAACGGTAGCTACAAATATTTTAGTGGCACAGTCGGACAACGTGCGCGTCTCGGATAACACGGTGGGAATAAGTCAGGTGGGGATATTTATAGACGGGAATGACGCGGAGTTGCGAGGCAACACGGCGTTTTCAGCAAGCGTTTTCGAAAACATTCGCATACAGGGCAACGGCAGCCGCGTTCAGGAAAATAAAGTGTTCAACGGCGGCGAAGCGGACATTTACTTGGAGGGTAACAACAATTCCGTAGTGCGCAATTCGATTTCGGAAGCGCCGATTGGAATCCTTGAAGCTCAGGGTTTCACCGGCAATCACATCGCCGCGAACGCATTTTTTAACGTGGGTGTCACGATTCAGGATCCGGGGGTGAACAACCTGAGCAAACGAGTCGTGCCCGACCGGTAGTTGCAGCGGCAGGCAGAAACGTCGCGCTGCGCCTCCGGAGGACGCGTATCTCCCATGGTGATGAGGGCTTGACTGAGCCGTGTACAATCCGAGAGAGCTCTGCCGGCCAAATGCCAACGGGCAAAACCCACTCGCGCGGCCTTTTGTTGATCGCAGCCTTCAAGCTTTTGAAGGGACTAGCGCTGCTCGCCGTGGGCATTGGGGCGCTGCGATTGCTGCACAGAGACGTCGCGGCCTTGGCGGACCACTGGATTAACGCGTTTCGCGTGGATCCCCACAATCGCTACCTGCATTGGTTGCTTTCGAAATTGCCGATGGTTAACGACCGGAAGCTGAAGGAGCTTAGTGTGGGCACTTTCCTATACTCGGCGGTTTTTCTGACCGAGGGCATCGGGCTGGCGCTGAGCAAGCGGTGGGCGGAATATTTTACGATTATCACGACGGCTTCGTTTCTTCCACTAGAGCTGTATGAACTCTTCCATCACGCAACTATCCCGAAGGGAGTCGCGCTGCTCCTCAATATCGCTGTCGTCGTTTATTTGGTGAGGGAGCTTCGCCGGTACCGGAAGGCCTCACTGCGGGAAAGGCGCGCAGGAATAAGAATCGAGCGATCACAAAGCGCGTCCCGCAGCGGCACCCGAAGCCCAAGCCCATTGAAAATTGAAACCGCCCAAATGGCCAGTGACGTCGACGACTTCGCCGATGAAGAACAGGCCGCGAACTTTTCGGCTTCCCATGGTCTTGCTCGAGAGCTCATCGGTGTCAACGCCGCCTGCCGTGACCTCGGCTTTTTCGTAGCCCTCCGTATCTGCGGGCCGAATGGTCCATTCGTGCACCTGACGCTCGAGCTTATCCAAGGCCTGATTGGTCCAGGATTGCGGGGCATGCAAGTCAAGCCAGCGCTCGGCAAAACGCTTGGGCAAAACGCCGAGAAAGGCGGCGCGGGCAGCAGCCAGATTTCTGGTGCTGGATTCGCGGAGTGATGAGGTGACGTCGCGATTGGGAGCGAGATCGATGCGTAGGGGCTTGCCCTTTTCCCAGTAGGAGGAAATTTGAAGGATGGCGGGGCCGCTCAGGCCGCGGTGCGTGAAAAGCATGCTTTCGCAAAACGATTGATGACCAGTTGATACCGCAACCGCTGCGGAGACACCGGCCAGATCGCAGTAATGACGCTGATCGTTTTTGGCGAGCACCAGCGGAACGAGCGCAGGCCTGGTGTTCACGATTTTCAGCCCGAATTGTCGCGCGAGATCGTAGCCGAGAGACGTGGCACCAATTTTGGGAATGGAAAGCCCGCCAGTCGCTACTACCAGCGCTGGAGCGCGAAATTCGTCCGAGCCGGTTCGCGCCGCGAATTCGGTGGTGTGCTGAACTTTCTGTATTTGTGCGTTCAGAAAGATTTGGACGCCGGCATCGCGGCACTCAGACTCCAGCATTTTCGTGATGTCCTGCGCGGCGCGGTCGCAGAAAAGCTGGCCGAGAGTTTTCTCGTGGTAGGGAATGTGATGCTTTTCCACGAGGGCGATAAAGTCGGAGGGCGTGTACCGGGCGAGGGCGGATTTGGCGAAGTGTTCGTTAGCGCTGATGAAATTCTCCGGGCGACAGTGGATGTTCGTGAAGTTGCAGCGTCCTCCACCGGAGATGAGAATTTTCTTGCCGATGCGGTCGGCAAGTTCAAGGACCGCGACGCGCCGTCCGCGCTTTCCAGCTTCCGCCGCGCAAAGGAGCCCTGCGGCGCCAGCGCCGAGGATGAGAGCATCAAATGTGGGCGTCAATTCAAATAACCTTCCAAGGCAGCCTCGCGGGTGCAAACTGTCGCTGCCTGCGTTTCTCAGGGTAAACTAAGAGCGGGAGAAGACCGAGAAATTTGCCTCCGCTCATCAGCGCCCAGGGACTATCGAAAAGATACGGGGCCGCTCCGCTATTCAAGAATATCTCGTTCACCGTGTCTGAAGGGGACCGCATCGGCGTAATTGGCCCAAATGGATCGGGCAAATCGACGCTGCTCGAGATGTTATGCGGAAAAACAAAGCCCGACAGCGGCGAGATCGCCGTGCGCAAAGGCACAAGACTTAGCTACGTCAAGCAAATCTCCGAATTTTCTCCCGGCATAACCATTCAGGCGGTGATCGAAAACGCGATGGAGCGTGCATCGGTAGCGCAATCGGAAAGAGCCGCGCGACTGGCGGAGACGCTTGGGCGGGCGGGGTTCGAAGAATTGGGGATTCCAGCGGCGACTTTGTCCGGCGGGTGGCGAAAGCGGCTGGCCGTCGCGGAGGCGCTGGTACAGAACCCGGACATTCTGCTGCTTGACGAGCCAACTAATCATCTGGATCTCGCAGGGATTGAATGGTTGGAACGGCTTTTGCAGAAGGCTAGTTTCGCCTGCGTAGTGGTGAGCCACGACCGGTATTTTCTCGAGAACGTCGCAAACGAGGTGGTTGAGATCGACCGCGCGTATGAG
This sequence comes from Candidatus Acidiferrum sp., assembly GCA_041486245.1. Lineage (GTDB taxonomy): Bacteria > Acidobacteriota > Terriglobia > Acidiferrales > UBA7541 > Acidiferrum. The sequence continues at coordinate 6,324 of JBGPLB010000164.1, forward strand.
GACGGCGTACTGCGTGTCAATGGTAACTACAGCACCTTTCTGGAGGCCAAAGAAGAACATCTCCACGCGCAACGCAACAGGCAGGAAGCCCTCGAAAACCGAGTTCATACGGAGATCGAATGGCTGCGGCGTGGTCCCAAAGCGCGCGCGACCAAGGCCAAGGCGCGGATAGACAAGGCGCACAAGATGATTGGTGAACTTGCCGAGATGAAGGCCAGAAGCACCGCAAGCACAGCTCAAATCGATTTTTCCGCCACGAACCGCCAGACCAAGCAACTGATCGAACTCCGCCGAGTGACATGCCAGATTGGCAATCGCATGCTGTTTGAAAAGCTTGATTTCACGGTGACTTCGGGGATGCGCGTTGGGCTGGTGGGACCGAATGGCAGCGGGAAAACCAGTCTGCTTCGTCTGCTGCGTGGCGAGCTTACGCCCGCGGCGGGCAAGATCAAAAAAGCGGAGCCGCTTCGCATTGTCTATTTCGATCAGAACCGCGAGCTAAGCGCGGACCAGCTCCTGCGGCGAGCGCTGGCGCCGGATAGCGATGCGGTGATTTATCAAGACCAGGTGATTCATGTGGCGTCATGGGCGGCGAGATTTCTGTTCAACGGGGAAGATTTAAACCGGCGCGTAGGGCAGCTGTCAGGTGGGGAACGCGCTCGCGTTTTAATTGCACAGCTTATGTTGCAGCCGGCAGACGTTTTGTTACTGGACGAGCCGACGAACGACCTGGACATCCCGACGCTGGAAATTCTGGAAGAGAGCTTGCTGGAATTTAAGGGGGCGTTGGTGTTGGTGACCCACGATCGGTACATGCTCGACCGTGTTTCGACGATTGTACTGGGGTTTGATGGGTTGGGAAGGATCGAGCGCTTTGCGGATTATTCACAGTGGGAGGCTTGGCAGGAATCGCAGCAAGCGAGTAAAGACGGTGCCCCATTCCCTGAACCCATTACACGCCGGCGAACGACCGTCGCTACAGAATCGCCAAATACGGCGAAGAAGAAACTCTCCTACAAAGAGGCCCGAGAGCTAGAGGGCATCGTGGGACGCATCGCGGCCGCCGAACAAGAGCTTCACAGCAGACAAGCAGCGCTTCAGGATTCGGCCATAACGAGCGATGGCCAGAAGCTTCACAGCGCATCTCTTCAGCTCGACGACGCAAGGAAAGTTGTCGATCAGCTTTATGCCAGGTGGGCCGAACTGGAACAAAAGAAGGGCTGATGGAAGAGTGGTTGTCGAATTAGCATCGCACTAGCCGCGGCGGCGAATTCAGCTTTCCTTCCGGTTAACATGGAGTTGTGCAACGAAAGGTCTTTTGGCTCACATTCGGCGGATTGGGTTTGGTGGCGGATTTGGCGCTGCCGTTCTGGTGGGCCATCTTTGCAACCATACCCATCGCGTACGCAAGTTGGTGGGTGGCGTACCGCAGCGACTGGTTCTGAGTGATCGCGCACCCACCTGCGCATGCGCTTGAGCACCTTGGCGGCGACCCGAACTTGTGGACGCTTTACGGAATGACGAGACGATTCCCTTCCCGCACAGCCGTGGCTTGTTCTTCCCCGCGGTACCTGTAGATGACGATCAAGACCTTGTCGGCACCGATGGCGGGATCTCCTCCCAGATTGGCATTATTGACGTAGACCGCCAGGACGCCATCGCGCACCATCGCCTGCAGACGTTCCGTGACGTTCGCAGTACTTCCCTGCACGCCGTAGTAACCGCGGATGATTGCCAGGCCGCGCGAGTCACGGCGCTCGCGGTCGTCACGGTCATGATCGCCACGGCCAGGACCGCGATCGTCAAAATCGTCGTGCCGGACGGCGAACATACCCACATCGACGAAGCCGCCTTCTCTGAAGTCGAACTCGCGTTCCTCGTTTCGCCTGTTGCGCGCGAAGATGCGAAGAGACTTGTTTCTACCAACAGCCGGATCACCGCCCATGGTTTGATTGTTCACGGCAACGCGGCCGTTCACGCCACCGCGCGCAATTAAATCTCGCAAAATATCCGTCACATCGGTGCGCTGAGCCTTGAACCCATAGTCGGCGCGCATAATCCGCCAGCCTTCATCCTGGGCGGAGATGCGGGCGGTAAAAAGTGTGATTCCCAGGGAGCAAACAAACATCCAGACTAGAAGGTTCCAAGAATGGTGAGTTGCTTTCATGTAGGGCTCCTCCGTTGCGGCGACCGGCCGCCATTGGGCCCACTTTACCGCAATCATAGGATTCCGAAAGGCCGCAATTGTGGAGAATTGACCAAAACATCCACAGGCAAACCGTTCTTGCGGATAAGAGCATGGTTGCCTGTGCGATGGAGTTCTTGCACAGGCTGGAATGCTTGCAAGGAGCACCATAGATTCCGAGGGCCGGGACACCGTCGGGTCGTCCTGGCCGGATCACGCTGCGGAGCATCCCGAAGGAGTTGGCAAGTAGGACGTAAACGCGGGAGATTATCGATTAATCCCAGAAAATCATTTGATATACTTAAGTTCCCCTTTTCATTTCCAAACTGCGCCGCCCCACCCCTTGGTGCGTGGAGACTACAATGAAGATATCCAGCCAAGACCGACGAGTGTCGCGTCGACTGAGTTTCAAGATCCCCTTGCGGGTGCGTATTTGGAAATCCACGGCACCCGAACAGAGAGGTGAATCGCTCAATCTCTCTCAGGCCGGAGTATTCTTCGCGACGAACTCGCCCATACGCGAAGGTGAAACAGTAGAAATTCTTCTGAAGATGCCGGAGGAGGTCACCGCCGAGCCGACCACAGAATGGCGATGTACAGGTCACGTGGTGCGCGTCGAGCGAGTCGATTCGTCGCGCGAGAAGATGCGCGTGGGCGTGCAGTTTGATTGCTACGAAGTTTCGCGCGCGAAGATAGACCCTGCAAACTGACGCTCCGTACCCAAAAGCGAAAAAAGCCATCTTGGCGCGCAGCTTTCTGACTGCAGATGGCGACCGCCCGGCAGGACCAGGAGAGCGAGAGACTGCAGGAAATTCTCTTGACCATGATTTCCCGCGATTAGTCCGAGCTCTTGCCGTCGGTATCGGGCCCTCCTCCACCCGCCTTGCACGCATTTCGCCTGAGTAGTTCAGTATCCGATATCCGCGTCCGTGTTGAACGGTCTGAGCCCGTTTTGGGAATTGCACCGATCTGATTTGCAAATCCCCTTCTCTTCGCTCATCATTACTAGTTTGTTTGGGCGGCCTCTCAGCATGTGTAGCCGCTTTTACTGCCCAAAAATCTCTGTGATCGAGGAGTTGCATGGAAAAGCCTGGGAAAATCGCGCCGCCGAAGGGGAAACTTGGGATTCTAACTCCTGGCATGGGCGCTGTCAGCACCACGTTCATGGCGGGAGTTGAACTGGTACGGAAGGGAAAGGCGCAGCCGATCGGGTCGCTTACGCAACTCGGGACGATTCGACTGGGCAAACGCACCGACGGCCGCTCTCCGCTGATCAAAAAGTTTGTGCCGCTCGGCGATCTCAACGACATCGTTTTCGGGGGCTGGGATATTTTCCGTGACAACGCCTATGAATCCGCCGCAAACGCGGGCGTCTTAAATCCGCAAGACCTCGAAAAGGTAAAGCCATTTCTTTCCGGAATCAAGCCGATGAAGGCGGCCTTTGACCCTGAGTACGTGAAGAAGCTTGACGGCCCGAACGTCAAAAAAGGCAAAAATAAATACGAACTCGCCCTCAAGATCAAGGGAGACATGGAGAATTTCCGCAAGACGAAGCGGGTTTCGCGCATCGTCACGTGTTGGTGCGGCTCGACAGAGGTTTTTGTGAAGCCGGAGGAGGTGCACTCCACGCCGGAAAAATTCGTCGAAGGCATGAAGTCGAATCATCCGGCCATTGCGCCCTCGATGCTCTATGCCTGGGCTTCCGTGACCAGCGGTATTCCTTTCGCCAATGGAGCGCCAAATCTCACCGTGGATATTCCGGCCATCCAGCAGCTGGCACTGGAACACGGCGTCCCTATTTGCGGCAAGGATTTCAAGACCGGCCAGACGCTCATGAAGACCATCCTGGCGCCAGGTTTTAAAGCCCGCATGCTGGGGCTCGACGGCTGGTTCTCGACGAATATTCTCGGCAACCGCGACGGGGAAGTTCTCGAGGATCCGGGCTCCTTCAAGACCAAGGAAGAGTCCAAGCTTAGCGTCCTCGAATACATTTTGCAGCCGAAGCTTTACCCGATGCTTTACGGCAAGATGTGTCACAAGGTGCGCATCAACTACTACCCGCCGCGCGGCGACAACAAGGAAGGCTGGGACAATATCGACATTTTCGGCTGGCTGGGCTACCCGATGCAGATCAAGGTGGACTTTCTCTGCCGCGATTCCATCCTTGCAGCACCAATCGTTCTGGACTTGGTCCTCTTCCTGGACCTAGCCCAGCGCGCGGGAATGAAAGGCACCCAGGAGTGGCTCAGCTTCTACTTTAAGTCACCGATGACCGCTCCGGGCCTCTATCCGGAGCACGACCTGTTTATTCAGTCTATGAAGCTGAAAAATACGCTCCGCTGGATGATGGGCGAGGACCTGATTACGCATCTTGGGCAGGAATATTACGACTAGTGAAGTTTTCCGTCCTGCAAAGGGACAAATTGTCCGGCTCGCCATTCAATTTTTCGATGGGGCAAAATGATTTTTCGATTTGACGCTCGCGCAACCGGCGCGATAACCTACGGGCCGATGGTCAGCGCAGGGATACCCCACGATTTATCTCAATACTCCATCTCATCTTATTTCGAGGAGATTCATGTCGAACGAACTGCGTAATTTCCTTGCTCTAACGTATGACGAACTTGAAGAGCTGAACCTGAAGGCCAAAGAGCAGCGCAAGAACCGCGTTGCGGCGCACAAAGTCCAGGAGGACCGGGTCAAGTACCTCACCGATGAGAAGCGCATAAAGGCCGTCACCGTCCTTTTCAGCGATCTCGAAGGCCGCTTGCACATGCTGGACTACGATAAAAAGTTCCTGATCAATAGCTGGGACAACTTGACGTTCGACGGCTCCTCGATTCGCGGGTTTACAGCGCAACGAGAGAGCGACCTCCGGCTGGCGATGGATTGGGGCGCGTTTTACTGGGGACCGTCGGATGTTTTTGGGTACGGCAAGGTGCTGGTCTTCGGGCACGTAATCGACAAGGATGGCAGTCCATACGTTGGTGACATTCGGGGTGTGCTAAAAGGCTACGCGGACCAGCTCCATGAAAAGAAAGGCTACACGCTCAACGCCGCAAACGAGATCGAGGGCTTCCTCTTCCAGGGGGAAAACGCGGAACGGCATTACCACGAGACGGGGAAGTTCGAGTACGTAAACACTGGCGGCTATTACCATTCCCTTCCCGGCGACCCGCTGCGAACCTTTATCGACACAACAGCGGAAGTGCAACGCTCGATGGGTTTCCAGAACGAGAAGGATCACCCGGAAGTGGC
>JBGPLB010000165.1:0-11754 GCA_041486245.1 Candidatus Acidiferrum sp.
GGGGACAGGACAAACGGGACAGACGGAACGTTTCCTGCAATTTTTGATTCGTGCGGACAAACGGGACAGACGGAACGTTTCCTGCAATTTTTGATTCGTGCGAACAGAAACACGAGGAAACTTCCCGTCTGTCCCCATATTTCTGTCCCCATATTTCTATATTTCACAGCACGACCGCCAACTCTTCTACTTCCTCTACATCTTTGGCTGGCAATCTTCGCAGTACCCGCCAACTTCGGTCCGGGAAACGGTAACCTTCATCTTGAAATCCCGCGCAATCTGTTGCTTGAGCTGCTCGTAAAGCCGACTCTCGAACTCACGCACTTTGCCACAACGAAGACAAGCCACGTGAATATGATCGCGAGGACCGTGGCTCTCGTAATAGTGGCGGTCGCCCCGCAAATGCAGCAGGTCAAGCTCGTCAATAAGCCCAAGCTTTTTCAGGAGATCGATGGTGCGATAGACCGTGACAAGATGGACGCCGGAATCTATTTTCTGCGCGCGCTCGAGAATCTGATCCACGTCCAGGTGCTGCTCGGCGGCATCCATAACTTCGAGGATGACGCGCCTCTGCCGCGTGAGCCGGATGCGGCGCTCGCGAATGGCCTTCTGCAGTTTTCCCGTTGTCTCTGCGGTATTGAGGCGCTCGCCCGTCGATACCCGGTGGGCCGGCGATACAGCCATGAGTCGCCCTCCTGAAGCGCGGCGCACTCCGGGCTAGGAATGACTCGCAATCCGCCGCAAAATGTCATTGTACATCACGATGGCGAAGATGACTAAAAGGAACACGAGTCCAACCTGAACGAAGCGCTCCTTGAAGCGCAGGCTCAAATCGCGCCGCATAATTCCCTCAACCCCCAAAAGCAGAATATTTCCGCCATCCAGGATCGGAATCGGCAAGAGATTTAAGATCCCTAGGTTGATGCTGATCAGCACCATGAGAGAAATTACGTCGAGTGGCCCGCGGCGCACCGCCTGTCCCGCCATGCTCGAGATCCCCACGGGCCCTTGAAGCTGCTTGATGGAGACCTTTCCGCTGAACAGCTTGCCGACCACGTCCACGGTTCGTCCAATGGTGTCCACGGTTTCCGCGCCGGCGAACTTCAAGCTCTCGCTAAAAGTTACGTGCTTGTATGCGCTGTCGTCTCGAGGAAGAACCCCAATCTGATAGGCATTTTCTCCGGTGTTCGCTGCGTCTCTTTTGGGAGTTACGACAATGTGGATGGCCTGCCCCTTGCGGTTGACGTCCAGCGTCATGGGCTGGCCGTTCGACGACTGCGTAGCCGCTCGGAACTGCTCCCAGAACTCAATCTTGTTTCCGTTCACTGCCGTAATCGCATCGCCCTCGCGTAATCCTGCGCGATCCGCTGGTGTGCCCGGAGCGACCTGATCGATGATCGGACGAATGGGCGCATATCCGAGGATCCGGCTCGGGTCGGATGCCGCTTTCGCAGGAACCTCGACCGTCCGGCGAGTGCCCGTATCGTCGACTTCCAGCTTTATCGTCGTCCCCGGCCCGACCTGCTTGAGCGCGAGCAACGCCTGTTCCCAGTTGGGAGTCGCCGTCCCGTTGATTGAAAGAACGGTGTCGCCCAACTTTAGTGGACTCGGCGCCGCGTCAGAGCTCGGAGGCAGGGCCGTTACATGGACTGGAGCATTCAGGTAAGCGGGATACGGCACTCCCACCATGGTGAATAGGCCGGTTAGGAGAAATATTGGGAAAATCAGGTTCACGGCAGGGCCCGCAAACGAGATCAGCGCCCGCTGCCATCGCGGCTTGCTCATCAACTCGTCGGGCGCGCCAGTGGGCGGTTTATCGCCAGAGTCAACCTCGGAGAGGTCTTGCCCAGCCATGCGGACATATCCGCCGAGCGGCAGCGCACTCACTCGGTAGTCCGTTGGCCCTTTCTTCCATCCAAAGAGGCGCGGACCGAAACCGATAGAAAATACGTCCACGCGCACGCCGCACATGCGCGCGACGATGAAGTGTCCCCATTCGTGAATAAGGACCATTACGCCGAGCACCAGGCCGATTCCAACTAGTAGGTAAACCGCTGCCATATCTCCGTCTTCCCCTTCTTACGAATCTTAGGAAACCGCCACTGCCGTTGCCGTCAAACGCTTCACTTCTTCTTTTGCCGTCCGTCGCGCTTCGGCGTCGGCTGCCAGCACGTCGTCCATATTTTCAAATCGTACGCGCGGCGTGCGCCCCAACACGCGCTCGATCACTTCCGCGATCCCTTTGAACGGCAGCCGCCGCTCCAGAAACGCCGCTACGGCGACCTCATCCGCGGCATTCAGCGCGCAAGGCAGCGCCCCGCCCTTTTTCATCGCTTCGCGCGCCAGACGAAGGCAGGGGAAACGCCGGGTAGAGACTTTCTGGAAATCCAACCGCCGCAGCTTGCGCCAATCCAGGGCAACTTGATTAGACGCCGCTCTCTCCGGATAGGTTAACGCATATTGGATGGGCATCCGCATATCCGTTGGACCCAGTTGCGCAAGAATCGAACCATCCACAAACTCGACCATGGAATGAACGGTGGACTGCGGGTGAATGAGGACGTCAATCTGATCGGGCCGCACGCCGAAGAGCCAGCCCGCTTCGATCACCTCGAAACCCTTGTTCATCATGGTCGCGGAATCAATCGTGATGCGGTTGCCCATCTTCCAGTTTGGATGCGCGAGCGCTTGCTCTGGCGACACATTATCGAGCTCAGCAAGTGGCGTTGTTCGAAAGGGCCCGCCGCTCGCCGTCAGCACGATCCGCTTCACTTCGGCACGGGTCCCGCCGCGCAGGCATTGGTGAACGGCATTATGCTCGCTGTCCACGGGCAACAATTCGCGGCCTGCCTGCTTCACCGCGGCCATGACCAATTCTCCCGCGGCCACCAAAACTTCCTTGTTCGAAAGGGCTACGGTTTTTCCTCGTTTCACCGCTTCGTAGGTGGCTTCCAGGCCGACGACGCCAACGGCAGCAGATACCACAATGTCCGCTTTAGAGTGTGTCCCGACAGCCAGAATCCCTTCGCGGCCATGATGGATGGCCGGAAGCGGAGCGATTCCCTTGGCGCGCAGCGCGGAGGCTAGTTCGTCGGCTTTCTTTTGATCACCTACGGAAACCACTTCCGGCCGATGCCGTTCAATCTGGCCGGTCAATTCCTCGACGTTGCCGCCCGCGGCCAGCGCAACGACGCCAAACCGCTCCGGCAGTGCCTCCACGACGGAAAGGCACTGCCGTCCAATCGAGCCTGTTGAACCCAAAATGGATAGCCGCTTCAAGGACGAATCTTTTCTCCGTTTAGCGCCGAATTTGCCGGGACAGACATTCTTGTCTGTCTCCTGCCCCTGGGTGGAAGGACCTGTGGACCTACTTGCTGGGCGCGTAGATCCAAATCCAATAGTACCAGACAACCGGGATTGCCAGAATCAATGCATCGACCCTGTCCAGCATGCCGCCATGCCCGGGCAGCAGTGTTCCAGAATCTTTGACGCCGGCGCTTCGTTTGTAAGCGGATTCCAAGAGATCACCTGCTTGACCCGCGATATTCCCCGCTACAGCCATGCCTAGCAAATGAGGCAACGGCAGGCTGAGCCATCTCGAAAAAGCAACGGCAACCAATAGCGCTCCGAGAATGCTTGCGATTGTCCCTTCCCAAGTTTTTTTTGGGCTCAGCACAGGAGCCAGCCGGCGCTTCCCTATCGCGCGGCCCACAAAGTAGGCCGCGGTGTCCCCGGCCCACGTAATGACCAGTGCAAACAACAATAATTTTGGTCCGTCCGCTCTTAGTCCCTGCAGGCGAATTGCGTACGTCAGCGGAAATGCCACCAGGATGAGCCCGCTGGAACTAATTCCCGCCGCTGGCAGGGCTTCCACAATCGGACGCCTCGTCCAAAGCGTCAGCGCACCAATCCCGAGCACAAAAACAAAAAAAACATCCTGGACGGTTGGAATGACCCCTAACATTCGGCCGACCTCGCGATGAAAGGTCAGCCCACCGACGAGTTCATAGGATGGCGCGATAGCCGCCAGCCATTGCACGTAGACAAGCGCCAGAGCGCACGTCGCTGTCCAGAATCGATAGGCGCGATGGCCGATGGCATCGCCCAGGGCAAAGTATTCGAACAGCGCAAGCGCTATCACCAGCGCAAGTCCTAATGCCACGACTGCCGTCGAGCCCCACAATACCAGGCCGACCACACACGGGATAAGAACGACGGCGGTCGCCACGCGCTTCCAAGTCATAGAAATGGGATCCCCTGAAGAATTACTGGCTCCATCTCATCACATCAAGGGGAATAAATCACGAGGGAGAATCACAAACAACTGAAGTGTTGCCTCTGGTGAGAATTCTTCACTTGCCCACGACGCGCGCTGGGTTCTCCGGGACGGCCTGACCCTCGTGTATCCCGCCGTACCGGCGCTCGCGTTTTTGGTATTCGAGGAGTGCCTCAAGCAGACGCGCCCGCTTGAAATCGGGCCAGAGCGTTTCTGTCACGAAGATTTCCGCGTAGGCGATCTGCCACAGCAAAAAATTGCTGACGCGCAACTCTCCGCTCGTGCGAATGAGCAGATCGGGGTCCGGCAATCCACTCGTGTACATGTGCCGGGTGAGGGTCTCTTCCGTGATCGGCGCGCGGCCGGCGTGCCCGTTCTGCTCGGCCAAAATCGCGTTCATAGCGTCCACAATTTCCGCGCGGCCGCCATAGTTCAGCGCCACGCAGAGCACCATGCCCTTGTTCCCTGCCGTTCGTTCCATCGCGTCGCGGACATCGTCCTGCACGCCTTTCGGCAGTTCGTCCGTGCGGCCCAAAAATCGCATGCGGATATTGTTTTTCTGCAACAGCGGCATTTCCTTGCGCAGATACTCGCGCAGTAATTGCATGAGGAAGTCTATTTCCGCTTTCGGTCGCCGCCAGTTTTCCACGGAAAACGCGTAAAGGGTAAGCGCCTCGATCTTCAGTCGCGCACAGGTCTCAATCGTCGAACGCGCGGTCTTCGTGCCCGAGCGGTGGCCTGCCACTCGCGGCAAGTGCCTCTGCTGCGCCCACCGCCCGTTCCCATCCATGATCACGGCCACGTGTCGCGGCAAGCGCTCCAGATCCAGCTTTTCGAGGAGCCGCGCCTCTTCGGGGGTAACCGGGCCCAGCGCGCCGGAGGCAGAAACTTGCAGCGTCTTGTGTGAGTGAGTATGCGGCACGGCGTTCCCAGGCGTTTCTTCTTTACGCCGCAAAGTTAACACACGATTTGGCAATGGCGCAATGCCCCGTTGTTGTCTTGTGCACCATTTATTCAAGCATTCCGGTGCTTGGCGTCAGCCCCCGGGAGGCGGGGCGGTCTGGAAGAGCGATGTATAGACTAGAACCAGGGTCAGGATAATCATCGCAACCGCAGTCACCCACGCTACGATATTGAATGTCAGAGTATTCACATGCTCGCCCATCAAATCCCTGCGATTTACGAGTAGCAGGATGAATATGATCACGATGGGCAGCCAGACACCGTTCCCTACTTGTGAAAAAATGAAAATCTTCCAGAGAGGAACGTGCGGGAGGAGGATGATGCCCGCTCCGGCCACAATCAGGAGCGTGTAAAGGCCGTAAAATATTCTTGCATCCTTGAACTTGTGATCGATTCCAGCTTCGAATCCCAGACCCTCGCAGATGACATGCGCCGTCGAGAGAGGCAAAATCGAGGCCGCGAAGAGCGAGGCGTTCAACAAACCGAAGGCAAAAGTAAATCCAGCCCACTTGCCGGCCAGAGGGATTAGTGCTTTGGCCGCCTGGACCGCATCGGAAATGTCGCGCTGGCCGGAAGCATACAGTGTCGCCGCCGTGGCCACGATAATGAAAAACACGATCACCATGCAACTGATGCTGCCAACCAGAACGTCGGCGCGCGCTTGCGGATACTGCCTCGGCCCGACCTTTTTCTCGACGAAGCCTGCCTGCAAGTAGAAAAACTGCCACGGCGCAATCGTCGTGCCCACCAGAGCCGTTAAAGTCAGCAAATAGCCCGAATTAAACTGAAGGTTCGGAATGACGACGTGCTGGGCCGCTTCCAACCAGTTCGGTTTGGCCAGCAAAGCGGAAACGATGTACGTGACGTAGAATCCGCATGCAACAAGGAAAATGACCTCGACCTGGCGGTACGTTCCGCGTAACACCAGAATCCAGACAAGTAGCGCGGCGATAGGGACCGCAATGTACCTGCTGACGTGGAACATCTCCATGGCCGCGGCCACGCCTGCAAACTCCGCCACCACGTTTGCCAAATCGACGAAGAAGCCCGCGATCATCACAAAAAAAGTAGAGCGGAATCCGAACTCCTCGCGAATCAGATCGGATAGCCCTTTGCCGGTGATGACGCCCATGCGCGCGCACATCTCTTCCGTAACGTAGAGGGCGATGGTCATAGGAATCAGCGCCCAGAGCATGGCGTAGCCATAGTGCGCGCCCGCCTGCGAATAAACCGCGATGCCGCCGGCATCGTTGTCGACGTTGGAGGTGATCAGCCCCGGCCCGACAACCGCAAGCAGCAAGGTCAAGCGGCGGCGTAGGCCGCGAATCTTCTGCTGCAAGTCCGTGCCGCGCGTCTGCAGACCTTCAAAACTCGATTTGAGAATTCCCCAGTTCATCCGCCGCTTCCAATTCCCTTCTTACTGCTTCACCAGCCGCGAAACCACATCGTCCACCGTGACTGTCCCGATGGGGCGCATCTCCTCATCCACGACGGTTAACATCCTCAAATTGTATTTGTCGAACAGCTCAAAAACGTCCTTTTCATCAGCGTCGGCTGCAATACTCAGGAGCGGCTCGCTTCGCAAATCCGACATCATCTGTTCTGGGGCGGCCATCAACAATCGCGCTACGGAAACCGTGCCGGAATACTCCGCCTCCTTGTCCAGCAGCACAATCGTGTCGAGCTGATCGAGATTCAGCTCGAGGCCGCGAATCCAAGCGAGCACCTCTTCCCGTCTCGATTCTTCTCCCACGAACACAAACTCCGTATTCATCATCCCCCCAGCCGTGGAAGGATCGAACGCCAGGAGTTCGCGCACTTCGTCGGCTTCCTGTCCGGGCATCTCTTCCAACAATTCTTCGGACGTCTCTTTTGGGAGGTCCGCCAGGAGGTCGGCAGCGGCATCCGGCGCCATCTCTTCGAGAATGTCGGCAGCCTTTTCGGGATCCAACTTCTCGACGATCTGCGTCGTCAGCCGCTCATCGAGCTCCGCCAGAACGGAAGCAGCAGTCTCTTCATCGAGCGAAGCGATAATTCCCTGCCGCTCTGCGGCCGATAGGTGCTCTATGATCTCGGCCAGGTCCGCCGGGTGCAGGTCTTCCAGCTTTTCATGAGTGATGCGCAGCTTGACGCGGCGCAGGGGATCCGACTCGATCAAGTTTACGAATTCCCACCGGATGACACTTTGCGGCAATTTGCTCTGTAGCTTCCGAATGACACCCGGCGATACGACTCCCTGCAAGAGCCTCCGCACCGCGCCCGGCAGCCCCACGTCAACCTGCGTAACCCGCAGTTCCACATTTCCATTGGTGCGCAGTTCCGTCAGATCTACATCATTCACGCGAACTACCTTGCGTCCCCGCGTGTCGATAATCTGCTGGTCCATCAAATCTTTTCGCACCGCCAGCAACGACTCGTTCGGTTCGTATAGTTGCAGCGCCCGCTCGCTAACGCTCAGCCGTATCGTGCCGGGAGCTACCGTGGCAATCTGGTCATGCCGGGCTATCAGCGGCTGGAATCGGCCGCGGGACAACAGAAAATGCGACAACCGGTTTGTCGCTTGCGCCGGTTCAATAAAGAACTCGCGCACTCGACCAACAAAATTCCCCTGCGCGTCGTACGCTGCTGCGCCCATTAGTTCCGTCGCGTATAGTTCCATGGAGTTGCCTCTTAACTGCGACCGCGTCCCTTTCTTCTGGTTGGGGCCGTTTCACGCCCTCGTCCAGAAACAAAAAAGCCCGCGGGCCGAAATCACCTCGGCTGCGGGCAAGTGCCTCAGAAAAATGGACTTACCGTTAGCCCTGTGCAAACCCTCCCCACCCTACCGCCTGCGGGAGACCTTGCGCCTCGCGCGACGTTGCCCAATCGCCCTTCCCAAGCCCGCCCCCGCCAGACCGGTTCGCGGTCCAGCTACTAGGGCCAGGTTCGAGTTCGTTGGACGCTTTCATTGGATGAGAATCCGCTCCTGCGTGCTAGCCGTTTAAAGGCTAAACACGCGTCAACTGCCAAACGGGAGCAATTGCAGCACCATTCGGCAGTCGCACGTGCAGTCTTAAGCTGCGCGCGCATCAATGTCAAGAAAAGAATGACTTTGCAGGCGATTTTTTTTGAATTTTTTCTTTTGCGTCGGCTATTTGGGGGCTGCGAAGACCATATCCTTGGGTTCTGTGCCCTGCCGCCGGCATTCTTCCACGTACAGCACGAGGTAGTTCTTTAAGACGTAGTCCCGCCTGGAGTAGCCGAGTTCGTGCGCTGCGCGATCAATCGCGGCCCCCGGCCCTTCCAGCTCGACGAATACTCCAATGGGTGTTTCATCCACTTCAATGAGTAATCCCTTCGCCCAACTCGCGCTGCCGGGCAAGCGAAACGTCGTGCGGTACTTTTCGTAGTGGAACCATCCCTTCAGTCCTAGCCCTTCAAATATTGTCGTGAGGACGCCGGCATCCGCCACTTCGACTTCAAACTCTTCGCGCACTTTATGGCGATGGTTCTCTTTTGCGTTGCCTGGAGTGGCCGATCCCGCAACAACAGGCCGCTTGAACGTGAGCATTGCGCGCTGACCGAGCCTTAGCTTTCCCTTTTTTGATTTGGCAGCCGGCGTTTCCATCCGTATCCGAAGCAGTTGTCCGTGCTTGGCCAGCCCGCCCTGCGGTGTATCAAAAATGACGTTCCATTCATGTACGCGGCTTGTTCCAGCGCTCGCGGGACGCGCACCCAGCCGTTTCAAAGCACGCCTCAAGACCTTTGCGTCGCTGATCCGCAGTTTGATTTCAACTTCCTGCCCCATCTCTGTCCTTGCCGTTCCGCGCCCCGGCTTTCTCCCGCCGCTGACTTCCGCTAGTATAGCGGACGAACCTGTTTCATCCTTGCTCAGCGTGACCCCGGCTAAATCCGGCGCGACGCCCGGCGCCCACCCCGCCGCGCGAATCAGATCAAGAGACGCATGAACCCAGACGCCAAAACAGAAGCGCCACTTCTTTCGAACGAGAAGGCCGTCACCCTACCGTTATCGCCGCCGCTAGCGCGCCGCGAGCCGGTCGAGACTGTTTTGCACGGCGACCGCCGCGTGGACCATTACGCTTGGCTCCGCCAAAAAGACAACCCTGAGGTCATCTCCTATCTCGAGGCGGAAAACACGTATACCGATGCGACCCTGAGGCCTACCGAACCTTTTCAAGAAGCGCTCTACCAGGAAATGCTCGGGCGCATTCTTCAGACGGATCTGTCTGTTCCCTATCGACTCCGCGGCTATCTCTATTTCACATGCACCGAGCAGGGCAAGCAGTATCCGATGCACTGCCGCCGTACCGACGCGAGCGGCTCACTTGACGAGATACTTTTGGACCTGAATCACCTGGCGGAAGGCCACTCTTTTCTGGGTCTTGGCGCTCTCGACGTTAGCAATGACAACCAGTTGCTTGCCTATGCGCTGGATACCACGGGATTCCGGCAGTACACGCTGCACATCAAGAATATGTGGAGCGGCGAACTCTTCCCTGAGGCCATCGAACGAGTCACCAGCGGAGCTTGGGCGGCGGACAATCGCACACTTTTCTACACCGTCGAAGACGCGACCACGAAACGCTCCCATCGCATCTATCGCCACTTGGTCGGGTCCTCTGAGCCGGACACGCTGATTTATGAAGAAGCCGACGAGCGCTTCCGCATCGAGATCGATCGTACCCGCAGCGGCGCATTTCTTCTGCTCGTCATTGCCAGCCACACGACGAGTGAAGTGAGGTTTCTGCCTGCGGCCCAACCGAACGGCGAGTTTCGCGTGATTGCTCCGCGCATAGCCGACCATGAGTATTACGTGGACCATCATCCGAATCCGCTCACCCGCGAGGCACGCGGCGCGAATTCCGACGACATCGGGGGCTACTTTTTCATCCGCACCAACTCTGGCGGACGGACGTTCAGGCTGGCCAGCGCGCCCGTCGCGAGTCCGCAACGTGACAAATGGCGCGAGATCGTGCCCAATCGTTCGGACGTGATGCTCGCCGGCGTCGAGGTGTTTCGTTCTCACCTGGTGCTGTTCGAACGGGAAGGCGGGCTGCCCTGTCTCCGCATCATAGACCTCAGCATCGAAGCACGCGATGCGCTCTCCGCCTCGCACCGCATCGAGTTCACGGAGCCCGCCTACAACGCGTCGCTGGGAGACAATCCCGAATTTGACGCAACTTTTGTGCGTTTTCAGTACGAATCCTTCGTCACCCCTCGCTCCGTCTTCGACTACGATGTGCGCACGCGAGAACGCGTGCTTCGCAAAGAGCAGCCCGTCCTCGGCGGCTACGATTCCTCGCAATATGTCAGCGAACGGTTGCACGCCACAAGTCAGGATGGGGCGCGTATTCCCATTTCGCTTATCTATCGTCGAGACACCCCGCTCGATGGCTCGGCTCCCATGCTGCTCTACGGCTATGGAAGCTACGGCCATTCGATCGCTGTGAATTTCAATTCGAACCGTGTCAGTCTGCTTGATCGGGGTGTGATCTATGCCGTCGCTCACATCCGAGGCGGCGGTGAACTCGGCAAGCCCTGGCACGACACGAGCCGCTTGCGCCAGAAGCGCAACACGTTTACGGATTTTATTGCGGCGGCGGAACACCTGATTGCCCAGCGCTATTCTGCATCGCAGAATCTCATCATCGAAGGCGGCAGCGCCGGCGGTCTTCTGATGGGAGCGGTTGCAAACATGCGGCCCGATCTTTTCCGCATGGTCATTAACCATGTGCCTTTCCTCGATGTGCTCAACACGATGCTCGACGCTTCATTGCCGCTCACCGTCGGCGAATATGAGGAATGGGGCGACCCGCGCGTTCCAGAGGACTATTTCTACATGAAAAGTTATTGTCCCTATACGAACCTCGGGGCAAAAGCTTATCCCGCGATGCTGGTGAAGACCGGACTGAACGACAGCCAAGTCATGTATTGGGAGCCGGCGAAATATGTGGCCAAGTTGCGCACGCTGAAAACCGATTCGAACAAACTTCTCTTGAAAACAAATATGGGGGCGGGACACGGCGGTGCGTCAGGCCGCTACGATTATTTGCGCGAAATTGCGCTCGATTATGCTTTTATTTTGGACGAGCTGGGAATCCGCGAATGAGCAGGACATTCCATTCGAAACTGGCTGCGACTTTGCTTGCAGGGGCACGGCAGGCCGTGCCCCTGCCATTCAGGCGCGAAAGAGGGCGTGTAGTCGTGTTTCCCCAGGCGCTGAACATCTCTGACTGAGTTATGAGCGAGCCCACCTCACCTCTGATGCAGCAGTATCACGCGATCAAAACGCGCTACCCGCACGCCTTGCTGCTCTTCCGCCTCGGCGATTTTTACGAACTCTTCTACGAAGACGCCATTCTGGCCGCGCGCGAACTGCAAATCACTTTGACTTCTCGCAACCGCGAAAAAGGCCAGCCGATACCGATGTGCGGTGTTCCATATCATGCTGCGGACGGATATATCGCCCGGCTGATCCGCGGCGGCTTCAAAGTCGCCATTTGCGATCAGATGGA
>JBGPLB010000166.1:0-11727 GCA_041486245.1 Candidatus Acidiferrum sp.
GTGATGCATGGAACAGAAAGCAAGCCGCTGGATGTCGCTTGGGTGCGGGCGCAGTTCCCCTCGCTGCAATTGCAGGTGAATGGGCACCAGGCAGCCTTCCTGGATGGACCCGCGGGCACGCAAGTGCCCAAGCAGGTGATGGACGCGGTTCAAAGCTATTTTCTAAACTCGAATGCCAACACCTGTGGCGCGTTTGCCACCAGCCGCAGCAACGATGCCATCATCGCCTCCGCGCGCGCGGCCATGGCCGATTTTTTCAATTGCGACAAGGATGAAATCGTTTTCGGGCAGAACATGACCACGATCACGTTCGCGCTCTCGCGAGCGATCGGTCGTGAACTGAATTCGGGCGATGAAATTGTCGTGACCACGCTGGACCACGACGCAAACGTCGCGCCGTGGCGCGTGCTGGAAGAGAAGGGCGTAGTTATTCGCCAAGTCGACATTCGCGAATCGGATTGCACCCTGGACCTCGATGACTTGAAGGAAAAAATAACCGCGAAAACAAAGCTGGTAGCCGTGGGCTACGCTTCGAACGCCGTGGGCACGATCAATCCCGTCGCCGAGATCACAAAACTGGCCCATGCCGCCGGCGCTCTGATGTTCATCGACGCGGTCCATTACGCCCCTCACGGCCCAATTGACGTGCGCGCCCTCGGTTGCGATTTCCTGGTCTGCTCGCCCTACAAATTCTTCGGCCCGCACATGGGCACGCTTTACGGCAAGCGCGAACATCTGCTGCGCGTCCGTCCTTACAAAGTGCGCCCCGCGCCGGATTCGCTCCCCGATCGCTGGGAAACCGGAACGCAAGTGCAAGAACTAATCGCGGGCATCGGCGCGGCGGTGGATTACCTCGCGGAACTGGGCAGGCGATGCGATCCCGCGGCAAAGGACCGCCGCAGCGCTTTGCTGGCGGCCTATCGCGCAACGCGCCAACACGAGATGGCGTTGCTCTCGCGCCTGGTCCAAGGACTGCTCGCCATTCCCGGGTTAAGATTTTTCGGCATCAGCGATCCGAAACAGTTTCACCACCGCTGCTCGACGGTTTCCCTGCGTCTCGCCAATTACACTCCTACGGAAATAGCGACATTCCTGGGCGAGCGCGGCATCTTCACGTGGGACGGCAATTACTACGCACTGAACTTGACGGAACGCCTCGGCGTCGAAGCCATCGGCGGCCTTCTGCGAATCGGACTCGTTCATTACAACACCGCGGAGGAAGTAGACCGCCTGTTGACTGCCCTTAGAGAGTTTTCCAGGTGAAGCAACAAAAGATTCGATTTCGCCAGCCTTTTCCGCCCCGTTCTGTGGTTCGCGCTAAGACTTCACCTTCTTCATCATGGCGGAAGAACGTCGGTCGACGATTCCGAATCGGATACTACAGCAAGACAGATGGCCTCGACTGCATCTGGCTCGTCAATGAAAAGGGTGAGTATGAGCAAACAATCGACCACAAGTTTTTGCGAAAGTACTTCGACATCGAGAATATATCTAGCGAGCGCAGTCTGTATGGAAAGGATCGTCCTTCGTTTGGCCGCATAACATGAAGCTATGACCAAACGACCAAAACCAATTGTGCTAACCGTGCTCGACGGCTGGGGCTATCGCGCGGAGACAAAAGGCAACGCCATCGCGCTGGCCCGCAAGCCCGCCTATGACGACCTGCTCAAGAAATTTTCCAACACGCTGATTCAGACGTCGGGTCCTTACGTCGGATTGCCCGAAGGACAGATGGGTAACAGCGAAGTCGGCCACATGAACATGGGCGCAGGCCGAATCGTGCACATGGACATCACGCGCATTGACCTTCTGATTGCCAACAAACAATTGCAGAGCGTGCCGCTCTTTCATCAAGCGATGGAGCGCGGACGGAACCGCCAGTTGCACCTGCTCGGGCTGCTGAGCGACGGCGGCGTGCACTCGCACATCCAGCACCTCTTTGCGCTGCTCGAAATGGCCAAGCAACAAAAGGTCCAGCGCGTCTTCGTACATTGCTTCATGGATGGCCGCGACACGCCGCCCAACAGCGGCCGCGACTACGTCCGCCAATTGCAACAAAAAATGCGCGAACTCGGCGTGGGCGAAATAGCAACGCTCACCGGCCGCTACTTTGCGATGGACCGTGACAACCGCTGGGAACGAGTGGAGTTGGCCTATTGCGCGGTGGTTCACGGCGAAGCGGAAACGCATTCAGACGACCCCATCGCCGCGCTCCAAAAAAGCTACGAACAAGGCGTCACCGACGAGTTCGTGAAGCCCATCGTCATCACCAAAGGAAACGGAGCGGCAGCTGCACCGATCGCCACGATTCATGATGACGACGCCGTGATCTTTTTCAACTTCCGCGCCGACCGCGCCCGTCAAATGACCCGCGCCCTGATCGAACCTGGCTTCGACAAAATCGCCGACGCGAAGCGTCCCAAAAATCTCTTCTACGTCGCCATGACCCAGTACGACAAAAATTGGCCGTGGCTGAACTACGTCATTGCTCCGGAAAAACTCGAGCACATCCTCGCCCAAGTCTTTGAAGAGCTTCGGTACAAGAACTTGCGCTGCGCCGAAACCGAAAAGTACGCGCACGTCACCTATTTTTTCAACGGTGGCGTCGAAAAACCCTTTGGCGGCGAAGAGCGCATTCTGGTGCCTTCACCCAAAGTCGCCACCTACGACCTCAAGCCGGAAATGTCAGCCGCTGGAATCACGGGCACGGTAGTAAAAGCCATCGAGAAGGGCGACTTCGACGCCATCATCATGAATTACGCGAACGCTGACATGGTCGGCCATTCCGGCAACCTCGAAGCCACCATCAAGGCCGTCGAAGCCGTCGACGCTGGTCTCGCCACGATTTATCAAACGCTCAAGCCGCGCGGCGGCGTCTGGCTCATCACCGCCGATCACGGCAACGCCGAGACCATGGTCGATCCCGTCACCGGCGGCCCGCACACCTATCACACCACCAATCCTGTGCCGCTCATCCTCGTCAGCGACAACGATTCGCTGCAATTGAAACCGGGCGGCTCTCTGCGCGACCTTGCGCCGACGATGCTTGCCGCGCTGGGCCAGCCTGAACCATCGGAAATGACCGGTCAAGATTTGCGCATCGCCACAAGGCGGTAACATGAGCCCCAGTTACGAACCCGCTTCGCAAAAGCCTCCGGAGCCTGGCCAAACTCGCCAGCGTTCTTTCGGCACCATCACCATCCCCGGCACGCCCGTGGGTGCTATCGTTTCCGTCGGCCTCGTCGTGATTTGTTGGTTCGCTCTACCCCTCTCACGCCCATTCATCCTTGGCACCGGCGGGCTGGGCCTCATCCTCGGTTTGCTCTTATATTGGAAACACCGCGACCCACACGAATGAACCGCACCAAGCCATCTGAAACAAAGCTGGTCATCTGTGTCTGGCATCCGTTCACATTTTGGCGCCCGCAACCGGTGATGCCGCAAACCATCCGCGCGCGATGGCCGGAGATGCGCGTTGTCCATTTGCCTGATTACGATGAACTCCCGGCCGAGTTGCCGGACACGGATATTTTCGTCGGCTACTCCCTCCGCGCCGAACAGCTTACGCACGCCAAGAAACTGAAGTGGTTTCACTCCACCGCCGCTGGCGTGGCGCAATTGATGTATCCCGAGCTGCGCGATTCCGGAATCGTGGTCACAAATCCCAGCGGAGTCTTCTCTCCGCCAATGGCCGAGCACACCATGGGGCTTCTCTTGGCGCTCGCGCGTAATTTTCCGGATTCCACGCGCCATCAAGACCGCTCGCGCTGGGGCCAGCAGGACATCTGGAACAAGCCGCAGCACCTCACCGAACTCAGCGGCCAAGTCCTGCTCATCGTGGGATTCGGCTCGATCGGCCGCGAACTCGCCAAGCGCGCTTGCGCCTTCGACATGCGCGTTTGGGGCGTAACCCGCTCCGGCAAAGGCGACTCCACGCGCGCGGAAAAAATCGTCCCCGCCTCGCAACTTGAAGAAGCTCTGCCGCACGCGGATTATGTCGTCATCGCCGCGCCGGAAACATTGGAGACGCGGCACCTCATCGGCGCCGCACAAATCGCGCGTATGAAGCCCGGCGCGCGCCTCATCAATATCGGTCGTGGCTCACTCTTGGACGAAGCGGCTCTCCTACACGCTCTGGAGAAGGGTGCTCTCGCGGGCGCGGCGCTTGACGTCACGTCCGTCGAGCCGCTTCCTCCGGAAAGCCCCCTCTGGAAGGCGCCGAATCTCTTCATCACCCCGCACACCAGCGCCGTAAGCGACCGCCTGTGGCATCGCGAAACTGCTCTCCTGATGGATCTGTTGGAACGCTGGTTTGACGGCCGCGAAATGTTCAACCAGGTTGATTTCGCGCGCGGCTACTAGCCAGCGGCCGAGTGCGGCTCTTGCTATTCGCCTCAAAAATAATCAATCGCTGGCCCCGGCTTTTTGCGGCTCGTAACCCTCGCGGGCGTAAACCACCCACTTCTCCTTTTTGCCTTTTTGATTGTGGATTTCCAGTGGGCCGCCATTGGCATCCACCAGCTCAATCTTGACCTTGTGGAACTTGTTGTCTTTTCCGCCGCTCGTCGGCGTGTACGACAGGCTGTACTGGTGCCGCAGGTACGCCGCGACATCGTGGAAGATTCCGGGAAGTTCGCCGTCGAATTGCGGGAACCACGCGTAGCCGCCCGTCAAATTCGCAAAAGTCTTCATCTGGTTTTCACCCTGCAGGTAAGTCATGTGTGGGTTTAGCGACCCGTGAGATTCCAGGAAATTAAGGTAGGGCTTGTCCAGACCGACACAAAAGATCGTGACGTCGCTTTGCCGCAACTGCTTCATGGTTTGGTCCAGGGTGTGTTTCGAGAATGTGTCCACGCCGGTAGCCAGCAGCAAGATTGATTTTTTCCCCTTCACGTCCTTCATGTCGTCGATTGTTTTCAACACGGCGTCAAAGACGTTCGATTCGCTGAAGCCGGGGAAATAGAGATGGTACAGGGCGTTGCGAACCTCGTCTTTGTTCTGCGTGAAGTCCACTTCATCGTGGATCTGCATGTCAAACGTCCGCAGCGCGACCCAGTCTTTCTGCTGGAGATTCGGAAGGAACGCGTCCGCCCAATACTTGGCCTGGTAGGCGAACCATTCGTACAAACCGCGGCTGCTGAACTCCATCAGCATCACGATCGTAATCGGAGCTTCGGTCGGCCCAAAGTTCGTGATTGTCTGTGTCACGCCGTCATCGGTGACCCGGAAATTCTCTTTCTTCAGGCCCGTCAGGATGTCGCCGTGCTGCGTGGTGGCAATTACGTCGAGCGTCACCACAGGCACCTCGACCGCGATGCTCACTCCGCCCTGCGGTGCCTGTTGTTGGGGCGTAGCGGGAGTCTGCGGCGCCTTCACAGTCGGTGGTGGCGCACCCCCTTGCGGACCCGTGGGTGCCTGGGCCGCCGCATGCTCTTCTCCCAGCGGCAACAGGATCACAACTGCAAGAAATGTCAGTAAAACCACGCAAACGATCGTCTTCATGGAACCCCTCGATTCGCCTTAGAACTTATCCCCAGCCGCCGAACCAGCGCCCCATACATCAGGGGGAATGATTGCGGGGCGTTTGAGCTTACGCAACGCACTACCAAGCCTGCGGTCAGGCCCCCACACCTGCATGTTAGTATGAAGCGCGTTATCTGCAAAGGTTTGCTCGGCTGGACGCCTTTGGCCGCATCTAACACGTATGACGGAGGATGTTTTCGTGAATTGGAACCGCAGAATGCTTATTCTCATGCCCGCCGTGGCATTGTCGCTGTTGACCCTGGCTGCAGCTTCGCCCCTCGCGGCGCAAGCGCCATCCACTGCCATGCCGGCTGTCCAGTCAACGCAATCTCCCGTCGGGGATACCACCGCGCTCGCAAAAGAGGCGGAAGGCTGGCTTGCCGCTCTCATCCGCATTGATACCACGAATCCTCCCGGCAACGAGCAAGCTGCCGCCAAATACATCGCCGGGATTTTGACCAAGGAAGGTTTCACGCCGGAATTATTGGATCTGACGCCGGGCCGTAGTGCGCTGGTGGCGCGGCTGCGCAGCGCCGCCATGCCGGATCCGTCTCGCGCCCTGCTACTGGTCGCGCACATGGATGTCGTGGGCGTGGACAAGTCCAAATGGACCGTCGATCCCTTCGGCGCGGTAATCAAAGACGGCTACATGTACGGCCGCGGCTCTATCGACGACAAAGGTATGTTGGCGGCTAATCTTGCCGCGTTCATTGCCTTGAAGCGTTCGAACGCCCGGGTGAATCGCGACGTGATTTTTCTGGCCACCGCCGATGAAGAACAGGGTGGCGACGCCAGCATCAAGATGCTCATCGCCAAATACTGGGACAAATTTGCGGCGGGTTTTGCCATTAACGAGGGCGGCAGGGTGGTCCTGAACAACGGCAAGGTGCAGTATGTCGCCGTGCAAGCAAGTGAAAAAGTTCCTGTAAACGTTGCGGTGATCGCGCGCGGTCCCTCGGGTCACGGTTCGGTTCCAACTAAGGACAACGCCGTCCTCCATCTCGCCGCGGCGGTCGCCAAAATCGGTGCATACATCGCGCCGCTGCACTACACGGCAATCGTCCGCCGCTATTTCGAACAACTCGCCCCGCTCGAAGACGACGAACTCGCCAAATGGATTCGCTCTCTTGATACTCCGGACCGCGGCGAGCACGCACAGCGCGTCATCTCCGAAACCAACCCGCTATGGAACTCCATGCTGCGCGATACCATCGCGCCCACTATGCTTACGGCCGGTGTGCGCGCCAACGTGATCCCTTCCGAAGCCCGCGCCATGCTCAACGTCCGCCTTTTGCCTGGCGACACAATTGACGTGCTGGTGGGAGAGCTGACGAAATTGGTGAACGACCCGCAAATCCGATTCGAAGTCCAGTCCGACGCCGGACTCGCCGCTCCCCCCTCTTCGCTGGAGTCCGATTTCTATGCCACAATTACGAAGGCCGCCACTCAAGAGTTTTCCGGCGCCCCCGTGCTTCCATTCATGTCCGCCGGGGCGACGGATTCGGCTCAGTTGCGGCTTCACAACGTGCAAGCCTACGGTGTCTCGCCGTTCCCCATGACCGACGCAGATTCCCGCCGTATGCACGCGGATGACGAGCGCATTCCGCTCGCGTCTTTCGATAAAGGCGTCGCTTTCCTCGCGCGCATCGTTGCGGAATTCGCCGCCACAAGGTAACAAATACGGAGGCCTGCTGTCCTTCTCCCGCGCTAGGCAGAGAAGGTTACCGCTCCCCTCCCACCGGACTCTATGGCTTTTCGTCATTCTAAAATCGTTTGCACCATCGGACCGGCCAGTTGCTCTCCCCGCATGATCGGCCGTTTGCTGCATGCGGGCATGGATGTGGCGCGGCTTAATTTTTCGCATGGCACTCATGCAGAGCACGCGCAGAATATAGTCACGTTGCGCGCCGCGTCCGCGGAACACGAAAAGCCAATCGCCATCCTCGCCGACTTGCAAGGGCCGAAGATTCGCACCGGACCGCTCGCGGGAAGCAGGCCTATACAGTTACGGGACGGACAGCGCTTCATCATTACAACTTCAAAAGTCTTGGGCGATACCACGCGTGTCAGCACCACCTTTCGGCCCCTGCCGCGGGAAGTCCATCGCGGAGACCGCATCTTGCTCTCGGATGGCTTGATCGAATTGCGCGTCCTGCAAGTGCGAAGTCCCGAAGTCATTTGCGAAATCGTGAATGGCGGCGCTCTTGGGGAGCACAAAGGCATCAATCTGCCCGGAATCAAGCTACGCGTTCCCGCTCTCACGCCGAAAGACCGTGAAGATCTTGCGTTTGCTTTGAAGCACGGCGTGAACTACATCGCCGTCAGTTTTGTGAGGCGGCCCGAGGATGTGCTGCTTGCCAAGTCCCTGGTGCGGCGCGCGGGCAAAACCACTCCGGTCATCGCCAAGCTGGAAAAACCGGAAGCCATCGAAAATCTGGATGACATCCTCCGCGCCGCCGATGGCGTGATGGTCGCGCGAGGCGATCTCGGCGTGGAAATGAGCCCGGAGCGCGTTCCTGTCGTGCAAAAAACTATTATCGCCCGCGCGCGCCACTTCCGCCGCCCCGTGATCACCGCTACACAGATGCTGGAATCCATGACCGAAAATCCGCGGCCCACGCGCGCGGAAGCCTCAGACGTGGCCAATGCAATTTTTGATGGTTCGGATGCCGTTATGCTTTCCGCGGAAACCGCCACGGGAAAATATCCCGTCGAAGCCGTCGGCATGATGGCGAGAATTATCGAAGCAGCCGAAGCCAGCGATTGGCAATCGCCACGACGCGTGCCCATGGAAAAATTGAAGGTGCCGGAGACCGTGGCGGAACTCGTCTGTCACGCCTCGCGCGAGCTGCACATGAAGCTGATTGCCGTGTTCACGCACAGCGGCTTCACCGCGCGTCTGGTTTCCTGCTACCGCCCCGCCGTGCCGATCATCGCCTTCTCGCCGGAAGCGGATACGCGGCGGCGCATGGCGCTGATCTGGGGCGTCATGCCGCGGCACATTCCCGATGTGCGCAAAATTGATGGCCTGGCGGCTATCTCGGAAAAGCGTCTGCTCGCTGAACGCCTTGTTCGTAAAGGAGATGTCATCGGCATCGTGGCAGGCACGCCCATGGGCATTCGCGGCACAACCAACTTCATGAAGTTTCACGTCATCGGCGGCCCTGCTTAACGCACTCGGCATGGTTTGCGCGAGCCACCAGTCACTTTGCGCTAAGATTCCATCCACTTCGAAATTCGAATTAATTGACCCAGCGATCCGGGCGCGAGGGCGGCTCGTTTTTGTGCTTGTTGATGTACACGTCAAATCGTTTGCGATTGCGCTTCTGCTGCCAGTCCGAAACAGTGTTTCGAACGCTGTACAGGAACGATCCCCGCCGCAAATAAATGTACCCCACCAGCATGCCGCCAAGATGGCAAATGTGGCTCACCTTGTCGTCCCCCAGTCCGAATGTGCCGAGGAATGTAATCGCGGTCATTATCGCCACGACCGTGCGCATGCTCATCGCCACTGGAATCGGGAAGAGATAAACACGCCGGTCCGGAAACAAAATCGCGCAGGCAATCAGGATCCCGAAAATTGCGCCGGAAGCGCCAATCGTCGAATCATACGAAAATCCGTGACCAAAAAGAGCAGGCACGGTTTTCACGGCTACGTTGATTAATCCCGCCCCCACGCCGGTGAGAAAGTAATATCGCAAGAAACGATTTCTTCCCCACACCATTTCCAGTTCGCGGCCGAACATCCAGAGCATCAACATATTCATGATGATGTGCAGAAAATAGTTGACGTCATGGAGGAAGAGATAAGTGAAAGGCTGCCAGATTCGCAAGCCGGGCAGCACACCAGCGGGAACGAGGCCAAAGCGTTTGAGGAGCTGATTGTAGCCGGCCACGCCGGAAAAGTGATAGATGAACGCTTCGAGGACGAATATCCCGAAGTTTGCGAGAAGCAGTATCTTCACGCCAGGCGTGATATAAAAATCGAAACTGACGCGATAGCTCTTGACGCCCGACCGGGATGCCATACTTCTCAAGTTTACGGTGTCGGAACGCGCTCGTCAAAGCGGCGTTCGGGACGATATTGCTGACTTCGCGCCGGATTTTTCTTTGGTAAGGCCCTTCCTTAATTCAATTTCTTTCTGGCGAAATGGAAGAGCGAGGCGGCCAGGAGGACGAACATGAACATGCCGAAGAGCGATTGGACATGGGTCGGCACCGGCAATTTGTCATTTGGGGCGAGCGCAGCCCAGAACTTGGGGCCGAGGGCGAAGAGGTCGGGGCGCCAGGGCAAATTTAGCAGGCGGCCGAACCAGCCCGGGACATGCGTGGCGATTTCGGGATCCTGGAAAAGATTAATGACAATTCCCAGCAAGCCGAAGACACCGCCTGCGGCGATCAGTCCACTGGAAAAGAGGGCGCCGGGGCTGGCTTCTCCTTCGTCTTTTTTCTCCTTCGCGGTGGCTTCGACGAGCGAGCGTACCAGGCCGCCTGCAAACATCGTCGCAGTGGTAGCGATGGAAAGATACGAACCGACAGCAAAGGCGAGCGAACGCACGCCGAGCACTTCAACGGCGATGACCAGAGCCACGCCCATCAGAACCAGGCGCCAGGGAAGTTTCTGATTCAAGATGCCGTTGATGACCGTGGCCATGAGGCGCGCTTGCGGAGCGGGAGCCTTGTCGCTGCCGATGCCTGGCGCCCACTGGATTTCGATCTGTTTTGAGTCGCTGGCGTAGAGATATTCGCCGTCGGGGATGACACCGGAGCCGAGGGAGTTGATCAGAGTGTAGGTTTTGCCGCGATACTCAAAGCCGTCGCGTTCAATTTTCACACCGGAAGGAAGCGCGGCGATATTCACGGGGATTTGCGTGGGAACGTATTTCTCGAGGCCGACGTTCATCAAGTTGAGCGTTGCGCCGATTGCGACGGTAGAAACGGTGACGCCGATGAGCAGGCCGAGCTGCTGGCGATACGGAGTAGCGCCGACGAGATAACCGGTTTTGAGATCTTGCGAAGTGGCGCCGGCGATGGCCGCGGCGATGCAGACCACGCCGCCGATCATGAGCGCGAGGGCAGCGTAGTTTGGAGCGGTCCAACCGGCAAGAAAGAAGATAGCGCAAGTGGCCATCAGCGTGGCGATGCTCATCCCGCTGACGGGATTGGAGGAATTGCCGAGGAGGCCGCTGATGCGAGAAGCAACGGTGACAAACAGGAATCCGAAAACAACGACGAAGAATGCCGCGAATAAATTCTGATACCAGAAGGTACTTGCGCCCTTCATGGGATGGAAGGTCAACAAAACCCAAAGCATCACGATGACGACAATCGAGCCCACGATGACGGTGCGCATGGGTATGTCCTGATCGATGCGGCTGGAGGCTGAGGATTGGCCGCCGCCCTGAGCGCGTACATCCTTGAGTCCGGAGCGGAGAGCAGCAAGGATCGTAGGCATCGTGCGAATCAGAGTGATGACGCCCGCGGCAGCGACGGCGCCTGCGCCCATGGGGCGAATGTAAGTGCGCCAGAGTTGATCTGGCGACATCTCTGGAATAGGAATCGTGCCAGGATAGATGGCCACATTTCCGGCGAGCTGGCCGAAAAACCGGATCGCGGGCATCACCACAAGCCAGGAGACGATGCCTCCGGCGAAAAGAATTCCAGCAACGCGCGGACCGATGATGTAGCCGACGCCGAGATATTCGGAAGTGACGTTGGCGCGGAAGGATGCGCCGGGAAACCATTTGGGCTGGCTTTCGGGCTGCGGGGTCCAGGCCTGGAAAATGTTCATAAAGACGGTGTAAACGCCGCCGAGGCCGAGGCCCCAAAAGACACGTCCGGCAAACGAACCGCCGCGCTCGCCTGCCACAAGGACGTCGGCGCAAGCGGTGCCCTCGGGAAACGCGAGGTTGCCGTGTTCCTTGACGATGAGCTGGCGGCGCAGCGGAACCATGAGGAGCACGCCAAGCCATCCGCCGAGAAGAGCGAGCGGGAAAATCCGCCAGAAGGTGAACTCCGACCCGAATCCGAGAAAAATGAGCGCGGGAATCGTGAACATGACGCCCGCGGCGAGCGATTCGCCGGCGGAGCCGGTTGTCTGGACGATGTTGTTCTCGAGGATGGTGGAGCGGCCAAAGGCGCGCAAGATGCTGATGGAGAGAACGGCGATGGGAATGGATGCGGAGACCGTCAAGCCTGCGCGCA
>JBGPLB010000167.1:0-11583 GCA_041486245.1 Candidatus Acidiferrum sp.
CCTTGTTCGATTCCGGAGATACCGTCGCCGACCTTATCCACCACCCCAATCAGATCCCACCCTGGGGTAAAGGGCAGCCGGGGCGTCTCGGGATGAACGCCCTCGCGCATCAGCAGGTCGGGCAAGGAGACGCCTGCGGCCAGCACTCTCACCCGCACTTCACCATCCTTCGGCTCGGGGCACTCTTCTTCAACCACCTGAAGTGCATCGGGTCCGCCGTAGTGAGTGACGATAATTCGCGTGTGTCTCACGAACCTCTTGCTCCCTTGTTAGCAGTGTCATGCTGGATGATCGAGCTTGTCTTACAGAACTCTTTTTCACTTCTATCTGTATCACTCTGCGATGCAAGTGACGTAGCTCATACTTCGCGGTGATTGGTATCACGACGCCGGGTGCGGTCGATTGGTTGAAGGAAGCCAACTCCCGAAGCGGTTTCCGGAAATGTGAGTCTCAGTACGAAGAGATCCGGCGGGTGGGCGCCCCTTAAATCCGGTCGCAGATTTTGGGTGGCCCATCCTTGCGGTTTTTGCAAGGGTGGGGCTGGCTTTCGCTAGCCTCCTCTTTACCTCCCGCGTTTTACTTCTGAGCCTTGGACTTCGACAATCAACCTCTCAAAACGACCGTTCAACCTCGAAATTCGACCGTTCCCTGTAAAGTACTTTACCTTCCGGTACTCAGATGCTACCATTCCCCATGTTTCGGCCACACCACGCCCGCCCATGCCTCGTCCTTCCCTCTGGATATCCCTATCCGTCCCTGGCGTCCTTCAGAAACCCTCAATCCTTTCAACATTCCCACCTTTCAACGCCCGCGCATGCCAATCCCTTTAGAATCCGCACTTCCGCAAAATGCCCCCATAACTCGTTTAGAATCCGCACTTCCAAAACACAGGACTTAAAACCCTTTAGAATCCGCACTTACAAAAAAACGGGGAGGGGGGATGGTCCCAGCGGCCATCGGGAAGCGCTGTGGCGAATTGCTGAAGAACCGCAGTTGAGCGTGCCGTGTGGCTATGACAAGATGCGAGGGTTGGATGAGATTGGAGAGCACCATGGCTGGCAAAGTGGTTTTGGTGGCGGGCGGGACGGGCGGACTGGGGCGCGCAGTGTCCCTGGCGTTTGTGGAAGCGGGCGCGCGGGTGATTGTTACATTTCAAAGGCCCGGCGACCTGGACGAGTTGAAGAAGGCGGCCAGCGCGAAGTTGGTGGCGGCGGACGGCGCGTCGCTGGATGGATTTAACGTGGACGTTACGGATGAGGCGGCGGTGGGCAGACTGATCAACGGAATTGTGGAGCGCCAGGGACATTTGGATTCTTTGGTGAACGCGGTGGGAGCGTATGCCGGCGGAGTGAAGTTGTGGGAGATGGAAACGAAAGTTTTCGAGCAGCAACTTGCGCTGAATTTACGGGCTGGATTTATGCTGGCGCGGGCGGCGGCGCGCGTGATGGTGAAGCAAGGGAGTGGCGCGATTGTGAATGTGGCCTCCAAGGCCGCGGTGGATCACGCGGCTGGAGCAGCGGCGTATGCCGCGTCGAAGGCCGCTGCGGTAGCAATGATCGACAGCCTGGCGGCGGACTTGAAAGGCACCAGAGTGCGGGCGAATTCGATTCTGCCGAGTATTATCGATACGCCGGCGAATCGGAAGGCCATGCCCAAGGCGAACTTTGCAACTTGGCCGAAGCCTGAAGAGATTGCGCGAGTGATTTTGTTTTTGTGCAGCGACGACGCCAAATTGATTCAGGGCGCGAGCGTTCCGGTTTACGGAGACAGTTGACAGGCTCGAAACCAGAACCCGAAGAAGGGAAGTAGGGGCACGATTTATCCTGCCCTTAGCGAGGCGGACAAAATGTCAATACGACCAGTGAAAAGACTTGTCAAGGCTAAGCCGACGGTGGAAGGCGCGGGAGTGCACCTCCGGCGGGCGTTTGGATTCGGCAATACCACGGACTTCGATCCGTTTTTGTTACTGGACGATTTTCGGAATGATGTGCCGGAGGATTATCTGGCGGGCTTTCCCTGGCATCCGCACCGAGGCATCGAGACGATCACTTATGTTCTGGCGGGAACCGTGGCTCATGGCGACAGCATGGGAAATCACGGAGAGATTGCGTCCGGCGACGTGCAATGGATGACCGCGGGAAGCGGAATCATTCACCAGGAGATGCCCAAGGGAGATCACGCCGGGCGGATGCATGGGTTTCAGTTGTGGGCGAATCTGCCGGCGTCGCTCAAGATGACCACGCCGCGCTATCAGGAAGTGAAGGCAGGTGAGATTCCGGAGGTTAAGGACGACGACGGCACCCATGTACGCGTCGTATGCGGAAATTTTTGGGGAAAGAGCGGGCCGGTGGACGGCATTGCGGCGGAACCGACTTATCTCGATGTATCCGTGGCACCGGGGCGCAGAAAGTCGCTGCCGGTGGGGACCACGCGGCACGCGTTTGCGTACGTGTTTGCAGGGTCAGGAAAGTTTTGCAACGCGTCAGAGCCGCTGGCGGTGCCAACGGAGTCAGTGGGTTGGCTCGACACGACGCCTCCCGTGGCAGCGGATAACCGCTCGCTGGTGCTGTTTGACCGGGGAGATGAAGTGGTCGTCCAGGCGGGCGAGGAAGGAATAAGATTTCTGCTCGTCTCAGGCAAACCTCTTGAGGAACCGGTGGCGTGGTATGGGCCAATTGTGATGAACACACAGGAGCAGTTGCAACAGGCGTTTAAAGATTTGGAGCGCGGAACTTTCTTGAAGAAAGAAAAATGAAGGACATAGCAAAATTAAGAAGCTCGGCGAGAAACCGCGGAAATTTGAGATAGACGGGACGCAGGGCAGACGTAGAGGATAGTGAGGAGCAGCAACGAGGTGATGAGTATGTGGCGATGGCAGGGGATAGCGGGGCTCGCGTTGGCGGTGGTGCTCGCCGGATTCGGAGCGGTGGGTTGCGAAGGTGATTCCGCGCAGCGCGAGAAAGAAATTCATGACCAAGCGGCTAAAGCAGCAGCGCAGGCCAAGCCTGCGGTCGAAGAGGCAAGCAGGGCTGTAAAGGCGGCCGTTGAAGGCGCAAAGGAAGGCTGGGAAAAGGGCGGGAAAAAGCGTGTCGACCTGAATTCCGCAAGCGAAGAGGATTTGACGGGCTTGCCCGGCATTGGAAAGCACGAGGCCAAGCGAATCATGGCGGGTCGGCCGTACCACGACAAGCACGACCTTGTGAGCAAGAAAATTTTGACTGCAGCGGCCTACGAGAAAGTGAAGGATGATGTAGCTGTGAAGTAAGCCCGCGCCTTATTGCTCGCGGAGAGCGACCACCGGGTCGACGCGAGTGGCCCGAAGCGCCGGAACATAGCTGGCCAAGAAAGCGATCGTCAGAAGCATTCCGGAGACAGCGGCCAGAGTGACGAAATCGGTGGACTTCACTCCGTAGAGGACCGTGCGCAAGCCCCTGAACAGCAAGAAGGATAAGACGATTCCTATACCGGTTCCGATGAGCGCCATTCTCATTCCTTGCTTCAGAATCATTCCCAGGACATTAGAGCGCTGGGCGCCGAGCGCGGTGCGGATACCGATCTCCTGCGTGCGCTGGCTGACGGAGTAGGACACGACCCCATAGACGCCTACTGAGGCGAGCACCAGGCCAAGAACGCCAAACGCTCCGACGAGCATGGCGCCAAGACGCGCGGGCAGTAATGGTTTGCCATACCGGACGTGAGCCTCCATGGTCGTAACAGCAAAGACGGGCAGACTGGCGTCAAGTTGACTGATCTGATTGCGGACCGCGGACACAAGCTGTTGCGGGTCGCCTTCGGAATAAACGAACAAATTTGCGCCAGAGGAGTAGCGCTGGGCGAGCGGGAAGTAGGCGTAGAGTTGCGGCGTTTCGTAGAGAAAGAGATATTTGCCGGTGCGGGTTAGGCCGACTACTTGGATAGGCGGGCCGTCTTTTTTGGTGCGAAAGATTTTGCCGATGGAATCCTGGCCGGGCCAGATTTTTTGCGCAAAGGTGTCGTTGATAATGGTGACCAGGGGCGCCGAAGCGCTGTCGGCGTCGGTGAATTCGCGGCCTTTGATCACTGGAACGCCGGCGGTACGGAAATAACTGGGCTGCACCATGTCGGCGAAGACGACCTGCGTGTTTGTTTTGTCGTCGATGACTTGTCCCTCGGGGAAAACGTTGACGCCCGAGTTGTCATAGCCCATGGGTATGTAGGCGGATACCGCGGCATCGCGAACGCCAGACACCGAGCGCACACGTTCGGTAAGCTGCTTGAAAAACTGCTGACCTCGCTCCTCGTTATAGCCCTGCAGTCCGAGATCCACGGACATCATCAAGGTGTGATCGACGCGGAATCCCATGTCCACGTGAGCGGAGTTTTGCAAACTGCGGATAAAGAATCCGGCGCAAGCAAGAAGCAGCAAGGACACCGCGACTTGAGAAACAACAAGTGCGTTGCGGAATCGATGGTGACTCGCGGAGGAACCGCCCGAGCGTCCGCCGGCTTTCAGTGTGTCCGCTAAGTCAGTGCGCGAAGCTTGCAGCGAGGGGACCAAGCCGGCCACGACACCTGTCAGGAGGGCGGCAAGAAAAGCAAATCCAAAAATTCGCCAGTCCAGACGCAAGTCAAACAGGCGCAGGGGAATGTCGGAAGGGATGTGAATCGAGGTGAGCGCCATGCCTGCCCAACGCGCAAAGACCATGCCGAGAATGCCGCCAAATGCGGAGAGCAGAACGGTCTCCGTCAAAAGCTGGCGAGCCATGCGCCATCGGCTGGCTCCGAGGGCGACACGCGTTGCAAATTCTTTTCTGCGGCCATTCGCGCGAGCAAGAATCAGGTTTGCGACATTCGCGCAGGCAATCAACAGCACGAGTCCGACAAGCAACATGAAGACGATGACCGCAGTGGACATGAACCCGCCCAAACCCGGTTCGGGACGGGCGCTCAGTTCCGGCAACACAAGGAGGGACAAGCCCTTGTGCGAGTCCGGAAAGTCCTGCGCCAGGCGCTGGTCGATGGGTTGGGCGGCCGCCATAGCTTGAGCAGGCGTCACACCTGGCGTGAGATAGCCCAACACACGAAGAAAGCTTGCGCTACGCCTGGTAAGAATGTCTCCCTGAGTGGGATCGAGGAGACCTATCGTGGAAATGGGAAGATAGAAGTCAGGTTCGATGAAGTAATAGGCTCCGATGTATTTTTCCGGAGCAACGCCAATGATCGTGAAGGCGTGATTGTTCACCTGGACCGTTTGTCCTGCGATGTTGCGATCGCCGCCGAAGCGTTTTTGCCAGTATTTATAGCTGAGTACGATAAGCGGATCCTTGTTTTGGACCCAGCCTTCATCGGGTGCGAACGTGCGGCCGAGGACAGGTTCAATGCCGAGCGCGGAAAAGTAATTGCCGCTGACTATATCGGCCCACGCGCGCTCAGGGCGGCCTTCGGCGCCAAAATTTACAGGAGACGGCGCGTAAACCACCAGATCAGAGAAAACGTTCTTGAGTTCGCGGTAGTCCTGAAAATCGGCATAGGATAAATTGATCGGAAACTGGAAATCTCGAGTCTTGGACGCCACAACAACGAGCTGTTTGGGATTCTTAACGGGCAACGGCCGCCAGAGCATCCCGTTGAAAACGCTGAAGATGGCGGTGTTTGCGCCGATGCCTAGTCCAAGCGCCAGGACGGCCACCAGGGTAAAGCCCGGGCTCTTGAAGAGCATTCGGAACGCGTAGCGCAGATCTTTCCAGAAATTGTCCAAGGTTCCCCCCGCGGACATCTATATAGGTAACGAAAAGGACCTTTGAAATGTTTCATCACGGAGGAAATATCCGAGGAATGTTTCCGTCTGAGTGTTTCTGTTCCGGCAATCTAAGATTTGGGTAGACGCAGATGTTGATCGAGGCGGACTGTAAAGCAGGAACATACAAGTGAGGCATCTGCTCGTGATCGCTAAAGCTGTCCCTCCGCTAGGGCCACAGTGTTAGCATGGAGCTATTGACGTTGTAAGGGGAGGCCGGGCGATGGCGAAGGTGTCGAAACACAAGCGCGCAAGACAGACGCGGCAATTAAAGCGGGCAGTCAACCGCGGGTCGGTCAATGGGCGAAAAAAGCTTGCGGGACAGTTTTTTGCGACGTCCACTTTGGAGGAACTGGCTGAAGCGCAAGGAGTCGGCCCAATGAGTAATCCCGAGGAGATGGCGGGAGCATGGCCAGAGGAAGAGGATGTCGATCAGTTCGTGCGGGAAACCTACCAAAGCCGCGGTTAGCGGAAAATCGGAGCCTTTTCCGCTGGCCCAATCAAGCAAACGCGCTTACTTTGCCAGACATTTGCCAGAAAGGCGTTCTTTCGCGATCGCCGGGACTTGAACTCCTTCACCGCAAGGACCGTATAGTTGATTTCGCGCCCGAGCTGCCGCTCAAGCTTCCGCACCGCCTCCGCTAAAACTTTACCGCGAGGAATCCCAATCACGAGCACATCGATGTCCCTGGCCACATCCTGCCGGCCGCGCGCAAAGGAACCGTACAAATATGCCTCGTCGATTCCGTCGATTTTCTTGAGCGACTCCGCAATCAGCGGCACAGCCCCAATCGTTTTCGCAACGATGCCGCGCACCTCTTTGAACAGGGGATAGGCCCGGTTCAGCTGAAAATACTTCTGCCGCCCGCTCACTTCCGCCCGAAACAGCCCCTCGCGCTCCAGCCGCCCCAGCTCCTTCGACAAATTCGACGGATCGACCTTTAGCCGCACCGCCAGGTCCCGCAAATGGTGGCGCGCTACGGGGTTCGTAAAGTAATACGCCAACAGCTTCCGCCTTGCCTTAGACCGTAGTTCAAGCATGTAGTCAAAGTATACCACACATGTGGTAGATATGTACCATGATTAGGCGCAGCCTGATCTTTGTCTACACGGCATGGCCACCGCCCGCGAGGCGCATTGGAGAGGGATTCGTCGAAGTATCAAGCGAGGAAAGTCAAAACCCACACCCTTTGCAAAAACAAAACCCAAAGAGTACGGCACGCGGCATTTAGAGGCTCTGCGCTGAAAATCTTAGTGCGTACCAACCGGCCGCCGTTCACATTCACGATAAACCTGCCGCGATCCTACTGAGGGACAGTGTGAATTCGTCACACCTGTCCTTTAGTCCTATTCCGATTCTAGATTCCCTTTTGCGAGCATGGAGGTACAGCACCTTTGATTTCATTGTCGTAATTCTCATTTGAAGGCGATCCCATAGCACGTGCGTGATTGTGCGCGGGTCGGAGGAGGCCAGCACCATGAAAGAGAATGATTACTTGCAGCAGGTCGCGAGCCTGGCGGGTTTGCGGCATTATCCACAGCAAGGCCCATGGAGCAAGAAATCCGGTAGCGCCGTGGGCACGCGCGATAACTACGTCACGGCCATCGGATTCAGCCATAACGGCCAAGGTGCCAGCCTGGTGATCCTCTTGCGTTTTAAAAAGCTGGAGCAGCCCGAACTGGTGAAATCCGCGCTGAAGAGCGCCGCGATCAAGAAGGGCAAACTAGGCGCGGTCGGAAATAATTTCGTGCGCTGGGAATGGAAGTACTCCTTCACCAAGCCAAAAGCAGAAGAAGTGGCCAAGCTGGCCGAGGATCTGCGAACGGCAATCAAACAGGTGACGACGCCGTTCGACGGGCGCTGCGAGCAATGCGCTTCGACATCCACGCAGTCGCTCACTCTGCTGAACGGCATGCCCATGTTTATCTGCGCGACCTGCCAGGAAAAAGTGCGCCATGAACTGAACCAGGCCGCCGAGAAATATGAAATGATCACGCCGAATTATCCGAACGGGCTGGCCTTGGGCCTGGGAGCAGCGGCGCTAGGAGGCCTTGCCTGGGGCCTGGTGGCTTATGGCCTAAACTACATCTTTTTATACGGAGCGATCCTCATCGGGTATCTCGTGGCGGCGGCCGTCTTGAGGGGCACCGGCAAAGTGACGCGCTTCGGACAGATCATCATCCCGGTGCTGACCATTGCCAGCGTGCTTTTTGGCGATGCTATCTTCTACACGCTGATTATCATGAAGCAGGAGCATGTTGCGTTTTCCGGCAGATTGTTGAATGCCGTCGTGCTGCACCTCTGGGAAATTGAAGTTCAGGGAAGCGGCGTGCTCTCTCTGCTCTTTGGTTTGGTGGGAGCGGGATACGCGCTGTATTCGGCGCGCAAGCCCAAGTTCCAGGCAGTATTTCATCCGCTCGGGGCGCCAAACGCCTAATCTCTGGAGTGCGGGAGTCAGCTCAGCTTCTCCCGCACTCCATGCTTCACCTTACGCCATCATAGAGGGTGGCGAAGACGTTCAACGCTGGTGCCCGATTAGATGCCGTACTCATTACGTTTTGGTCTTGCAAAGGGTGCGGGTTTTGACTTTTCCTCGCTCGATCATTCGACCAATCCCTCTCGAATGCTGGCGGGTGGCTCAACCAAAGTCTTCCGGGAATACCTCTGGCTGCCGGGTGCACCGCCTGACCGCAAATTGTCCTGAGATTTCGCTCAATTCGCTGCTAGCCAGGGCGATTCTGTGCTGCATGGAACTGCGCTCCATAAGAACTCTGCGAGAGAATTCTTGCGCGTGCTTCTTGTCTCCCTGAAACCTCTCGGCGCGCTCTAGTAGCTTACGCCAGGGGGATTCGCCAGTATCAGATGCACTTCTTTGCATCCCTGAAAAGCGCGACGCCTATTTGAGTCCGTCGCGCTTTTCCACCTACGAAACGCAACACTACGCTCAGGCCAGCGAGCCACGGCGACGGCGTAAAGCCTTTGTCTGCCGAGAGCGGCGCGGCGAGAACGCAACGGTTCGCGTGAAGTGTTGGGTTATGGCTTCCGGGGCGATGCGCGTCGATCGGCGAGCGTGACGATACTTCGCAGCCGCGAGCGCAAGACGCGGATGAGGTAGCGGCGTTGCCGGTCGTTAAGTTCAAGCTTCGCTATCGCGCGTTCGGCTCGTAGGAGTAGCGCATCGGCCAGCCTGTCGAAATCGGGATCCGCAGGGCTTTTCTTGGGGCGTCCGCGTTTCGGTAGCCCATGCTTTCGAACCTGTGCCGCGATCCATTCCCACGTCTCTTTTTCCGAGAGTTTTTTTCTCATCTGTTCGCCTCAGTACTTCGCCATGGGAACGGCACTGGCAACTTCGGACTCCTGCTGATCGCTCGTCCCCGTGTTGAGCAACGTGGACGAGATGGACGCATGGCCGAAGTGCGGTTTTATCAGCGCCAGGTTGCAGTTGCCGG
The DNA here is from genome assembly GCA_041486245.1 of Candidatus Acidiferrum sp. GTDB lineage: Bacteria > Acidobacteriota > Terriglobia > Acidiferrales > UBA7541 > Acidiferrum. Next base: position 9,227 of record JBGPLB010000167.1, read on the forward strand.
CAACCCGGTGCGATGCCCGGCTATGTTTTGAAACATGCGTGTGTCGTTTGTCAGTGGGCAACCCCACAGACTCGGCAATCGCAGTCCACGCAGCGATGCGGACGGACAATAATTTGGCCTAGATCGGATTCAAGAATTGCTCTTGTGCTTGACCTGTGGAGCTGATGGCTCTGGGCCGCAGGGGCTACGAATCGGCACAGCGGCCCTCTCAAGGAGACCAGAAAAGACGACCCAGCCCGCCATTTCGATTGCTCGACGCCCTTCGTCTCTCTACACTCCCCCACTAGGCCTGAACCCTAGCCATAGAAAGAAGTTGCTGTCCGCCGGTACCTAAGACTTGGGGGCGGCAGCGCCTTAACCACGCTCGATCCTTGCACCGACTCGCAAAAACACGCTCCTGCAAGTCCTTTGCTTGCCACTCTTACAGACGCCGTCAACCATAAGCCTTGTGTTTGCCACTCCTACAAAAAAACTGGGGTGTACACCCCCTCCGCCAAAATCTCCTCGCGCTCCGCCATTCGCTGCGGGGTCGGCACCCACCCGGCTTTTCGGCCAGTGCCGTTTTGGACCTACTGGCCCTCAGTACATCTGACGAGCACCACTCCTCTCTCGATACGCTTACTTGGGGCTCGGGGTCTCCTCGGGCCGAGGAGGGGGCGATGTTACGCAATCGATTTCTAATTTTGCTGGGACTGTGTTTTCTTGCAGCCTCAGCGGCTTGGGCGGACGACGTGGGGTACGTCGACTGCTCGAAAAATGCAGATGGCACGCAGGTTTTCGCGAAGCCCAGGAAGAGTCCCGATGTAGTCGCCTCCGTGCCTTGCGGAGAGCGGTTCACGATCCTTGTATATGGGTTCTTTTTCTCCAGGATCCAAACCAAAGACGGGCAGGTAGGTTACGTTTATTCGAGCATGATCGCGATCGATCGTGCCGCGGCTGCGCCAGCACAGACGCCGGCGCTCCAAACGGCTGCGGAGAAAACAAAGATTCCAAGCACGCGAGCGGCCGACGCGCATGCTCAGACGCCGGGAGCAGCAAAGACTCAGACTGCCGCGGCTCAGCCGATTGCGGCGCCAGCAGCGGCAGCAGTGACGGCAACACCCGCTTCGCCGACGAGTTCGCCCGCGTCCACGCCGAATGCTGCGGACACGGTTCAAACCAAGACGCAGGCTAATCCTGCGGCGGCGGATCAACCCGCGCCGGTGCAACCTGGCACGACGTCACCGGCCGGACTGACAACGCCCGCAACCATAATCCCTGCATCGACAAGCAGCGCTGCGGATGCGGCCGCGCCCGTTGCACAGCCCAATGTACCAGCGCCCGAGACTCCATCATCGGCGCCCGCCGCTTCCGCGTCTGCTACCACTTCGGTGGAAGCGACTGCGACAGATGCACAGCCGTCTCCCGCGCCTGCGCAGCCCGTCACGCCTGCTATCCGGCCCGCGGACACGCGGGAAACTTGGGAGAAACCACTTCCCAGCGTTCGCGCCGCGCCCCTCATCGAACTCTATGGTGGCTATGCGTTTGCCCGGCTTGATGGCGGCGGCGGAGCCGGAAGCAACTTAAACGGCGCGCTTGGGTCGTTTGGCTACAATTTTAAACCGTGGCTGCAGATCGTCGCGGACACCAGCTACAGCTTCATGACGACAGGGAACACAAAAAATGTGATCTACGGAAATCACTACGGCCCGCGCTACTTCTACCGCAGACCTAATCGATGGGGGATAACGCCGTTTGTCGAAGGGCTGGTGGGAGGATCGCGCGCGGACACAACTGTCAGCGGAGTCGGTGGTTACACTCTCTCGGCAAACTGCATTTCCTTTAAGGTGGGCGGGGGATTGGATATTCATCCGTCCCGTCGATGGGAAATCCGGTTGTTCGATGTGGACTATTACAGGACTACTTTCGGCACAGGCGCTTATCAGAATAACTATTGGGCTTCCGCCGGCGTTGTTCTAAGGCTCTTCGGCGGCAGGGCAGAATAAGGCCACGGCGGCCACACTGGTAATTTAGCTCACGCATGGCGGTGCGTGCCGCCATGCACAACTCCGTGCAATCTAAATTTCAAGAATGACCGGCAGGATCAGCGGACGTTTGGAAGTTTGCTTGTTGATGTACCGTTTGAGGTCCACGCGAATCTTTTCTTTGATGACGCCCCAGTCGGATTTTTCTTCGGCGTTGGATTGCTCGACTGTTTTCATAATGACTTCGCGGGCCCCGGCGATTAATTCGTGGCCGTTATCGCTGAACATGCCGCGCGTGACGATTTCCGGCTGCGATTCCATCTTGCCGGTGTGCTTGTCGATGGCAATGATGGGCACGACGATGCCGTCCTCGGAAAGATGCTTGCGGTCGCG
>JBGPLB010000168.1:0-11526 GCA_041486245.1 Candidatus Acidiferrum sp.
CCAGCTTCGTGCGCAAGACAAAAATCCGTTCGCTGGCGACGCCAAAGTCGCAAAGCTGGGCGAATCTCAATTCCGGGCGAATTGCGCGTTCTGCCACGGACTGGGCGCGCGCGGGGGCGGCCGCGGCCCCGATTTGACGCGCGCGCACAAACGTCACGGCAATGCCGACGCCGATCTTTTCCGGACTATCAACGAAGGCGTTCCCGGCACCGCCATGCCTCCCAATGGCGCCACCCAGCAAGGCGTCGGCATGACCGAAGCAGAAATCTGGCAGGTCATCACATACATCCGCAGCGTCCAAGTCAAGACGCTCGCGCAACCTCCCGGCGATGCCGCGCACGGCAGAGCTCTTTTCTTCGGCGAGGCCGTTTGTTACACCTGCCACATGGTGGAAGGAAAGGGAGGGCGCCTCGGCCCCGACCTCACTACCACCGGTTCGGCCCGTTCCACCGATTACCTTATCGACTCTGTGCGCAACCCCAGCCGCCGCCTTGCCCAGGGCCTCTCCGAGGCCATGAAGGAGTTTTCCCAGGAATACGAAACGGTCAATCTCGAAACCGCCGATGGCCAGAAATTTACGGGCGTAATCTTGAATGAAGACCATTTCACCATGCAGATGCTCGATCTCCGCGAGAAGCTTCACCTCTTCGAAAAAGACAAACTGCGCTCTTTTGAAAAAAGCCGCAAATCTCTAATGCCCGCGTACGACAAGAACATGTTGAGCGACAAAGACCTGCAGGACATCCTCGCCTTCCTGCTTAGCGTAGGTGCCCAATGAGCAAGCCACTCATAAAAAAGTCACTCCACGCCTCGCTCTTAGTCCTTGCCGTTTCCGGCCTCGCCGCTGCAACCGCGCAGCCTCAGGTCACCCCGCAACGTCTTCTCGATTCCGCAAAGGAGCCGCAAAATTGGCTTATGTATTCCGGCGACTATTCCGGCCACCGCTTCAGTGCGCTCGATCAAATCAATAGTTCGAACGCAGCCGCGCTAGTCCCCAAGTGGGCGTACCAAACCATGGCGGGCGGAAAATTTGAAACCACGCCTCTCGTCGTTGACGGAATTCTCTATGGCACTGGCCAAGACGACCGTGTCTTCGCTCTCGATGCCCGTACCGGTCGCCCTATCTGGCAATACCAGCGGGCGCTTCCCGCGGACATTCGTCCCTGCTGCGGCCGCGTTAATCGCGGACTCGCCATCCTCGGCGACAAAGTCTTCCTCGGCACGCTCGATTCGCACGTCGTCGCGCTCGATTCCAAAACCGGCAATGTCCTCTGGGATGCAACGGCGTTTGACTATCGCAAAGGCTACAGCATTACTCTCGCGCCATTGGCGCTCAAGAATCTCGTGATCGTGGGCGTTTCCGGCGGCGAATACGGCATCCGAGGGTTCATCGACGCGTACGATGCCGGCACCGGCGAACGCAAATGGCGCTTCTACACCGTTCCCGGCCCCGGCGAACCGGGCCACGAAACTTGGGAAGCGGACTCCTGGAAAATTGGCGGCGCGCCTGCCTGGATCACCGGTTCCTATGATCCCGCCACCAACACGACCTTCTGGACCACCGGCAATCCTTCACCGAGCAATCGCGGCATTGGCCGCGCCGGCGACAATCTCTACAGTGACTCCTTGCTGGCTCTCGATCCGGACACTGGCAAACTCAAATGGTATTTCCAATTCACCAGGCACGACGAACACGATTGGGACGCCACGCAAGTGCCCGTGATGATCGATCAAGGCGAAAAACATCTCATCGCGCAGGCCAATCGCAATGGCTTCTTTTACGTTATCGACCGCTCCAATGGAAAACTCATCTCTTCGAACCCCTACGCCAAAGTTACGTGGAGCAGTTCGAAAGACGCGGAAGGACGTCCCCTTTCGCTCAAAGACGCCTCGCCGACGCTGGAAGGGAATCGTGTCTGTCCTGGAGCGGCCGGCGCGACGAATTGGATGTCACCCACCTACGATCCGCAAACCAAGCTTTTCTACGTTACTGCCCGCGAGCAATGCGACATCTTCAGCACCGCCCCGCAACCTTTCGAAGAAGGCCACGCTTACTACGGCAGCGCGTATTTTCCAAACGATGATACCGAGCCTTTTTGGGGCGCGCTGCGCGCCATTGATCCCGAAACCGGCAGAATAAAATGGGAATGGAAGCATCCGTCGCCCACATGGTCCGGCGTTCTCTCCACCGCGGGGGGCCTGGTATTCACCGGCGACGCAGAAGGCAACTTCATCGCTCTTGATGCTGCCACCGGAAAAGCTCTCTGGCACTTCCAATGCGGCGCTTCCGTTTATTCATCGCCTATGTCCTTCGCCATTGATGGCAAGCAATACGTCGCCGTCGCTGCCGGGTCGACACTTTTTACGTTTGCGTTGCCGTAACGCTATGCCGAATCTCGCGCGTGGGTAGGCACCTAGGCGATTCAAACAGGAAGGAATTCCATGAGCGATATTGGGGAGTCGCGCCGGCGATTTCTAAAGACTTCAGGCCTTGCGGCAGGGGCCCTGTTGCTCTCCTCGAAGAGGAGCCTTGCTCAAGCGGAGACCACATCCGAATGGGGCGCGGCAGCCGATACGCCAACTGAATCCGGCGACGCGGACTTCACTTTGCATATCAAAACATCTCCCATTGAGATTGCTCCTAAGCAAATCATCTCTGCTACGACCTACAGCGGACAATTTCCCGGACCTCTTCTTCGTTTCAAGGAAGGCCGGCAAGCCACCATTGACGTCTACAACGACACCGATGCTCCTGAGCAGTTGCATTGGCACGGCCAGCGAGTTCCCGCCGATGTGGACGGCGCCGCCGAAGAGGGCACGCCCTTCATCCCAGCGCACGGCAAACGCCGCATAACATTCAATCCAAGGCCCGCAGGTTTTCGCTTCTACCACACGCACAATCGCGCCGGCGCCGATCTTTCTGCCGGACAATACAGCGGGCAGGTGGGGCCAGTTTACATCGAGCCTCGCCACGAACCAGGTAAGTACGACCGCGAAGTCGTTCTCGTTTTGAAGGAATTCGAGCCCACCTTCAGCCGCGGTGGGGACATGGCCCAGGACTTTCTTTCTCCATCAGCTCCCGACAAATCGCTGCAGCAAAACGGCGAATCCGCTATGAAGGCCTCTCTCGCGAAAGGCATGCCCCACGGCTATGAAGTCGGCTATCGCTCGTTCACGATCAACGGTCGCTTGTTAGGTCACGGAGAACTCATTCGGGTTAAGCAAGGCGAACGAGTCCTTTTTCATATCCTGAACGGAAGCGCGACGGAAATTCGTAGTCTCGCGCTGCCCGGTCATTTGTTCGAGGTGGTCGCTCTCGACGGAAATCCCGTTCCAAATCCTGCAAGAGTTCCTGTTCTGTGGCTCGGCACGGCAGAGCGCATCTCCGCGATCGTCGAAATGAATCATCCCGGTGTTTGGATTTTGGGTGATCTTGATAACGATGATCGCGCGCACGGAATGGGCATCGTCGTCGAGTACGCCGGCCGGGCGGGGAAGGCGCAATGGATCGCTCCGCCGCCGTTTCGCTGGAGCTATTTGCGCTTCGCGAAACCAGGTGCGGCCGCTCCAACTCCAGACGAGACCTTTGACATGACGTTTGCAAAAGAAAACGCGGCCGAGGAAGGCTTCAACCGCTGGACGATCAATGGCGTTTCATTTCCGATGATTCGCGAGATTGTCCCTGCCTCATATCATCTGAAACAGGGCAAGCGCTATCGCCTCCGCATGCACAACGCCAGCGACGATATTCATCCCATCCATCTTCATCGTCACAGTTTTGAGTTGACCAATATTGCGGGTAAACCTACGTCCGGCATCATGAAAGATGTCCTCATGCTAGGCGGCTACCAGGAAGCCGAAGTGGATTTCGTCGCCGACAACCCTGGCCTGACCCTCTTCCATTGCCACCAGCAACTGCACATGGATTTCGGCTTCATGACGCTCTTCGATTACATCTAGCAGTACCGTCTGGGCGCCTGTTCGACACCCATCCTAGGTCTGCGCAGAAACTTTCGCGGACATTGTTTACTCCGGGAACTTTCGGCCGTCTTTAACCGTAGTAGCTGAGGCTGGCGGGAGTGGAACGGGAGGAAGCACATGGGCAATTTGCTCCGCGAGGTGCGCTTCGGCGCGCGAATGCTCCGCAAAAATCCAGGGTTTACGTTCGCGGCTGTGGCGGTCCTGGCCCTGGGAATTGGGGCCAACACGGCCATCTTCAGCCTGGTCAATGCGTTTCTGCTGAAGCCTCTTTTGATTCAGAACCCCGCGGAGCTGGTCGGCTGCTACAGCCGCGACACGCGCAAGCCTGACTATCGCGCGTTTTCCTATCCGGATTATGCCGAACTCCGTGAAAACGGCAGCGTGTTCACAAGCCTGCTGGCCCACAACATGGCTATGGTCGGGCTTTCGGAAGGCGACACCACCAGGCGCGTGTTTGCGGACATCGTATCGGCAAACTACTTCACCACATTCGGCGTGCCGCTTTTTCAGGGACGCTCGTTCACGCCGGCGGAGGAGCGGCCTGCCTCCGCCATCCCGGTCGCGATCGTGAGTTATTCGTACTGGAAGAAAACCGGCGCCGATCCGCAGGAGCTTGGCAAGACGTTGCGCATTAACGGCCGGATTTACACCGTCGTCGGTATCGCGGCGGAGGGTTTCACGGGGACCACCGCCCTGATCAGCCCCGAGGTGTATCTGCCGCTGGGGGTCTACGAATCAGCGATAAACGACTTTGAGGGCCGCGGTCGCGCCCTTGCGCGGGACAACCACGCGCTCATCCTGGTGGGACGTCTTAGGCCCGGCGTGTCTCAACGCTCGGCCGAGGCGCTGCTGGCCACTGTGGCCTCTCAACTGGCAAGGGCCTACCCGGAGGACGATAAAGACCAGACCTTTCTCGTTCGGCCCCTGGCGCGGATGGGAATCTCAACCGAGCCCGAAACCGACTCCGGGTTGCTGATTCCCGCAGTGCTGCTTCTCGCCGTGGCGGGTGTTGTCCTGCTGATCGCTTCTCTCAATGTAGCGAACATGATGCTGGCACGGGGCACTACCCGCGGCAAGGAAATCGCCATCCGGCTGGCTCTCGGTGGCAGCCGAGCGGACATCCTCCGGCAACTCATGGTGGAGGGATTGCTGCTTGCGCTCGCTGGCGGGGCAGCCGGCCTGGCGGTGGCTTTCTGGAGCACAGGCGCACTGGTGCGCTCCATGGCGCGGCTGGCGCCGTTCGACATCGTGTACGCCGCCGGGCCTGATCTTCGGGTCCTCCTCGCCACCATCGGGTTCTGCGTGCTAAGTACCATTCTGTTCGGCCTTGGGCCGGCTTGGAATCTCTCCGGACGGAGCTTGTTTGCAAGCCTCAAGATCGGCGATCGTGCCGACTTTCCCACGAGCCGTCGCCGCGGCATTTTCTCGAGGCGAAACTTGCTGGTGATGGGCCAGATCTCCCTCTCGTTGATGCTCCTCAGCGCGGCCGGCCTATTCATCCGCAGCTCTGTCCAGGCGGCACGGGTTCAACCCGGATTTCGCATGTCGGGCGAGATGCTGGCAGAAGTGGACGCGAGCCTCGCTGGCTATGATGAGACGCGAGGCCGCGGAATCTATCGCGCCGTAGTCGACCGCCTGCAAACCATTCCCGGCGTCGAGTCGGTAGGCCTTGCCGCCACCGTTCCGTTCGGCATGATATCGCTGGGAAAAACAGTGCAGCGCTCCAGCGATGTGCCATCCTCGGAAGGCAGTTCCGCAAGCACGGCCAACGAAGTTGCGTGCCGGTACAACATCGTGAGCGGCAATTACTTCCAGACCATGGGAATCCCGCTGCGCAGCGGTGAGACATTTTCTGCATTGGACGCGGCCAGCGCCACTCGCGCCGTTGCAGTCCTCGATCAGCTCGCGGCCGAGCGCCTCTGGCCGGGGGGCGAAGCCGTTGGCAAACACGTTCGCCTGGTCTCCGGAGGCGGCAACGAACCTCCGCTCGACGCGGAAGTTGTCGGAGTTGTGGGCAACGTGCAAGAGGGCGTCACAGGAACGCGCTGGTCGCCTCACGTTTACGTGCCGTTCGGTCAAGCGTACCAGTCGGACATGAACATCCATCTGAGGACCATCACGCAGGACCCGCAGTCTGAGGCCCGATTGCTCGAAACCGTGCGCAGCGAGATCCACGCGGTGGACCCGCACTTGCCGGTGCTCGCTCTCCGGACCATGCGCATTCAGGTGGATAGCAGCTTCGACCTCTGGATGGTGCGCACAGGCGCGCGTATGTTCGTAGTTTTCGGAGGCGTGGCGTTGCTGCTGGCGGCAATCGGTTTGTACGGGGTGAGAGCTTACACCGTAGCAATGCGGACGCGTGAAATCGGAATCCGTATGGCGCTGGGGGCCCGCGCCACGGACGCACTTCGCATGATGCTCCGCGAAGGAATGATGCTGATGGGAATCGGCGCGGGAGTCGGGCTAGTGCTATCGCTAGCTGTGGGAAAGCTCCTTTCAAGCCTCCTGTACGGCGTGCCCGGTTTCGACCCCGTAGTCCTGTCCGCGGCTCCGGCTTTGCTTGCGGCTGTGGCTTTCCTCGCGTGCTACATTCCGGCGCGCCGCGCGGCCCGCCTCGACCCCATGGTTGCACTCCGCGACGAGTGACGCGCTATCGCGGCTCGTTCAAGCAGGCCCGCGTTCACGATTGGGCCTCTGACGCCTTCTGAGCTGTCGAAGGAACCTGATTGCACCCTATGGCATTCGTTGACACGCTGCAACGCGTCCGTTACGCTTTTTAGTTTACTCAGACGAAATTCTTGCTCTGAGGGGAACGGACATTGCCGCATGGCTGAAGAAAAGCTACCGACACGCGCAGAAGATTTCTCCGAGTGGTACAACCAGCTGGTTTTGAAGGCACAGCTCGCCGACTACTCACCAGTGCGGGGCTGCATGGTCGTGCGGCCGTATGGCTGGGCGCTATGGGAAAACATGCAGGCGGCGCTGGACCGGCGTTTCAAGGCAACCGGTCACCAAAACGTGGCGTTTCCACTGCTCATTCCGCGCAGCTTTATCGACAAGGAGAAGCACCACGTCGAAGGATTTTCGCCGGAGCTGGCGGTGGTGACGATTGGCGGCGGCGAGAAGCTGGCGGAGCCGCTGGTCATCCGGCCGACGTCGGAAACGATCATTGGCCACATGTGGTCGAAGTGGATCCAGTCGTACCGCGACTTGCCGGTGTTGATGAATCAGTGGAACAGCGTGGTGCGCTGGGAATTGCGGACGAAGCTTTTTCTGCGCACGCTGGAGTTTTACTGGCAGGAAGGACATACCGCGCACGCCTCGCGCGAAGAAGCCGAATTCGAAACGCGGCAGATGCTCGATATCTATACGGATTTTGCAGTGAACGATGCTGCGATCCCAGTGATTGCGGGGAAGAAATCGGACGCGGAGAAATTCGCGGGCGCGGACGTGACATATTCCATCGAGGGAATGATGGGCGATGGGAAAGCGCTGCAATCCGGGACTTCGCATTTCCTGGGACAAAATTTCTCGCAGGCGTTCGAGGTGAGATATCTCGATCAGGGCGGGCAGTTGCAACATTGCTGGACGACTTCCTGGGGGCTTTCGACGCGCGTGATTGGCGCGATCATCATGGTGCACGGCGACGATCAGGGGCTGGTGCTGCCGCCGAAGCTCGCGCCGTATCAGGCGGTGATTGTGCCGATTTACAAGACCGACGAAGAGAAGAGTTCGGTGATGGATGCGGCGCGAAAGTTGAAGGCGGAACTGGTTGCCGCGAATGTGCGAGTGAGGCTGGACGAGCGCGAGGGCACGAGTCCTGGTTGGAAATTTAATGATTGGGAGATGCGCGGCGTGCCAGTGCGCGTCGAGCTGGGGCCGAAGGATGTGGCTAAGCAGGCGGCCGTGCTGGCGAGGCGCGATCGTCCCGGCAGAGAAGGGAAGGTCAGCGCACCGCTCGCGGGAATGCCGCAAACAATTGAGCGGCTTCTAGAGGAGATTCAGCAAGCGCTGCACGACAAGGCGCTGGCATTTCGAAAAGCGAACACGCACGACGCGAAAACTTACGATGAGTTGAAGAAAGCCGTGGAAATGGGCTTCGCCTATTCGCACTGGTGTGGAGGCGCCGACTGCGAAGCCAAGATTAAGGAGGAAACCCGCGCCACCATGCGCAACATTCCGTTGGATCAGACCCTGGGCGAGGGAAATGCGCGGGCGAGCGGCTCCGGGACGTGCGTGTATTGCGGCAAACCGGCGGCTGAGCGGGCCATTTTTGCGCGGGCTTACTGAGGGTCCAGCGGGACGCCGGACTCGCCTGGGCGGGCACGGGCTGAGGCCTGTACTGCCGGCCCGTAGCATTCCGGAAACACGCACGGAGGCAACATCTCGACACCCCACACAGGCGATGCTAGCGTTACCTTAGAGAAAGCGGCTGAATCTCGGTGCGCGATGCCGCGCATTGGCCGCGGCGTTGACGCAACCCGGAGAAGACTTCCGTGTACTTTGCCAGGACACCAGAAAACATTTCGATAAGGCGCCGCCACGGGCAGCGCGGCGAAGGCAGGGGGAAAGCCATCCTGTTCACCGTCATCTTCCTGATGGCGATCTACACTGCATTTAAGATTGTGCCTGCTTACGTTTCTGAATATCAGCTGCATGACAAGATGCAAGAGGTGGCGCGCTTTGCAGTGGTGAATCGCTATACTCCCGAGCAGATTCGCGAAAATATATTCAAAGAGGTTGAAGACCTGGATATACCGGCGAAGCGCGAGGACATCAAAGTCATAGCCACGTCAGAAGTCGTCAAGATTTCCATGGAATACACGGTTCCAGTCAATCTGCTCGTCTATAGCACCGAACTCCACTTTTCGCCTTCGAGTGAGAACAAATCGCTTTTCTAATGATTCAGGGTTTTGCCGCCGGGTGGCTGGGCTCAGGCAGTCAACCGCCGCAGTTCCCCAGAGTGTTCGGGCAACGTCCGGCTTGAGAAGTCCGTCTTTCTTAGTGGCAAGTGTTGCGAGACAATAGTATCTCAGCCCCGGGAGCTACCGTTTGCGCATTAGAATTCGAAGTGGATTTTTCACCTCCAAAACAGGCTTGACGCTGCTGGGAATCGTCTTCGCCGGGTTTCTCATCTGCGGGGGGATTTTCACGTATTACTACGTCAAGTATTCGCGCATGATCGACGCGCGTCTCTCCGGGAAGGTCTTTCAAAACACGACACAGATTTTTTCAGCGCCGGAGTATATCTACGTCGGGCAGACGTGGAGCGCGGAAGATCTGACTACGTATTTGACGCGCATCGGGTACCGTCCCGAGGTGGATGAGAACTCCCTGGGGGAGTTCACCGTGGAGAAGAATACGGTGGACATCCGGCCCTCGCAGCTCTCGTACTTTGGCGGTTCGAACGCGCTGGCCGTGCAATTCGGCGGGAAATCGATCCGCTCGATTCGGCCGCTCGCGGGCGGCGCAAATCTGGAGACGGCCCAGATAGAGCCGGAGCTGATTACCAATCTATTTGACAGCGCGCGCGAAAAGCGGCGGCCGGTGAGGTACGAGGATTTACCCCCGGAGCTGGTGCACGCGATTCTTTCCGCGGAGGACAAGCGGTTTTTTGATCACGGCGGCTTCGACTTCATTCGGATTGCGGGAGCCGCCTGGGCGGACCTACGGCATAGCTCGGCGCACTACCAGGGAGCGAGCACAATCACCATGCAGGTAGCTCGCACGTTTTTCTTTTCAAATGAGCGGACGTGGCGTCGCAAGCTGGCGGAGGCGATGGTTTCGACGGAGCTCGAACAGCGTTTCAATAAGCAGCAAATCTTCGAGCTATATGCCAACGAGGTGTACCTCGGAAACCGCGGGAGCTTCGGGATTCGCGGTTTTTCGGAAGCGAGCGTTGCGTACTTCGGGAAGGACATGCGGCAGCTCTCACTCGGCGAATGCGCCTACCTGGCGGGAATCATACGCGCTCCAAACTACTATTCTTCGGCCGACCGGCATCCGGAACGAGGGGGGCAGGCCCGCGACCGCGTGCTGACGCAAATGCTGGAGAACAAGTACATCAAGACGGAAGAGCTGGAGGCTGCAAAGCACGCACCGCTCAAGATCGTGCATGCAGCGGGGTCGGGAAGCGAAGCGGCGTATTTCGTGGACATGGTGAAGGACCATCTACTCGACAAGTACTCTGAAAGCGAGCTCCTGAGCCAGAATTTCCGAGTGTACACCACGCTCGATCCGGCGCTGCAGCGGGCCGCGGCCGCGGCGGTGGACGCGGGAGGCAAGAACGTAGATTTGCTGCTGGCCAAGAGATATGAGAAATGGCGGCGCGAAGCGGCGAAGAAGGGAAGCGACGAGCCCGTACCGCATGTACAAATCGCCATGGTGGTTCTGGATCCGAGGACTGGCGAAATCAAGGCGGTGGTTGGAGGACGTGATTACGGCCAAAGCCAGCTCAATCATGCGCTGGCGCACCGGCAGCCCGGTTCTGTATTCAAACCGTTCGTGTACGCGGCGGCGTTCGACAATGCCGTGGATGGTGTGCAGCCGGTGATTACGCCGGCGACGACCGTCGACGACGAACCCACGACATTTGAATTCGACGGCAAGGAGTACACGCCCAACAACTACGGCGAGAGATTCATGGGGCATGTGACGGTTCGGGATGCCCTGACAAATTCGCTGAACGTAGCCACCGTGAAAGTGGCCGAGCTGATCGGTTACGGACGCGTCGTGCAGATCGCGCGCCAAATGGGCCTTGGCAACAACATCCAGGCAACGCCGGCGGTTGCACTAGGTGCTTATGAGATGACGGCGGTGGATGTGGCTGCGGGCTACACGGCGTTTGCGAACGGCGGAGTGCGCGCTGAGCCTCAATTCTTGCACAGTGTGGTGAGCGCTGATGGAAGCGTACTCGAGAAATTTACGCCGCAAACACACCTTGTGCTCGATCCGCGCGTGGCGTTCCTGGTCACGAGCGTCCTCAAGGACGTATTGAATAAGGGCACAGGAGCGGGAGTTCGCGCGCGGGGCTTCACGCTGCCAGCGGCGGGAAAAACGGGGACCTCGCGCGACGGGTGGATCGCGGGATACACCTCGAATCTTCTAACGGTGGTTTGGATCGGGTTTGACGACAATCGCGACCTGGGCTTGACAGGTGGCGCCACGGCCGCCCCGATTTGGGCTGACTTTATGATTCACGCCACGTCGCTCCCCGCTTACCGCGACGTGAGAGATTTCAGCTCGCCCGAGGGTGTGCAGTCGGTTCTGATCGACCCCGATTCACTGGAACTCGCCACGCCGAACTGTCCCGCAACGCGGGAGGAAGTCTATGTTGCAGGGTCAGCCCCTACGCAATTTTGCGAGTTGCATGGCGGGAGCGGCGCCGTTTCCGCAGCGGGCTCTTGGCTGTCCCATATTTTTGGCGGAGATCAACCCAAACCGCCGCAAACAGATGCGCAAGGAAAGCCCATAACCGCTTACGATCCTAACCGGCCGCCCGACGCGACGGGCCAAGGCGCTCCTCCGTCCTCGGACCCTAACGCC
>JBGPLB010000169.1:0-11307 GCA_041486245.1 Candidatus Acidiferrum sp.
ACTCTCCCAAAGACACCGAATGGGTCAAGCACATCAAAATTCAAAGCCAGGTCCTCACAAAATTCTGGGGCCATCCCATGTACCTAGGTGCAATCGTGGTCCTCCCCGATGGCTGGGCCTCTCATCCCAACGCACACTATCCCCTGCTCGTCGATCACGGCCACTTCCCGCACGATTTCACCGGCTTCCGCACCACTCCTCCCGACCCCAATACGACCGGCTACGCCCTCGAGCGCGCCCAAGCTGCCTACAAGTTTTATCAGGACCGGATCACCGGCAAACTCCCCCACATGCTGCTCCTGCTCGTCCAACACGCCAATCCCTATTACGACGATTCCTACGCCGTCGATTCCGCCAACGTCGGCCCCTACGGCGAAGCCATCAATCGCGAGCTCATCCCCGCGATCGAAAAACAATTTCGCGGCATCGGCCAGGGCTGGGCCCGCGCCGTCTATGGCGGTTCCACCGGCGGCTGGGAAACCCTGGCCACCCAGATTTTCTATCCCGATGACTTCAACGGCGCCTGGGGCGCCTGTCCCGATCCCGTTGACTTCCACGCCTATCAGAGGGTCAACATCTACGACGACCAAAACGCCTACTGGACCGTCGGCCCCTTCGGCCGCATCGCGCAACCAGAAATGCGCACCCCGCCCGGCCAAATCCTCGCCACCACCGAGGGCACCAATCGCTGGGAGCTCGTCCTAGGCACCCACGGCCGCTCCGGCGAGCAATGGGACATCTGGCAAGCCGTCTTCAGCCCGGCAGGCCCCGATGGCTACCCCGCCGAGATCTGGGATCAGCGCACCGGCGTAATCAACCATGAAGTCGCCGCCTACTGGCGCGACCACTACGACCTCACCGCCATCCTCCAGCGCGACTGGAAAACCCTCGGCCCCAAGCTCCAGGGCAAGCTCCACGTAACAGTCGGCACCGCCGACACCTATTATCTCGATAGCGCCGTCCACCTCATGCAGCGCGCCCTCGAATCCTCCGCCAACCCCCGCTCCGACGCCACCTTCGACTACGGTGTCGATCAACCCCACTGCTACACCGGCCCCCCAGGCTCCACCACCCGCGAAGGCGGCCTAACCTTCACCCAACGCGTCCTAAAATCCTCCGAGCAATGGATGCTAAAGACCGCCCCCAAAGGCGCCGACACCACATCCTGGCGCTACTAACCTCTAGTATTCCTCTCGTAGGGGCATGACATGTCGTGCCCTCTTTCTTTTTCTCCGTCTTGTAAGTGCGTATTCCCTCAAAATGATAAATAATCTAATATATAAATCTAAAGTAATCTATCGGAGAGCTATTTCGGATTCCCGAAAAATCGTCACTTGACGCGCGAGTTCGCGTACATGCAGAATTGTAGGTACATCGTCTGAATGCGTTTTGCCTGGGACGAGCAAAAGAACGCCGGCAACCTCGCCAAGCACGGCGTTAGTTTCGAGCGCGCCGCTCTCGTCTTTCGCGACCCCCGCGCCGTCAGCCTCTTGGACGACCACGAACCTTAGGAAAGATGGCTGACCATCGGGCTGGTAAATTGTGTCGTCGTTCTCGTGGTGGTTCACACGCTGCGGGAGTCAGCCCATAAAGATGAGAGTGAAGACGAAAATGAGGAAGAAATCAGAATCATTTCAGCGCGAAAAGCCACGCGCCGGGAAACAGAAATCTATGAACGCGGGCCCCAACAGCTCTGATCCGGAGCTCCAAGCTCTTGTCCGTCTCCGCGACGAGGACATCGATACCTCCGACATCCCCGAAATAACGGACTGGAGCAAGGCCGTAGTCGGAAAATTCTATCGCCCCATCAAAAGCCCCGTCACCATCCGCCTCGACGCCGACGTCCTCGACTGGCTCAAGCGCTCCGGCCCCGGCTACCAGACCCGCATCAACGCCCTCCTCCGCCAAGCCATGCGCCGCCCTCGCCCAGCCTCCCGCGGAGCCGCCCACTCCCGCGCCAAAAAGTCCCGCTAGTCCCCCGCCTCGCCGCCGAACTCCGCGCCGATCACAAACTCCCCTACACCGGCTGCTTCGCCGCCGCCCTAGCCGCCCATCGCAAAGCCTCCCTCGCCACCAGCGACCAGGACTTCGCCACCGTCGAAAAAAAGATCGACATTCTCTGGACCACCGTCTAGCTGTCGGCACCCAAGCTCTACCATCCACGAAGGCATCCGAGCCACCTTCACTCAGCGCGTCACAAAATCCTTCGAGCAATAGACTGCTAAAATCTACTCCCTCGAAGCACCAACACAACTTCCTGGTATCCACCAAAATATCGTCGTATAGCTAGGTATATATACCTAGCTATACGCTGTTAGCAAGATCGATCAAGTCAGATTCACTCTTATCTGCGCGCCAGTTCGAGGAAAATATCTGCCACTGGTCGGCCGCACTGTTAGGTATATATACCTAACAGTGCGTCACAAGCGTATACAAAGGGCTCGACAGCCGTGAAGTGGTATGCTAAGGTATATATACCTTAGCATACCACTGATGCCCACGAGACTCCAAATCGCTCGAAAGGATATCGCAAGCGCTCTCGATTTATCCACAAGGAAAATCTACCGATGGAGCGATCTAAGTTTCCTATTGTCATCAAATCGATCCTTCTGGAGGCTGGCCCAGTCAACCACAACAGCAAAATTCGCGGACTTTCTCCTAGAGCGCGGAGAATTGAAGACAGTCCAACTCGCCGCCGAAAATCGACCGGGAAGCAGTGTCACACGCTATGTGCGGGGAACCGCCTCCCCCTACGAAGTAGCGCTGTCACTTCGGCCTGATTCATATCTTTGTCACGCCACAGCACTTTTTCTTCACGGACTCACACAACAATATCCCAAAACTATCTATGTGAACAAAGAGCAGAGCACCAAGCCCCAAGGCGTCATTCTGAACCAAGAATCAATTGATCGGGCGTTTTCCAACAACCAGAGACAATCGACTTTTGTTTTTCTCTACGAGGATTGGAGAATTACAATCCTGAGCGGCAAAAACACTCAAAACCTCGAAGTCGGTACCACAAAAGACCCCCAAGGTGGCGACGTTCACGTCACCAACATTGAGCGCGCGCTCATCGACATTGCCGTACGACCGGTTTACGCTGGGGGCGTTTATGAAGTCCTAAAAGCATATCGAGCGGCCCGAGACCGTATTTCTGTCAACGTCCTCGTAGCTACCCTGAAGAAGATGAATTATGTTTACCCTTACCACCAGGCGATAGGCTTCTATCTGGCTCGGGCAGGATACGATGAAATCTGGACAACGCGCCTGAAAAAGCTTGGGCTGAATTGGAACTTCTATCTCACACACAAAATCGAGGACCCAGACTACGATCCGACCTGGCGCTTATTTTTCCCAAAGGGGCTTCAATAACTCGGCTTGTTTCACGACAAAATCGAAGTAAAAATCAAACTCTTTCAAAAAGATCGGAACTGCATTCTGGACTTGCGTCCAATCCTGCCGATGGAACTCTCTGTACTCTTGAATCTTGCCTACAAGATTTAGAGGCACCAGCTTTGCTTCAAAGATGCGCTTTACAAGCTCGTGATTTTCGCGCGAACCGAAACTAACTTCTTGCCATTTCGATATCACTGTTATGTCATAGAAATCTCTCGCGCGCGGCGTCCGGTTTTTCCGCAACGGATATTCCGGCATCTGTTGGCATATAGCCCGTAACTTTTCGAAGGCGATCATAGCAGGCGTGTAAACGTAAACTAAAAAATCATCGAACTCCACCTCCGCCTTACCACCACAATATTCAAATCTGCTTATCTGTACGGTAAAGCTCCTTTCCTGGGTAGGTCCAACTGGCAACGATTGTATTTGCGCCTTCGACAGATCTTTTCCCAATTCTTCATAGCGGCGAAGCTCGATCACTTTGAAAGTGAGTTGATATCCGCCCCATACTCTACCTTTTGCGTCTATGACGCCTCCCCCCTGCTCCTCGAACCGTTCGTCGAATATATGCAAGCCTTCAGCCTCGAATCGTTTGCGCAGTGAAACAAAAATCCGTTCTACTGAATCCTTAGCATCTGCGAAGTCGTGCTCGAGCGAAACATCGATATCGAGGGAACTCCGATTGCCGATTTTGTGAACGAGATGAAGCGCATTCCCACCCTTGAGAACCAACTGACTAAGCAAGGAATCATCCGAGAACAATCCCCGAATGATTACTCGTCGAATAAAGTCCGGGTCCATGCACCCACATTGTAAGGCCCCCCACTTAGAAATGTTGATTGTTCTTCCCGAATAGTCCACTAACCCGAAATTTCTGGCTGATTCTCAAACGGGTGTTGGAAAATCCTCAACGGTCAGGAGTGACTTCCATTGTCGGACCTCTCAGCCCAGTGAGGTTCTTATGGACATATCGGCTATGGTCTTTTCCACACATTTCCACGGTCTCACCAAACCGTCTCAATCCCGCCAACTCTCTCAAACCCCTCGACTTCCGCCACTCTCCTCAAATCCGCGCCTCCCCGTTCGGATCCCACCACTCACTAATGCCAGTTTTGCGCTGTATTACAAATCGTGTTACACTTACACCATCAAGACGCGCTGCCATGGCATCTCCACTCACTCTCCGGCTTGACCCCAAGACTCGCCAGCGCATCGCACGCCTGGCTCGGCGCAAACGCCTTTCTACCTCGGAAGTGATTCGCCAGGCCATCGCCGCATGGGCGGATCGTGAGGAGCCCGTCGCTTCTCCTTTTGAAGCAATAACGGACCTTATCGGCGTCGTCCGCGGTGGGAATCCCAAACGCTCCGAGCAAACCGGCCGCCGCTTCGCCGCACTTCTCAAGCGCCGCGGGAACCGGCGTTGATTATCATTGATGCCGGGCCGCTCGTTGCCCTGGTCGATGCAGATGACCAGCACCATGCCAAGTGCGTTGCCGCTCTCAAGCCCTTGCGCGAGCCTCTCGCCACCGTCTGGCCTCCGCTCGTCGAAGCCATGTACCTCTTATCCGATCAACCTGCCGCCCAGGAAGCCCTCTGGGAAATGCTCGAGCGAGGCGCCGTGCTTCTGCTTCCCTTCGATTCGAGCGACATTCCCAGAATCCGCGAGCTCATGCGTAAATACGCCAACCGTCCCATGGACCTCGCCGACGCTGCGCTCATCCGCGTCGCCGAGCGAGAGGGCCTCCGCAAAATATTCACCGTGGACCGCCGCGATTTCTCCGTCTACCGCCTCCACAATCGTACCCGCCCCATCCTCATCCCATAGTAGTTACCAAACGCCGTGTGGGTCTTTCATTTTTTTTTTTCTATCCCTTCGCTTCCACGGACGCGCGGCGAGTGCGCCGAGTCTCGCCACAAGGTCCCTACTCACTACCCACTATTCACTACCCACTTTCTTTTCACACTTTTCCACACATTTTCACAGTCTCACCAAACCGTCTCAATCCCCCCAACTCCCTCAAACCTTTCGACTTCCGCCACTCCCATTCGAATCCGCCCCTCCCCGTTCGAATGAATTATTCAGTAACCTAGAAAACTATTGACAACTGGTAACTAACCCTGCTACCATATCCCATGTTTCGCTCGCCAATCACCACAGCATCATCCCCTTCGCCCATTCCCGCCACTATCCCCTTTAGAATCACATCTTTTGCACACCCCCACCCCCTAACTCCCATCGAATCACATCTTTACAAAAAACACGGGAGGGGTGGGTTATCCCGGGCTTCTATCCAACCGGATCACTTCCTCTTTTTTCCACAGCCAGTAAACCTCCGACGCAGAGCAACGCCCGCAACTCCAATCCTGTCATGTGCTTGCCCACACTTTCCGTCACACACGGGGGTGTACACCCCTCGTCCTCTGACTTTCGCGTTTCCATTTTCGAGTTTCGCTCTTTCCATCTCGCCACTCGTCACTCGCCACTTCCTACGTATAATGTGCCCTCAACGCAAGGAGAGCACACCATGCACTACCGCCGCTTTGGCCGCACCGGATGGAACGTCAGCGAAATTGGCTATGGTATGTGGGGCATGGCCGGTTGGACCGGCTCGGAGGATAAGGAATCGCTCGCGTCGCTTCAGCGCTCCGTCGATCTTGGCTGCAACTTCTTCGATACCGCCTGGGCCTATGGCGACGGCCACAGCGAACAGCTTCTCGGAAAAATTCTTCGCGCCAACAAAAATGCCGGCAACGCCGGCCCCGACAAAAAGCTTTATGTCGCCACCAAAGTTCCGCCGAAAAACCGCCGCTGGCCCAGCCGTCGCGAATTTTCTCTCGACGATTGTTTTCCTCCCGAGTACATCGTCGAGTACGTCGAAAAAAGTCTTGCGAATATTGGCGTCGAAACCCTCGACCTCATCCAGTTTCACACTTGGGAAGACAACTGGCTCGACGACGAACGTCTCCCACACGCTATTGAAAATCTTCGCAGCAGCGGCAAAGTCCGCGCCGTCGGCGTCAGCCTCAATCGCTGGGAGCCGTGGAACGGCATTCGCGCCGTTCGCTCCGGCCTCGTCGACGCCGTCCAGGTCATCTACAACGTCTTTGATCAGAATCCCGAGGACGAGCTTTTCCCCGCGTGCCGAGAAAAAGATGTCGCCGTTATCGCACGCGTTCCGTTTGATGAAGGTTCGCTCGCAGGAACTCTCACGCTCAACAGCAACTGGCCAAAAGGCGACTGGCGCAATACCTATTTCGTCGCGGAAAACCTCAAGACCAGCGTCGCCCACGCCGACGCGCTCAAACCTCTTCTCAAGGACGGCATGACCATGCCCGAAATGGCGCTCCGCTTCATCCTCAACAACAAAGACGTCGCCACTATCATCCCCGGCATGCGCAAAATCCGTAACGTCGAATCCAATATCGCCGCCAGCGCCAAAGGCCCCCTGCCCCCCGCCCTCCACGCCGAACTCCGCAAACACCGCTGGGACCGCACCCCCACGCAATGGAGCCAATAGTGCATCTCGAAACTTTTTCCTACGTCATAAAACACCACGCTGTCATTTCGAGCGAAGCGAGAAATCTCTCTTCGTTTTTTCAAGAGCAGGAAGTCTCAGCGAGAAATGCAAACTTCGAGGGGAAAATTACATCAAGCAGTCTGCTTCAGAGCCCGCTCAACGAGCGTCAGGCAGCGCTCGGCTTGTTCGCGCATCAATTCTTCGCGGTCGCCGCGATCTTTCTGAATGCTATGAAGCTCATCGGCAATCGCCAGCGCCGCAAGAACGGCGACTTTTTGCGTGTCCACGGTGGCTCCGCCCGCAGCAATGGCGTGCATTTTTTCATCAACGAACGCCGCCAGCTTATGGACGTACGCTTCGTCCAGCTCGCCGCGAATCGCGTACGTCTGTCCGAATATCTCGACTTTTACGGGACTGCTCATGGTTTCTCGCCGTGATCGCCCTCGCGCAAAGATACCACAGTCGTAGGGGCACGATATATCGTGCCCGTCTTGCCGCCAGCAGAATTTGGATGGGGCACTACGCCGGGGGCTGCTAGCTTGCGCGAAGTTGCGCGCCAAGATTTTTTTCGAGCGCGGAAATAATTTTGGCGGAGAAGTCGCTCGTCTGCGCGTCGGTCAGCGTCGCTTCGCGGCTCTGAAACGTGACGCGCACGAGCAGCGAATATTTTCCCGCAGGCACATTTTTCCCGCGGAAAAGATCCGCCGCTTCGATGTCGGTGATTTCGCGGATGTGCAAAGAGCGAATGGCTTCGACCACATCGGAGAAGGGCGTGCCGTCAGGCAGAAGAAAGGAGAAATCGCGTTCGACAGCGGGAAAGCGCGGAAGTGGCACGTATCGCCGCGCCTCTTTCACCGCTCGGATCGCGGCGTACACAGGATCAAGCTGAATTTCCGCCAGGAAAATTTCCTGGCGTAATTTGAATTTTTCCGCGACACGCCGCGCAAGTTGCCCTGCGGTTCCAATCGAAGAGAGATTTCTCGCTTCGCTCGAAATGACGGATTGTGAATCGCCGGATTGCAAATCGGCGCTCAGCAAATGAATCATTCCGCGGCGAGCGGCATGCAGCCAGGCTGAAGCAGAGTGAGGCCAGTCGGTGGTCCAATCGAAGCCGCCGGCGAGCGCGCCGATGGCGTCGAGGTCGCCCTTCAGATCCGCGAACTCGTACTCGCGAGCATTTTCGTAGATGCCTTTTTCGCGCGCCTCGCCCGTCGCACCTATGGTGAGCACAGGTATTTCGACCGATTCGAATCCATTGACATGATAGGTGCGGCCGATTTCGAATAGGCGCACGTTGCGCTGGCCGTGATTGAGATTCCATTCGAGAGCGGCGGCCATGGTGACGAGGCCATTCGAACGGAGCACGCTGGCTTCTTCCGAGAGAGGATTCGAAAGGCGCGCGGGAGTTACCCCCTCCGGACGGAAAAGCGCGTCGCGTTCCTCGGCTACGTGAGGAATCGTCAGGATTTCGCGATAGCCGAGACCAATCAGGCGTTCGCGCACACGCCGTTCGGGTTCGAATTTCGGCAAGCGCTGAGCGCCCTGGCGCGCAGCGGGCAAGCGCGGCGGAAATTTATCGAGACCGTAAATGCGCGCGACTTCTTCGATCAAATCGATTTCGCGTTCAACTTCCGCGCGCCAGGAAGGCTGCGTGCACTCCCACGCGGCAAGAAGCGAGCCTGGGGAGCCGCGATTTTCGCCAATTCGAATGGGAGCGAAGCCGAGCGCGCCAAGGATTGCTTCAATTTCCTTGTCAGGAACATCCGCGCCCATGACGCGAAGAATTTCCGCGCGCGTCAACTGGATTTTTTTCGGCACGCGCTTGCCGGGATAGACATCGACAACGCCGGCGAGGAGTTCGCCGCCGGCGAGTTGCAGGATTAATTCTGCGGCACGACGTGAGGCCAGGTCCGCCATTTCGGGATCGGCGCCGCGGCCAAATCGCGTGGAGGCTTCGGTGTGAAGTTTCAAGTAGCGCGCGGCTTTGCGAACGGCGACCGGTTCGAACCAGGCACATTCAACGAGAATGTTTTTTGTGGAGAAAGAGATCTCGGTTTCGGCGCCGCCCATGATGCCGCCGATGCCCACGACGCGGGAGCCGTCGCCATCGCAGACCATGCAGATGGCCGGATCGAGAGTGCGTTCCATGCCATCGAGCGTCCGAATTTTCTCGCCGGGCTTCGCGCGGCGGACGACGATGCGATGATCGCGCACTTTGTCGTAGTCGAAGGCATGAAGCGGATGGCCAAGCTCGAGCATGACGTAGTTCGAAATGTCCACGACGTTGCTGATGCTGGCGACGCCGCTCGCTTCGAGGCGATCTTTCAACCATTTTGGAGAAGGCTGGATTTTCGCGCCGCAGATCACGCGCGCGGTGAAGCGGCCGCAAAGTTCCGGAGATTGAATCTCGACTTTTACCGCTTCGCTTGCTTTTGTTGCGCCCTCGGCCGGATTCGGAGCAACGGATTTGAGCGGTAGTTTGTAAACGGCGCCAATTTCGCGCGCGATGCCGTAGTGGCCCAAGCAATCGGGGCGGTTCGAACCGACTTCGGCATCGATGACGGCGCCGTGCGTGTCGTTTTCGACGCTGCCGATATTGGTGCCAGAAAGAGCGAGGCGCGAGGCGACTTCCGCGGGCGAGGCAGTGACGTCGACAAATTCTTTCAGCCAGTTGTAGACGACCTTCATGCCGGGTTCCTGTCCTGGGTGATCGCCGGGGAATTCACGGGAGCATACAGCCAGCCGAAATAGATGTACGTGGAATATTCCAGACGCACGCGACCATTTTGATTGTGGGCGTCGAAAATCCTTTGCAGTTCGGCCATCATTGGGGCGAAATTCGGGGCGTCCGGCGCGGGGATGAATGAACTGCTGCGCAAACGGCCGGCGAGACCTTCGAAATCAAATTCCTGAAAATTCGGCAGGGAACGCGAGGCGTAGGCGTCCGCGCCGAAGAACTCGAGCATGTGCTGCTCACTCGGATAGCTTTCCCGAACCTGCGCGTAGTCTGTGCCGAACTTTCGAAGCAGGTCTTCGTACTCGCGGACAAAGGGATTTGCTTCCGCGAGCCTCTCGTTCCAGATGACGACAACCCAGCCATTCGGCTTCAGGATGCGTGTGAATTCGCGGCGGGCGGCGATCTGATCGAACCAGTGGAAGGCTTGGCCCGCAGTCACGAAGTCCACACTGGAATCGTCGAGCGTGGTGGCCTCCGCCGATCCGTTCACGCTGGTGAAGCCGTCGAAGGAGGCAAGATATTCTTCGCCGGCCTCGCGCATGGCTTCGTTCGGCTCGACGCCGAAAACGCGATTGCCGTTTTTCAGAAAGAGTTCGCTCAAAAAGCCTGTGCCCGATCCGATGTCGGCAATGACGTGGCCTGGCCGCAAGCCGCACTCGGTGCGGAGCACGTCGCGGATGGCCGAGGGATATCCGGGGCGATAGCGGATGTAGTCGGCTACGCGGGTGGAGAAGCGTTGTTTGGAGTCGGCGAAAGTCATGATTTCGTGACTCGTGACTGGCGACTCGTGACTGGTGAAGAGGAATCCGCGCCTGGGATCGACGTTCGCACGAGAGGTGAGATCGAAGAGAGATTTCTCTCTCCGCAGACCGACCACTTCGCAGGAGCGAAGTGGAAAGAAAAGGCGTCGGTCTGCTCCGTTCGAAATGACGGTGTACTGGTTAGATGGTGGCTCATGGGAATTGGCGGAGGAAGCGGACATCGTTTTGGAAGAAGACTTGGATGTCGTCGATCTGGTATTTGAGCATGGCCAGGCGGTCGATGCCCATGCCGAAGGCGAAGCCGCTGACTTTTTTGGCGTCATAGTTGACGAAGCCGTAGACGGCGGGATCGACCATGCCCGCGCCGAAAAGTTCGATCCAGCCCGCGCCCTTGCACTTGGAGCAAGTTCCGCCACTCGCGGCCGTGCCGCTGCCGCCGCAGAAGATGCAAGAGACGTCGAATTCGACGCTTGGCTCGGTGAACGGGAAATAGCTTGGGCGGAAGCGGGTCTTCACGCCGGGGCCGAAGAATTGTTTGACGAAGTATTCGATGGTGCCGGTGAAATCGCAAAAGGTGATGTCTGAATCGACGGCCAATCCTTCGACCTGATGGAAGATGAAGGAGTGCGTGGCGTCGGGATTGTCGCGGCGATAGACCTTGCCGGGAACAATGACGCGCACAGGAGGCTTGTGTTTTTCCATGGTGCGAATCTGCATCGGCGAAGTATGGGTGCGGAGAAGGAGCGGCGTCGGCGCACCCTTCGGAAGGTCGAGATAGAAAGTGTCCATGTCATCGCGGACGGGATGAAATTCGGGAATGTTGAGGGCCTCGAAATTGTAGTAAGGCGTTTCGATTTCGGGGCCTTCGACGACGGAGAAGCCGATGGAGACGAAG
>JBGPLB010000170.1:0-11259 GCA_041486245.1 Candidatus Acidiferrum sp.
AACCGCATTCTACACTGCGAACAACTTCTTGCGGCAAGTTCCACATGTGGGCACCCTAACTACAAGCCAGAGACAGACTAGCGCTATTAGTTCAGTCTCGCTGAATGGAAATATCAGTTTTTAGGGTTTGACTCCAGAGCCTCAAGTTCTTAAAGTTCTCCAGGAATCATTCGAATTAGTGTGCCTCGACGGTTGAATCGCACGGATTCTTCCTCGGAAGGGAGCCTCCATGACCACGCAGCCGCACGCCGCTGGAGAGAAACTTGTTTTCAGGAGGACCAATGCGCAACTCGGCCGTCATGTCTCCGTTTCTCCCGGCAACAGCTCGATGCGCCATCTCGCCTACGGCCGTATTTTGCTGAACGCTTCGAAATCCTCGGAGTCATTTTCAACGGGAAATCGGGAGATGGGACTGATCTGTCTGTCCGGCCAGGCGACCGTGGCTGTGGATCACAAGGACATCGAGGTCGGACAATACGACTCGATCTATGTTCCGCGCGATTCCGCGGTAAGCATCGCGACCAAGACCAGCGTGGACATCGCCGAATTCTCCGCCGACGTGGACAATCTCTACCCGCTGCAAGTCGTGCGTTTTGCGGAGCTCGCCAAGGACCCGGGACTAAAGTTCAGCACGGGCGGACCTGGGTATACGCGCCATCTCAATATGCTGTTAGCCAAGAACATCGAGGCTGGCAGACTCGTCGTCGGATTCACGCAAGCTGATCCAGGAAACTGGACCAGTTGGCCCCCTCACGAACACGCGTCCATGCTCGAAGAGATGTACGTGTATTTCAACATGCCTGATCCCGCTTACGGCATCCAGCTCGTTTACAACAATACGGAATATCCGGAGTTGGTGACCGTGGTCCGCGATGGCGACGCCGTCCTCATGCCCAGCGGATATCACCCCAACGTTTCCGTTCCGGGCCATCGCATTTGCTTTCTGTGGGCCATGGCGGCTCACCGGGAGGTCGCCGACCGTCAATTCGGAGTCGTTAATGTGCAGCCTGGATTCAATCAGGGAGCTACCGGACTGGAAGCCGGTCGCAAAAACTAGTACGTTTACGTTCACACAATGGACCCAACGCCCCCCACGTCAGGATCTGGCAACTTTGAATCATTCGTGGAAGCTGAGACCGCGAGCAACATTGAAGCACCCTTAAGCAACGTTTCCTCCCGGGTTGGCTACTTCCGCTGGGTCATCTGCGCCTTGCTTCTCTTTGGAACTACAAAGAACTACATGGACCGGCAGGTTCTGGGAATTCTGAAGAACACACTGCAGCACGACTTCCGCTGGAATGAAATCGACTACGGCAATCTGGTGTCGGCATTCCAGATCGCTTACGCGGTGGGCATGTTGCTAGTTGGCCGGTTGATCGACAAGCTGGGCACTCGATTGGGCTACGCGCTCGCCATGGTTTTCTGGAGTCTCGCTTCAATGGGGACTGCGCTGGCAAATTCTCTGAGCACCTTTGCGCTTTCCCGATATGCACTGGGCTTCGGAGAAGCCGCTGTTTTTCCGGCCAGCATTAAAGCGGTAGCGGAATGGTTTCCCAAGAAAGAACGGGCCCTGGCCACGGGAATTTTTAACGCCGGGACGAATGTTGGCGCCATCATCACGCCGCTAATCGTGCCCTGGATTGTGATGCACTGGGGTTGGAAGACCGCGTTTATTGGAATTGGGGCACTAGGCTTCGTCTGGCTCGCGTTTTGGCTGGTGATTTATCGCAAGCCGGGCGAGCATCCGAAAGTATCCAGGGCGGAATTGGAATATATCTCGAGCGGCGTGAAGGAGCCGACTGGAAAAATCTCCTGGGCGCGTCTGATCCCACTGCGGCAAACATGGGCATTCGTGGCGGGGAAATTCCTGACCGATCCGGTCTGGTGGTTTTATCTTTTTTGGGTGCCGGGTTTCCTGCAAACGAAACATGGCCTGGCCCTGACGGGGATTGGAATTCCGGTCATGGTGATTTATGTGATCTCAGATGTCGGAAGCGTCGCCGGCGGATGGCTGTCGTCGTCGCTGATCAAGCGCGGGCGCAGCGTCAATGCTTCCCGCAAGATTGCGATGCTGATCTGTGCCATCGGCGTGATACCGGTGGTGTTCAGCTATCGCGTGGAGAGCACTTGGTCCGCGGTTTTGCTCATCGGACTCGCAGCCGCCTGCCACCAGGGATTCTCCGCCAATCTGTTCACACTGACCTCTGATATGTTTCCAGCGCGCGCTGTGGGCTCGGTAGTCGGAATCGGAGGCATGGCCGGGGCCATCGGCGGATTCTTCATCGCAACCGTGGTAGGTCACGTGCTCCAGTGGACCGGGAGCTACATGATTCCATTCGTGATTGCCGGCGCCGCCTACTTGCTGGCACTCGCCGTCATTCAAGTTCTCTCTCCCAGGCTGGAGCCCGCTAGACTCGACGGAACGATGCAGGCGTGAATCCTGAAATAGAAAAAACAAAATCGAGAATGCATGAATTACCGAGGAAAAGGCAGGTTGAGGTGAACAGATGGGTCTGACGATCAAGCCGAAGAAGGAGTGCCGCTGGGACATCGTCAGCTTGGGCGAAATCATGCTCCGGTTTGATCCTGGTGACCGACGCATCGCGACGGCGCGCTCGTTCGAAGTGTGCGAAGGCGGCGGGGAATACAACGTCGCTCGCGGATTGAAGCGTTGTTTCGGCTTGGACGCGGCGGTTGTGACGGCCTTCGCGGATGATCCAGTGGGACGGCTGCTTCAGGATTTTGTTTACCAAGGCGGAGTCGATCCGTCGCTGATCCGCTGGGTCGAGCACGACGGCGTCGGCCATGCGGCCCGCAATGGTCTAAATTTTACGGAGCGCGGATTCGGCGTGCGCGCGGCGCTCGGAAGTTACGACCGCGGCCATACCGCCGTTTCTCAATTGAAGCCGGGAGTGATCGATTGGGACGAGATTTTTGGCAAGCACGCAGCGCGGTGGTTTCATACGGGCGGAATTTTCTGTGCGCTTTCTTCGACAACGCCGGAGGTTGCCCTGGAAGCGATGCAGGCGGCGAAGCGCCACGGCACAATTGTTTCGTATGATCTGAATTACCGTGCCTCGCTATGGAAATCGCATGGCGGAAAGAAAACCGCGCAGGAAGTAAACCGCAGGATTGCGCCGCACGTGGATGTCATGCTGGGTAATGAGGAGGATTTCTCGGCCGCGCTGGGATTCGAAGTGCCCGGCATGGACGAGCATCACGCAACGTTTGAGGTCGAAGGCTTCAAGCAGATGATCGCCAAGGTTGTAACGGAGTATCCCTTCAACGTGGTGGCCACGACGCTTCGCAAAGCAAAAACCGCCACGCAAAATGACTGGGGCGCGATCTGTTATTGCGATAGCAAGTTTTACCAGGCGAGAAATCGTGAAAATCTTGAGATCTTCGACCGCGTTGGAGGCGGCGACTCCTTCGCATCGGGGCTGAGCTATGGATTTTTGGCGGGGCAAGATCCCCAGTGGTCGGTCGAATGCGGAGCTGCGCATGGCGCTCTCGCGATGACCACGCCGGGAGACACTTCCATGGCAACTTTGCAGGAAGTGATGCAAGTGATGAAAGGAGTCGGGGCGCGCATCGCGCGCTGACGAGGAAGAGCCGGAGAAATGGTGACCGCCAATGGATAAACAAAAGGTTCGCGAACGGATCGTCGAGATTGGGATTGTCCCAGTCGTTCGTGCGGCCTCGGCGAGTGAGGCATGCATCGCCGCCGACGCAGTTCGTCAGGGAGGCATTCCGATTGTAGAAATCACAATGACCGTGCCTGGCGCCGTCGAGGTCATCCGCGAACTGGTAAAGAATTGTGGTTCCGACGTCCTGGTCGGAGCTGGAACTGTGCTGAACGCGGAGGCAGCGCGCAGGTGCTTGGACGCCGGAGCGGTGTTCCTCGTCAGCCCGGGCCTCAATCTAAAAACGGTTGAACTGGCCGCAAGAGAAGGGAAGCTAATGATGGCTGGGGCGCTGACTCCCACGGAAATCATGGCCGCGTGGGAAGCTGGCGCGGACATCGTCAAAGTTTTTCCGTGCGGTCAGGTGGGAGGCGCGAAATACATCAAGGCGCTGAAGGGTCCATTCCCGCAAATTCCATTGGTGCCAACCGGAGGCGTCAACCTGAACACGGCTGCTGAATTTATTGAAGCAGGTTCTATTGCGCTGGGCATCGGCGGCGAATTGGTGCAAGCCGACGCGCTGAAGTCAAACAAGCCGGAGATAATTGTTGAGAATGCGCGGAAATTTCTCGAGATCGTGAAGCAAGCTCGATCTCGTATGTCCTCGTCATCAGCGGCTGCCAAGAGCAGCCAATAAATTAGACCACCCACAAGATCGTCTCTCGTGTCGACTGCCTCATTGGTTGACACCACTAGCCAGAAAACCGCCATCCACCGCCAATAAATGGCCCGTCACGAAACTCGCCGCATCGGAAGCCAGAAAAACCGCGGCGCCTGCCAGTTCATCGAGCTTGCCGAACCTGCGCATTGGCGTGCGCATCAAAAACTCTCGGCCGCGCCCGGTTCCATCGAGTAGCGCGGCATTCAGGTCCGTCCGAAATACTCCCGGCACGATGGCGTTTACACAAACTCCCGACGGGGCCCATTCAATCGCGAGCGACTGGGTGAGGGAAGCAACGGCCGCTTTGCTGGCGCTGTACGCGGCCACTTCAAAGAGCGCCACAAATGACGAAAGAGACGCGATGTTGATGATGCGCCCGTAGCGCTTCTCGATCATGTGCTTGCCAAAAATGCGGCAGGCGCGCAAAGTCCCGTTAAGATTCGTTTCCAGAATCGCGTTCCATTCGCTTTCGGGGAAATCGAGGGTAGGCATTCGCTTCGTGCGCCCGGCGCAGTTCACGAGGATTTCCACGCTTCCAAACCCGGCGCAGACGGATTGCAGCAGCCGCTCGATGCTGGCGTTGTCCGTGACGTCGCACGTCTGCGCAAGCGACCGCCTCCCCAGCGCCACAACCTCCGCGGCGGCGCTTCTGACCTGTTCCTCGCGGCGGCCTGTAGGGACGACATTCGCGCCCGCCTGAGCCAGGCCGCGAACCAGAGCAAGCCCGATACCGCTGGTACCGCCGATCACTACCGCCGTTTTGTTTGTTAAATCAAGAAGCGGATAGGCCATGGGGCTCTCCTCAGATTAGCAGGCGCGTAACACGCCAAACAAACTGCCGGCAGTAATTGTAAAGGCAGGCGCGAATCTGGAACGATGAATTTTCCTAAAGTGGATGTTTATAAGACCTGATTGGACGCCACGCGCCGGTGCGATTGATAAGAGTTTTACCAAGGCGCACCTCCCGCAGGCAATCTCTCTTTTCGAAAAAGACCTGCCAGCCATTTCCGAGCGGGCCTAAAACTGGTACCTTGCCTCCTGCACATTGTGGGACGCAAACTGCCTTACGCCGCGCGATTACAAATTCGAATGCAAACGCAGCGGTGAGAGCAACATCAGGAGCGAAGTTTATGAAACAAACGGCGGCAGTGATCGGTGTGGGATTTGTTGGCAGAGCGCACGTGGATGCATTGCGGCGGTTGGGGATTCCAATACGCGGGATTCTTGGCAGCACGAAGGAGCGCGGTGCGGAGTCCAGCCAGGCTTTGGGCCTTGAGAGGTCGTACGCATCGCTGGACGAGCTTGCGGCAGATTCCTCTGTAACAGCCGTTCACATTTGCACCCCTAATTACGTTCATTTCGAACAGGCCAGCCGCTTGCTGCGCGCGGGAAAACATGTGCTGTGCGAAAAACCGCTGGCCATGGATTCGCGCGAGTCCGCAATGCTTTTGCAAATTGCGCGCGAATCGAAGCGCGTCGGAGGCGTAGCCTACAACTTGCGCTACTATCCGCTCTGCCAGGAAGCCCGCGCGCTGATTGCGCAAGGCGCCATCGGAGAGCCGCGCATCGCACAGGGCAGTTTTTTACAGGACTGGCTACTGCACCAGACAGACTGGAATTGGCGGCTCGAACAAAAGTTGGGCGGCGATTTGCGGGCTGTCTCCGACATCGGAACGCATTGCCTCGATTTGCTGATGTGGCTAACCGGAAAAAAAGTTATGGAAGTCTGCGCGGACCTGGCCACATTAATCCCCGTTCGCAGGAAACCGCGCGGCCGAGTCGAGACGTTTAAGAAAGCCGACGCCACTGCGTATGACGAAATGCCAATGAGCACCGACGACTACGCATCCGTGCTGCTGCACTTTGAGGGTGACATGCGCGGGGTGATGAGTGTTTCGCAGGTCAGCGGAGGGCATAAAGCGCGGCTTGCGTTTGAGATTAACGGTTCGGAAGGCTCGCTGGGTTGGAATGCGGAATCGCCGAATGAGATGTGGATCGGGAGGCGCGATGAAGCGAATGGATTGTTGCTCAAGGATCCGGCGCTCATGAGTCCGGCCGCGCGCGGCTATGCCGTATATCCCGGAGGACACACGGAAGGTTACCCGGATACGTTCATGCAGCTTTTCAAGGATTTTTACGAGTACGTCGAAAAAAATGATTTAAGCGCGCCAAGAACATTTCCGACGTTTGAAACCGGGCATGACGAACTGCTTCTGTGCGACGCCATCGCGAAAAGCGCGCAGGACAAGTCCTGGGAAGAAGTGCAATGGGACTGACGCTCAGAAAAATGCCTACGTTTCACTTCTTTGGCGGATAGCGATAACTTAAGCTGGGCGGCAGGCGATCCGACCTCTGGCGCGTATTGTATTCGAGTTCATAGCCCAGATGCTGCGCGTCGTCCGGATATTCCTTGCCCGCGGGATAAGGATACGGAATCATCGAGTGGCGCGGCAGCGGCTCGACGCTGAAAGCGTACGCGGCGTAGAAATCGAGATCCTTCTCGAAGCCGTTCGCATAAAAGAAATAATCGCGCACCCATCCCGAGGGAAGAGCGGGCAACTGGCGCGGATCGAAATCCAGCTTGACGCCCTCGCCGGAACCGAACACCACGAAGCGGTCGTCCACCGCGCTAAGCAAGCCGAGCACGTCGCCGTAGCGCGTGTAGTTTCCTTGCGCGCGCGCGTATGGGCCGGTCATGCTGCGGTTCGTGAAGGAATAAACGGTGTCGCTCGCGGGAGTAAGGCGAATCTCGCGTGGGTAGCCGAGAAATTCGAGCGAAGCTTTGGCCAGCGGAACTTCCGCCGTGTGAATTTCCCGCGCGTCCGGAGTCTGATCGATTCGGATGGCGTCCCAATATATTTTCAAATTGCTGACGATGCGAATGCGGCGCGTGCCAGCCGGCAATTTACCCGTGAGATCCGTGACCATGGTGCGTTCGAGCCCCGCGGGAAAGCCCATGTCCTCGGCAACGCGAACCCACTTGTTGTGAGCGTCGAGTGCTTCCACAAACGGCGCGATGACTTTGATGCCTGCCTGGTCTGCCGCATACATAGAAGTTGCCGTGAAATAGTCGGTGTAGCCGTCAATGATCAGACGCAGCGGTTTCGCTGCGTCCCATCTGCCCAGCTCGAGCTCGATCCAATGGAGTTTTGCGAAACCAGTGAAGGGCAGACCTTCGAAATCGGTGACGTATTTTCTGTCGCGCTTTGAAATGAGCGAGAGAACATCGTGTCCGCGGTCATCCCACGCGCCAACCGGCGGGTGGGCGTCGTTGCTGGCGATAACGCGAAAGTCAGGGAAGGGAGGCGCGGAGACGAAGCGCTCGTTGGGGAAGACTTCATAAGATGCGGGATGATC
Organism: Candidatus Acidiferrum sp.; assembly: GCA_041486245.1. Taxonomy (GTDB): domain Bacteria; phylum Acidobacteriota; class Terriglobia; order Acidiferrales; family UBA7541; genus Acidiferrum. Next base: position 7,702 of record JBGPLB010000170.1, read on the forward strand.
AACCGCGAGCAAGCGCAGTTGATCGAGATAAACAGTTTCTTCCATCGGCTCCATGAATCGGAAGCTGAGCATGCCCTGGAGCGGACGAACGCTGCTCGCGCTCACTTTTAAGTATTCGTCGGGGTCGGGAACATCGCGTTCCGCGACATTGTGCTCGCCTCGGCCAACCCAATGGCCGACGACCCCTGGGCCGATCATGTCCGCAATAAATTCATATTCTTTGCCATTCCAGGAAAATAAAACCGGACAAGAGCTGCCGCGGCGGTCGAGCTCGGCGATGGATTGGGCTTTACCGGCGGTCAGATTTATTTCGTCTTGCGGAACGCCCGTGGGCCACAGAAGACGGACGACTTCCGCGTTTTTTTCTTCCGCGAGGCCGGCCAGAATCGTTGGCGCGTTTTGTCCCAGATAGCCGGAGGCGCCCTGCACTTCCCATTTTTGATAAAGCGCGCCCGCGTAGAGTTCCACTTTCGTGCCGATGGCGCTCTTGTTGTCGGCAAGAGGTTTGAGGTCGATGCTCATCCAATTGTGCTGATTGCCGCCTTCATTGCGAAGAATGATCGGTGGGCCGACGAGCTGAGTGACGACGAGGTCGGCGTCGCCGTTCCCGGCGAAATCGGCGACAGCGATGGCGCGCGGTTCCGAAAGTTTGACTGCGTCTAGATGAACTTCTTTGCTGACATCGGCCCAGCCTTTCGCCCCGAGATTGCGCAACAGCCGGAGTTCGCCTCCTTTGCTGGATTCGCCGGCAGCGACGAGATCGAGCCAGCCATCGTTGTCGTAATCGATCGCGGAAATTCCCCAGCCGCGTTGCCAGACGAAATCGGGGAGAGGAACGCGTTCGAGATGCCTGCCGTCTATGTTGCGCCAGAGACTGATGCCGGGAGCGCCGGCGTGCGTGAACGCGAGATCCATCCATCCGTCTTTGTTGAAGTCGAACGCGACGACGCCGACGGCGGGCGCGAGATTTTCTTTCTTGAAATCGATCGCCGAAAGCGGCGTGAATTTTCCTTGGCGCGGATTCAGATAGATGGATGCGCCTTCGGCGCCTCCGGCAATAACAAAATCGATGGCGCGATCGTTATTGAGATCGGTTGTGACTAGCCCTGCGCCGGTGGCGTCGAAGCCGAGAGCGGTTTCCGCGGAAACGTCGGTGAAAGTGCTGTTGCCGTTGTTGCGCCAAAGAATGTTGTGTGATTTTGTTTCCGGCGTGGCTGCGGCGTTGGGTTGCATGGTGATGTAGAGATCGAGATCGCCGTCGTGGTCGTAATCGACAAAAGTGACGCCGACGCAGCCATTCTCGCGGCGAATGCCCACTTTTTCAGTGACGTCTTCGAATTGTCCTGTGCCATTGTTGTGAAAAAGGCGGACGCCATCGGTGAAACAGACGGCGAGATCGGTGTGACCATCGTTATCGAAATCGCCTGCGGCGCAGCCGAAGCCGCCGCCGGTAATTTCGAGGCCGGACTCCTTGGTGACGTCGGCGAATTTCCCCTTGCCGAGATTATGGAGTAGCCGGCTTGTGCCATCGGTTGCCGCGCTGACGAGAAAGAGATCGGGTTTGCCGTCGCCATCATAGTCGAAAAAACACGCGCCGGTGCTCGGCCCGATTTTCGTGGAATTGCCCGCCAAGGCTTGCACGATTTCCGAGAGGGGCTGCGGCGTAAAGCGGACAGAAATTGCGGGCGGAGCAGTTTGCGCGGAGCTGCGTGGCAACTCGGCGAGAGAGAACCGGCCTTGATCGCCGTAAGCGGCCCCGAAGGGCGAGCCAAGATGCTCGGAGGTTATTTTTTGGAATTTGGCGAGATGCTCGCGCGCCGCGGCAGCGTTGCCGCTGCGCTGGTAGGCGCGTGCGAGACCAAATTCGGCGGACGCGTGATACGGAAACAGATCGAGAGCTTTCTGAAAGGCGGCAATGGCGCGGTCGTAACGCTGAAGCTGGGAATTGAGATAGCCGACGAAATACCAGGGATCAGCCTCATCGACGAGCTTCGTGACGTGCGCGAAAGCGTCGACGCCTTTTTCCGCGTCCCCAAGATCCTTGTACGTGAGGCCGAGGTTGTACCATGCGAAAGGATCTTGCGGCAGTTTTTCGACGGCCGCGGCGAGAGCTGTGCGAGCGGGTTCGAGTTTTTGCTGCGCCAGGAGAGAGATGCCGAGATTAAGTCGGGCGACTTCGAATTTGGGATCGGCGGTGAGTGATTGCTCAAAATACTTCTGTGCATCAGCAGGGCGCTGCTGATTCATGTAGGCAACGCCGAGAGTGTTTAGGCGGTAGGCTTCGGCAGTGTTGTGCTGGGGCGCGGCCTTTTGTGCCACAGGCGGATTGGCTTGAGCGTGCGCCGCGCGCGAGCGCAGAACCACCAGCGCGACAGGCAACAGTGAAATGCAAAGAACGACAACGATTGCAACGCGGCGAAGGGTAATTTGCATCAGGCTGTTTTTCCGGTCCGCGTGCAGCGCGACACATGGTCACCCGCCACGCCACGGAGCACTAAAGATTCTGTGTGGACCAGCGGCGAGCGTCAACCATTTTTGTGCTCACGGCGCGGAGACCAGCGGGAGCTCGATGAAGCTGGAGTCGGCAGAGGAGTGGTAGATGCGTTGTGTACCCTTGCGATAGTCGGCGGGCTTAGCCCAGAAAATGTTGGGCACAAAGGTTTGCGGGTTGCGGTCGTACAGCGGGAACCAGCTCGATTGGATTTGCACCATGATGCGGTGACCGGGAAGGAAGACGTGGTTGGCGTTCGGAAGATTGAAGCGATAGAGCAGCGGCTTGTCGGAAACGATGGGCTTGGGAGTTTCGAGGCTTTCGCGGTAGCGGCCGCGGAAAATATCTGCGGAGATCATCAGTTGATAGCCGCCCATGTTCGGCTGGCTTGTGACTTCGTCCGGATACACGTCGATCAGCTTGACGACCCAGTCCGAATCGCTTCCGCTGGTGGAGGCGATTATGTTTGCGACAGGCTGGCCGCTGATCTTCAGAGGAGCGGTCAGAACGTCGGACGTGAAAACCAGGACATCGGGGCGGCCCGAGGCTTCGCGCTGGTCATCGACCAGCCACTGCGACCAGGTCAGCTCGGTCGTGTAGCCAACAGGTTGACTGGGGCGCGCTCGGAAGGGAACCGGCTTCGCGGGATCGGAGATGTATTCATCGAACGGCGCATCGGAGGAAGCTGGAGCTTTAATGCTCAGTTTTAGTCCCGCAGAAAGATAGAGCGGAGTCGGTTTCGGCGCGCAGCCGCTCGAGCAACCCGCGGGCCAAGCGGGAAGCCGCCGCCAAACGTTTGTGCCGGTCTCAAATGCGGAGACGGGCGAGATGTCCGCCTTCTCTGCGCCGTCCTTAAGATATTGCGCCAGGAATGGCCGCAGGATGTGCTGGCGGAAATACGTGCCCGTGTCGCTCCCGAATTTCAAAGCGCCGAGCGAGCTGGCATCTTCAATTTCCTGCCCGTGATGCCACGGACCCATCACCAGAAAAACTTTATCGTTGCCCGTGTCTTTAGGCTTGATGGCTTTGTAGACGGCCATCGCGCCGTAAATGTCTTCCTGATCCCA
>JBGPLB010000171.1:0-11123 GCA_041486245.1 Candidatus Acidiferrum sp.
AGAACTCTTCCCCGAGAACTGCCGTTGACAGTCCGCTGCGCCACGCGTTTTACAAAATTAAGCGCCGGAATGCGGCTCAGATGAAATGGATCGACCAGATAAAGCGTCCCGTCCTCCGCCATTCCTTCGCGAAGCGCCAGCGCCGAAACTCCCTCTGCAACTCCGATTTCAACCACGCATTTGCACCCATCGGCCCATTTTCTAAACGCCGCATGCTCGGCCGCAGTGTGCTGCGCGACTGCCGGACGCAAGCCCAGGTACGCGCAAGCGGAATGACGCAGCCACGGTCTATCCTCTGGCCCAGCCTTTCCCGCCGCATTCGATTCGCTCGGCAAAGTGACCACCGCGTACTTCAAATCATTCTCCAAATCATTCCCAAACTCGAAAACTAAGCAAGAATCAACCTAGGCCCTGCCATTTGCCGTCGCGAGCGTAAAGACCTCTTCCAATTTTTTCGTAACTCGCTCCCAAGTGAAACGCCGCATGGTTTCCTGACCCGCTAGCCCGAGCCGTTTCCGCAAATCGGTGGATTGGCAAAGCCGTTCGATTCCTTCCGACAGCCTCTCCGCGTCCGCGGCGGGAACCAGCAAGCCGTTCATATCATTCTCAACGACGTCGGCCATGCCACATGTATTTGTCGTGACCACCGGCATCCCCGTCGCCATCGCTTCCAACAATGTGAGAGGCATTCCTTCCACTAAGGAAGGAAAAACAAAAATGTCATGCCCCGCATAGACGGCTGGAATGTCCTCTCGCTTAACGAATGGAGTGACGCGGACCTGGTCCCGCAGTTCGGGTGCAAACATCTTTTTTACTTGTTCCGCGGAAACCGACGACCCAGCCACCGTTAACCGAATTCTCGGTATCTTTTTCGCCGCCAAACCAAATGCCTCCGCAAGATAATGTACCCCCTTGCGATCGAGCCAGGTGCCCACATAAAGCAATTCACAGACCGCTTTCTCTGGAAACGCTCGCGGAATAAAAAACTGCTCCTCCACCCCGTTAGGCACGTACCAAATGAGCCCGGGCTCTCGTTTGTACTTAAGCTCGGCGCAAAACCACGCTTCTCGATCAGCAACGGCGCCGTAATCCGCCGTCTTTATGGAATAGTCGTACATCGTCTGATGGTAAATGCGATGCCACAACCTGTTCTTCCAGGTGAAATTCCAAGCGCGTCCTTTGCGATCCTCGAGCCGCATCGCGTGAACGTAGCGCTCTTCGCTTCCCTGCATCGTCATCACGTATGGAGGCGAGCCTGATTTACCGAACATCCGCCGCCAAACTCCATACACGCATCCGCAGGGCGCATGGAGGTTCACGATGTCGTATTTTCCTGCCTCCCGTCGGATTCGTCTGGAGAGTGCCCTGGCGAAAAGTAGCGCCTCAAATCGTTTTGGTTTTGCTGGACGATCAAGCACATCTTCCAAAAACCAGCAATCCACTATATGACCGCGCTTCGCCAACTCCCTGGCGTGATTTAACGCTACCCCTGCCGCTCCTGCCTCTTTCTGCCGGGGCACTCCTATCGCGATTAGGATGTTCAACGAACATCCCTCTTCTGCGCCGCAGGCTTCAACGAGCGCTTAAGGTGTCCAGGTTGCGGGACAGGAAAAAGTATTTTCCTCACGTTCACATACCACCTGCTGTTTGCGAGATCTCGACGTACTCGATAGTAGAATCGAGGCGAGAAAAAATATGCCGGCAATACGGTTGCATACTTGAAAACTCGATGCGACCACGGAGCGTCGCTGTTCAGTAGGTGGTACATGGCCAGTTCCGTTCTCACCGTTTCCCAAGGTGCTCCGCCCTCCGTCGACAATCGTAGCTGGTCGGCTTCCACCCAAACTGCATCGACCACCGTGCGAACGACCGCCTCGCTTGTCCCCAATTCCTTTAATCGCAGGTCAAGGTTCTTCGCCAGCTCCGCAATACTCTGCTGCTTTCGCTTCACACTCTTTTCGTCGAATCCATCTTGGGAATAAAAATTGGCGCTGTGCAGGCGGTAAAAGAAAAGCGCTTCCGGTAGGATTTCCACTTCACCGAGTGCCGCCGCCATGGTGAACACAAATTCGTCGGCCTCAATTCGAATCGTCTCAGGCACCGGCAGGAGTTTCGCCAAGATGCTCGCTCGAATTGTTGATCGTGTTCCCAGGAAGCTCTTTCGCGACCGAAACATTCTCGCCCCTTCGACAGTTTGAAGGGAGAATCGATGCCCTACTCTAAGGATCTCCGTATGCTCCTCGCCATCGGCAAAGACGGTCATGGTTCCATGTCCGACCATTCCCACTTCGGGTGATCTCGCAAAAACTGGCGCTACGCGACTCAGTTTCGCAGGGGCCCACCAATCATCCCCATCCAAAAACGAAACAATCTCCCCTTTGCACTCCGGAATCCCCGCATTGAACGCCGATGCCTGCCCGCCATTCTCCTTGCGCAGCAACCGCACGCGCGGCTCAAACTTACGTACGATCTCCGGCGTGCGGTCCGTCGAGCCATCATCAACCACTATGATTTCCCGCTCCGAAGCAGGAAAATCCTGCTCCAGCACGCTTACGATCGCCTCTTCGATGAAGCGTTCGTGGTTGTACGTATCAATCAGTACGCTGACAAAAGGCTTTGCCATGAGCAAGTAATCGTCGGCGGGCCTGGCCGCTTGTTTCAGTCCAAGAGAAGCTCGCGCCAGAACGCGGATGTCCCCTCGCTAATTCTACGACATCTTGGCCGTCTCGGCCTTTCCACTTGAATTAAGTATGTTGTCCATCGTAGTTCGCAATCTCGTTCTCTGCTTCAACGGGCGCATCGGCAATCAGGCAATTTAGTTGCCCCTTGTGTGGAATTGCTCCGCGCGAACCGGAAGGAATGAGGGGCTAAACAGGACGTGTGCCGGGTGGGCAGATAAGCGATAGACTCGACGTGCGGCGGGCTGGATGTGGTGCGGCGAGACGTGTTGAGAGGGAACGTGGCTGAGCCAAAGGCAGAGTACTCGATACGCTTGGAAAAATACCTGAGTGCGATTGCCGAGAAGGATCGCGCCCATTTGCGTGCGGGTTACGGGAAGTTGGCGGTCATTGGAGCCGGTTTGTTGTTGGCGTGGTGCGTTTTGGGGAAGCATCTGCTAACGGCGTACTGGTTGATCGCGCCCCTGGCGGCTTATTTGTTGCTGACGATTTTGCATGGGCGCGTTTTGCGGGCCAAGGCGCGCGCAGAGACGGCGGCGGAGTTTTATCGCAAAGGCATCGCGCGGATCGAGGACCGCTGGGCTGGAGGCGGGCAAACGGGAGAACGCTTTCGCGATGCAAAACACGTGTACGCCGACGACTTGGATCTTTTTGGGCGCGGGTGCCTGTTCGAATTACTCTCGACGGCGCGATTGCCGATGGGGGAAAGCCGGCTGGCAAGTTGGCTGCGTGAGGGTTCGGAGGTTGCGGCGATTCTCGAGCGGCAGAAATTGGTTGAGGAGCTGCGGGAGAAACTGGACTTGCGCGAGGATTTGGCTGTGACTGGGGAAGCCTTGCGGGCCCGGCTGAATCCGGAAACGTTAATCGAATGGGCGGAGGCGAAATCGATTCTGCCTAAGGGCGCCTGGCGAGGCGTGATGGCTCTGCTGGCGGTAGGTGCGGCGGCGGGGATTGTCTATTACATGGAGACAGCCACGCTCTGGCCGCTTTTGTGCATTTTCGTTGTGGAGACGGTTGTTCTGGCGTGGCTGCGGCGCAGAGCGCACACGGTCATTGAGGGCGTGGATTGCAACGCTGAAGGCTTGCTGCTTTTTTCTGAGATTTTGGAACGGCTGGAGAGGGAGCCGTTCGTTTCGAACCGATTGCGGGATTTGGCCGCGGAATTGAAGCAAGAAAACGAGCCGGCTTCGCGGGCCATTCGACAATTTGCGCGCATCGTCAATTGGATAGACGCGAACGATAGCGTGATTGCCAAGATGGCCGAGCTGCCGTTTCTCTATAGCGTGCAAGTGGGCATGACCGCGGAAGCGTGGCGACGGCGCTGGGGCCCGAAGATGCGCCGGTGGGCGGAGTTGACGGGAGAGATGGAGGCGCTGCTTTCTCTGGCCGCGTATTCGTACGAGCATCCCGCGGATCCCTTCCCGGAATTCGCGGGTGCGGAAGCAGGGCTCGGCTTTTTTGACGGCGAAGACTTGGGACATCCGCTGATAGCGGCGGAGACATGCGTGCGAAACAGCGTGCGGCTCGATGCACTAACGCGCGTCTTGCTGGTGAGCGGATCGAATATGTCCGGGAAGAGCACGCTGCTGCGCGTGGTAGGGATAAACACGGTGCTTGCCATGGCAGGGGCGCCTATTCGGGGCGCCCGGCTGCGGCTGACGCCGCTCAGAATTGGAACGCGGATTCGAAGCACGGACTCGCTCCAAGAGGGCCGGTCGAGTTTTTATACGGAGATTCTGCACATACGGAAAGTGTTTGACGGCGCGAACGACGCCGTGCCGCTGGTGTTTCTGTTCGACGAATTGCTGGAAGGGACGAATTCGAAAGACCGCCGAATCGGAGCGGAAGGGCTGATACAGGCGCTGCTGAAGCGGCGGGCCATCGGAATAGTGACCACCCATGATTTGGCTTTAACCGAAATTGCGGCGGCGGTAGGAAATGTTTTGCGGAACAAACATTTCGAGGACCAGGTGGCGGACGGGAAGATGCGATTTGATTACCGCTTGCGCGACGGAGTGGTGGAAAAAAGCAACGCGCTGGAATTGATGCGTCTGATTGGGCTGGAAATGTAGGTGGCGCCATGTTTTCGATGATTTGAAAGCGACCAAAAAGCAAGTCCCTCGCTGCGCTCGGAATGACACCCTCAGGCTGGGAACGCGCTTGGATAATCTTGTTAAGCCGCGGCGATCCGGCGGATCAGGTCTTCCTGTTCGAATTTGCTTTCCGCTCCGATAGTGAAGGCGTCGAGAAGATTGAGGCCGAGGGCGAAATTGAGGGCTTCGTCCTGGCGATTGCGGAGATCGCCCTGGCCAAGAATTTTCATTCCGATGATGCCTTTGCCCGCTGCGCGCATTTCCTTGATCACGCTGACGACCGTGTCCGGATCGGAGTCCATGTAGGAGCCGATGGGATTGACGCGGACGAGATGCACTTCGACCCAGGAGGATTTGGTGGCGGTACGCAGAGCTTCGATCGAGTGGCACGAGCAACCGTGGGCGCGGATGATGCCCTTTTCCTTGGCTTCGGAAAGAGCGTCCATCACACCTTTGTAGCGATCTGTCCAGTCGCCCTCGGTGAGGCAGTGCATGAGGCAGATGTCGATGTGATCGGTGCCCAGCTCGCGGCGGAATCGTTCTAAATCTGCCCGGGCGGAGGCGGCGTCGCGAGCCCACGTTTTGGTGAGTACCGTGACCCTGTCGCGCGAGACGTGCTTGAGGGCTTCCGCGACATGAGGATGGCTGCCGTAGCTGTCGGCGGAATCGAAAAAGCGGAGACCGTGGTCGTAGCCGTTGAGCAGAAGATCCGAAAGACCTTTGATGCCGAGCGCGGTTTGGTGAGAATGATGGCCTACTCCGACAGTGCCGGTGCCCATGGCAAGTCGGCTCGTTTGGATTCCGGTCTTGCCGAGGGTCACGGTATCGGATGCGCTGAATTTGCGCGCCAGAGGTTTGAGGGTTAAGGCGCGAGCCCAACGGGGGAACGCAGCATTGAGCCAGGCTGCTCCCGCGGTGCAAGCGGTGCGAAGGAGAAATTCGCGGCGTTTCATTGGGCCTCCTCAGAAACGTCCTTCGAGAGGATGGTACACCCATTACTGACGTATTGCTGCGAGCGGGGTTATCAAATCTGATGCGGGTTAATGGAGAGGCGAAGCGGAGGAATTGGTTTCAGTTGGCGAGGGGAGCTGCGCTTCCAGGGATAGATTCGAGCGAATCAGGGTCTCGACCTGCTTCCAGACAGCGGGGTCGCATTCGATTTGGATGTGGGGCTTCATGAACACGCGGTCCCACCAGGGATAGGAGCCGCAAGTAAGAGGCTTCGATTTGTAGTCGGAGCGGAAATTGCCAAGGATGCGGGTGCGCGCGGGATTGGCGGCGCGAATCTGGGGCAGGCCGTGGAGTATGCCGTCGAGCTGATAAAAATTGATGGCTTGAACGACGTTGGCGGGGATGACAGCGTCATCTTCGCCCCTCTTGGAGACGCTGTCGACCTGGATGGTGAGCAACACCGGCACGCCGTCTTTTTGAAGCTCGCGGGCGAGCTCGACCGTTTCGGAGGCGCCCCAACTGTGGCCAAAGATGATGATGCGCGCGTTCTGCTTTTCTTCGGGAGAAAGGGTTCCATCGCCGTTGGCATCTAAACGCTGGAGAACTGCTTTATGAGCGTCCTTGCCGCGATGGTTTTCAAACGTCTGTACAAAAATTCCGGAAGCATATTCCTCGCGGAGGCGCTCGACGAGCTGGACTTCCGTGTGAACGCGGTCATCGTGGTGAACGAAACCGCCGACAAAACCGATGACGATGACGGGTGGATTAGACAGAACGGCTGCAGATGTAGCGGCAGGCTTCGAACTTACCTCGCCAGAGACGAGGAGCAAAGCGAAAAGCAAGCACACGACCCGCAACGAGGGAAACATTTGCCGCACCGTGACCGGAAACTACAACAGTACAGATGAAACAGACAAGACTAAAGTTGCGCAAAAGCGAGAGGAATAAAATGGTACGGAGAGACGAGCGGGAGTAGCCAAAGTGCTTTAGTACTCACAGGACCCGCATGAAGGGGACCATAAATGTGGAGATTATTGGTCCTGGCCGGGGGAAATGGCCGCAGCACGCGTAGTGGTGGAAGGCGCAGGTCCGCCGCCCGCGGTGTAAGCCAAGCTGTTGACGCGAGCAGCCTGTATGAGAGCCCAATCGTTCTTGAAATCCGGCATGATTTCGCGGCTGTGTTTTGGACTCCTGAGGTAGTGGCTGGCGCGCGCGAGCGTTATAGCATAGGCCCACTGAGAATCGGTACCTGAAGCAAGGAGGTTGCTGGCGCTAAGACCGAGCTTTGAAGGATTACCCCCCTCTGCGATTTCCAACCAGAGGGCCCCATTGGCGTCGACGGATAGAGTGCCGGCGCGATCGAGGTACTTGAAAAGACGGCCGAGGAAATCATGGCTCGGAATGATTTCGCGGTTGATGGCTTCGTTGGCGAGAGAGCCAAGCTCCTCGCGATACCGCTTCCATTCCTTAGTCGTGCCCACGAGTTGATCGCTCTCCCGATTAACTACCGCTTCGAGCTCCGATTCGCGCGAGGCGTCCTTTTGCGATCTAGCCTGGCGTAGTTCCTGCCCGATATCCGCGGCCTCGGCATTCGGATGCTCCTCCAGTTCATGCTGCGGGTTGAAGCGTCCGGTGAGCGCGTAAGACGCCACCATAAACGGAAGTGCGTGGTCGGCAAACAGGAGCATGGGAACAAGGAGTTTCTTGGAGTGGTACAACTGCTCGGTCCCGCTGCGGGCTTCGGTGCTTCGCTTGATTGTCCCAGGCAGTTGGGCGAAATGGAGAACACGAAGACGCGTTTCCGGATGGTGTTCGCCATAGTGGGTGAAAGAGCGGGCGATGGCCTTCGGAGTGATCAAGCCGAAGTCGTTAAGATAATCGGCCCGCGCGGCATGCGGAAAGTAAGTATTGATGACGCGCCTGCTGAACTCGGCGCAGTTGCGGGTGATACCGTTGAAGTGGTTCTGGTTGGGTCGCTCATTGAATTCCGCGATGAGCGCGCGGTCCTGATCGAGGGAAGTGTCGACAACGAAAATGTAGATACTGCGAGAAAGTGTGGCTCCAACCATTTCCCGCCATTCTGCTTTGTTGCTGGTGCGGCAGGTGGCGCTGTCGCAATAGCCTGATAGAAACTTTTCGCGATAGCGTTCCTCGAGGGCGCGTTTGATTTTTTGCGAGCCGAACAGCGAGCGGTTTTGCGGATCCTCGACACCGTATAAATAGATGGAGAGCGGGACGATGTTCCACTCGAAGGGCTGATCCTCACCTAGAGTGGTGTAATTGCTCATGACCGAGCCTTGCTCGTCAGGACGGCAGAGCCGGAGCTTGACAGGCGATTCCGCACAGATGCGCGAGAAATAGATAGCGCTATGCCCCGAACCTGAGATTCTGGCGAAGCTCGTATCCAAGGACTCGTTGAGAAGGACGCCGACGTCCGCGTAGGCCGGGGAGACAGTCCCACACAGGACGAGAAGTACCAGGACTAGCCCCAGACAGGCGCTAATTCCCGGCCTGCAGGGTAGAGGTCTTCCCGACAGAATGGCAGAGCGTAATGGAGACAACTTAAGCACCTAGATCGGCTCCTCACTGTTAAAGACTTCAGGTACAATTTTACCCTTCAAGGATGAATCAAGGGAACGTTGTACGGGCTGGGGTAATAGTGCTTTGGGCAAATAAAAGCCAGCACTAAGGGACAGGTGCTGCTTCCGTAAACTATTGAAACGGAATGACCTACCGCCTAAATGGGATGCCCACATCAGACGGAAGGTTGCGCCAGGATCTGGATGGCTGACCCCTTCCCGCGATAGACCTGCCAGCCTCGAAAAAAGACCAAAAAACAGGCCCAATCCACCCCTTAGATAAACCCGGCTGTGAGGACCAAGTTGCGACTGTTGTAGCAGTGAAACCGCCTCTCTGAGGGGGGCTCTTGAGGCTTCGCATAGGCGTCCCGAAAGAACCACTCACCGAGGTTGGAAGCCTTAACTTGCCGGTGGCTGTCAGATGCTTGAACCGGCCGACACCCGATTCGCACCTCTGGAAAGAATTCTTCGCCGCGAGGGAATCGATGGAGAGCGCACACCCGCCGGATTACGGGTTGACAACGCCGCAAGCGACTCTTGTAATGAATTGAGTCCATTTTATGCATAAGCCACTCCCCAATCCCTCGTGACAGACCCCGGAAAAGTGGAGGATCCCCGGGCGGGATCGAAGCGTCACGCTCTGCTAGTCGCCTCCGGAATTCTTCTAAGCCGCATCGCCGGACTTGTGCGGGAGCGCGTGTTTGCGCACTATTTCGGCAATTCCGACGCCGCGGATGCTTTCAAGGCCGCGTTCCGAATTCCCAATTTTCTGCAAAATATGTTCGGCGAGGGAGTGCTTTCCGCCTCGTTTATTCCTGTTTACGCCAGTCTCCTGGCGCGCAAAGACGAAGAAGAAGCGCGGCGCACCGCGGGCGCGGTCGCGGCGCTCCTTGCGCTTACCACTTCGTTGATCGTGCTGCTCGGCGTGCTCACGACGCCATACCTTATCAATGCGATTGCGGGTGGATTCTCCGGCGAAAAGCGCGAATTGACGATTCGCCTGGTGCGCATTCTCTTCCCCAGCGCCGGCCTGCTGGTTTTTTCGGCCTGGTGCCTGGGAGTCCTCAATAGCCACCGCCGCTTTTTCCTCTCCTACTCCGCGCCCGTAGTTTGGAACGCGGCCATGATCGCAACGATGTGGGGATGGGGAGGCCGCTTCGCGCAATTTCCACTAGCGCAAATCGTGGCGTGGGGATCGGTGGCCGGCAGCGCGCTGCAAGTGATCGTGCAGCTTCCCGCCGTGCTGCATTTGCTGCAGGGTCTTCACCTCACGCTGGATTATAAGGCGGAGAACGTGAAGACGGTGGTGCGCAATTTCATTCCCGTTTTCGTTGGCCGCGGCGTCGTGCAGATCAGCGCCTATGTGGATACGCTGCTGGCAAGCTGGCTGCCGATGGGCGCTGTGGCCGGGCTCTCGTATGCACAGATTCTCTATTTGCTCCCCGTGAGTCTATTTGGCATGTCGGTTTCGGCCTCAGAACTCCCGCATATGTCCGGCGCGCTGGGAAACGAGGAGGAAGTGGCTGCCGTCCTGCGGCGGCGGCTCAACTCTGGCCTGGGTCAGATCGCCATGTTCGTGGTTCCGTCAGTCGCCGCTTTCCTGATTCTCGGCGACGTAATCGTCGCAGCTATTTATCGCACGGGGCAGTTTAAGCAGGCCGATGTAATCTATGTCTGGGGAATTCTCGCGGGAGCCACGGTTGGCCTGCTCGCTTCAACGCTTGGCCGGCTCTATTCGTCCACCTACTATGCGCTGCGCGATACGCGCACTCCGCTGCGCTTCGCCGTGGTTCGAGTTGTCTTGACGACGATTCTCGGTGTTTTTTGCGCGTTTCCGCTGCCGCACCTGCTGGGCATCGAGGCACGCTGGGGAGCAGCCGGGCTCACCATTTCCGCTGGAATATCATCCTGGGTTGAATTTGCGATGCTCAGACGAACGTTGAACCGCCGCATCGGCCACACGGGTGTTCCCTTGGGTTCTCTGGTTAGGCTTTGGGGAGCTGCCTTTGGGGCAGCGTTGGCGGGCTGGGCAATCCGTCATTTCCTAGGCCGCCATTCTCCCATTCTTGTGGCCCTTGTCGTCCTGGGCCCGTTCGGGATCATCTATTTCGCGGCTATCCTTGCGCTGGGACTCGACGAGGCTCGTGGATTCTTGCGGAGCGTCACGGGAAGGCTTGCGAATCGTTAGCCGGTTAACCATAATCTCCCATCCCCCCCGGTATTTTCATAAGTGTTGCTTCTAAAGGATTTAGGGTTTGGATAACTTGTTCAGAATCAACAGTTACGGGCGATCTTGCAAGTGTTGATTCCAAAGAGCTTATTTCCGCCAAGTGGATGTGGCAGGCGGGTTACCTCGTAAGTGTTGCAAAGAGGAGATTTAGACCTAAGAGAAGCTCGTGAAAGCAAAAACGCCCATCAGGAGATTGGCGTTCCCGGGCTGCTAGGCAAAATATTACCTAAGTAAACTTATACGCCTAGAGTAACCTTTTGTCAAGGAAAAAGCGGGGAAGTTTATGACGTTTGGCGCGCTATTTCAAGTGCTGTACGATGAACGAAATTGCCGATACGAAAAGCGCGGAATTGGTGCCTTTCAGATGCCGGCGTACCAGGCATAGCCTGCTTCTGGAGAGGCGGAACCCAGACCCTTGCCGAAGTCTTTCAGATTGTCGGTGACGGTCAGATGAGTGATGAATTTGACGCTTTTATAGCCAAGCTGGCGGGGGACGCGCATGCGCAGCGGGCCGCCGTTGCCAACGGGAAGTTCACCGCCATTCATGCCATGGACGAGAAAGGTTTGCGGGTGCAAGGCATCGGCCATGTCC
>JBGPLB010000172.1:0-11110 GCA_041486245.1 Candidatus Acidiferrum sp.
GGCAACTGCGGCGGCTCTTCGCCGTCATAAAAGAGTTGATAGAGTGGGCACTCGAGCGCGCGCGCAAGTTTCTCCAGCGTTTCGATGGCCGGCACTGTGTGGCCATTTTCTACGCGGGAGATGTAACAACGAAGCAAACCTGTTCGCTTTTCGATGTCGCCCTGGGAGAGTTTCTTTTCTTCGCGGAGTGCGCGAAGACGGTCGCCTATAATCATGGCGGCATTATTCCATGTAGATAAAATCCAAGCAAGTAGAAACTTGTTACCCCCGAATTGAAACACTTGATTCAGACCGGGGAAACCAAACTACACAACCAGTGGAAACCAAGCTACATTAAACGTAACCGGATTGACATGGCACGCGTCCCAAAAGTAGAGCCCCTGAGTCCCCCCGCTAGTCCGGGGGGAGCCAAGCCGTCGGGCGCGAAAGCGCCGGGTGCTGTGGATGACCGGGAACTCGTCCGGCGGGCGCAGCAGGAAGACCAGGAGGCTTTTGAAGAACTGGTGCGGCGCCATCAGCACCGCGTTTTCGCTGTCGCCGGAGGGATCTTGCGGCGCCGGGAAGATGTGGAAGATATTGCGCAGCAAGTTTTTGTAAAAGCATATTTTTCGCTGAAGCGCTTCGATCAGCGGGCCGCCTTTAGCACTTGGCTGTATAAGATTACGGTGAACGAGTGCTGGGACCTGTTGCGCAAGAAAAAAGTGCGGCCCCTCGTTTACGAGTCGGACTTGAGCGAGGAGCAAGCCCGGCAAGTAATCTCCGCCGAGGAAAAGGGCGGCGGCGGGCCGGATATCAGCGACAGGCTGGAGGCGCGCGAGCGGGTCGAGCGTCTCTTGGACGGGCTCGACGAGCGCGACCGGCTGATGCTGATTCTGAAGGAAGTCGAAGGCTTTGCGGTGGAAGAGATTGCGGAAGTGCTGGAACTGAATGCGAACACCGTGAAGGTGAGGCTGTTCCGGGCGCGGCGCAGGATCGTGAACAAGGCCCGGAAGCGCGGAGAATGAGCGGGCAGCCGAGCGCGAAATGAGATTACTCGATGTGATTTATTCTTGGGCCCAGAGTTGAACTAGCCGGATAGAAAAGCCGGATGCAATGTGAAAGTTGCTGGAGGAATCTCTAATGAAATTCTTGCTGAATAAACGCGGAGCGGAATGCCGCGATTTTCAGATGGGACTCGAAGATGCGGCAGGCAGCGCGCCAGGTGCGCAACAGTTAGCGGATCTGCTAGCCGTTGTGCCCGGTGCCATGAGAGGACACGCGGCGGAGTGCGGGGACTGCCGCGCTGCTGCCGAAAACTTGCTTGCAGCGCGCGCGCTCATGGCGGAAATGCCGTCCCATGCCGCCATGGGAGGGCCGTGGTTTGCGCCTCGCGTGATGGCCGCCATTGCCGCGCGCAGGGCCGAACTTGGCCGCGCGACAGACACATGGACTTTTCTCCCCAAGCTTGCGGCCCGTCTCACGTGGGCTTCCACGATCGCGCTGCTGTTGGCAAGCGGCTGGCTTTATCAAAGGCCCGTATCCACCCAAGTTACGGCTAAGTCCGTGGTTACGGACATAACCGGTGAACCCTTGAGGGAAAGCGCCATGCCGGCCAACAACGACGAAGTGCTCGTTAGCCTGTCTGAGCAACCACAATGAACGAAAACTCCGCGAAGCAGAAAGCTGCCTTGTGGGTTGCTGTCGTGTTTGTTCTCGGCGCGGCGCTTGGCGGCGTGTTCGGCTATTTTTATGGCCATCGGAGCACCGTGGCCGCGGCAAATCCTCCGCTAAGCGAACCCGCCCGGCGCGCCAAGAGGGTCGAGCAACTGACCCAGGAATTGAGCCTGACCAGCGCTCAGAGCCAGCAACTGGACAGCATCCTTTCGCAGTTGCATGCGGAGTATAAAACCATCCACGACCAGTCCGATACGCAGCTGAATCAGACACGGCAGAAAGGACGCGATCAAATCCGCGCGATCCTCACTCCGGAGCAGAAGCCCAAGTTCGAGGAGTTTCTGAAGCGGATGGACGAAGAAAGAAAACGAAACGCGCCTGCTCCACCGCCGCGTTAGCGCGAAATTCGCGAGTATTCTAATCTGCTCACCAAATAGCGCCGCGGCAACGAAAATCTAAAGCAGCACGGTTCATGCACACACTCTGGAATAGCGTTCGCTCATACTTTTACGATGAGCTTGCCGGTGTTGCCGCCGGTGAAGAGCATGTTGATGGCGTCAGGCGCTTTTTCGAGGCCCTCGACGATTGTTTGGCGGTCTTTTAGTTTGCCCATCATCTTCCACTTGCCGAGCTCCATGGCGGCTGCGGTGAAGCGGGAAGCGTAGTCCAGCACAAGAAAGCCTTCTACTTTTAACCGTTTGACGATCAGGATGCCGAGGTTGCCCGGTCCAGAGGTTTCCTTCGTGTAGCCGGAAATGAGTCCGCAGAGAGCCACACGGCCGTGCAGATTCATGCGGTTGAGGACTGCTTCCATGATTTCGCCGCCGACATTTTCGTAATCAATGTCGACGCCGTTGGGGGTGGCGGCAGCCAGTTTTTCTTTCCAATCGGGATGTTTGTAGTTTATGGCGGCGTCGAAGCCGAGTTCGTCGGTCAGCCAGGAGCATTTGTCGTCGGTACCCGCAATGCCGACCACGCGACAACCAAAAATCTTGCCGATTTGCCCGGCGACGCTTCCGGTCGCGCCGGCCGCGGCGGAGACGACCATTGTTTCGCCTTTTTGCGGCTTGGCGATTTCGGTCATGCCGAAATAAGCGGTTAGACCGGTCATGCCGAGCACACCGAGAAAAAGCGTGTCGGATACGAAGGGAATCGACGGCACCTTCTGGAAGGGGAATTTCGATTGCGCCTCGATGACCACGTATTCCTGAAGGCCGGTGAGACCCACGAGCTTGTCGCCCCTTTTGAATTGCGCGTGGCGCGATTCAATCACTTCCGCCAGTCCACCCGCGCGCATCACGTCGCCGATGCCTACGGCCGGAAGATAGCTGTCAACGGCCATCCAGACGCGCATGGTCGGATCGACCGAGAGGTATTTCACTTTGGCGAGCGCTTGGCCGTCTTGCAGCTCGGGGACTGGCGATTCAGAGAGCTGAAGATCGCCGGGCGCGAGCAAGCCTTTGGGGCGCGCCTTCAAACGAAGTTGACGATTGTTAGGCATCTAGGCGATTCGCTCCAATCGCGAGAGAAAGCAAGAAACAAAAGCGAGGAGAGATTCCTCACTTCGTTCGGAATGACGGGCAGGGATGCGCACCAATAATCTCCTAGAAGGGAATGTCCTCGTCGGAGATTTCCGGTCCGCTGGGGGCTTGGCTGCCGCCGTAGGATTCCTCCGTCGGAGCGGCGTGGGCCTCCACGTCATCTCCACCAGAGCGTCCACCACCGGCACCGGCGCCGGCTGCGGCGGCATCGCTGCGGCCTCCGAGCATGCGGAAATTGCTGGCGACAATTTCAAAGCTGGTGCGCTTCTGGCCTTCCTTGTCCTGCCACTCGCGGGACTGGATGCGGCCCTCGATAAAGACGAGCGAGCCTTTCTTCAGATATTGCTGGGCGATTTCGGCTTGCTTGCCCCAGACGACGATTTTGTGCCACTCGGTGCGCTTCTGTTTTTCGCCGTTGCGGTCTTTGTAGGTTTCATCGGTGGCGACGGAAAAATTGGCGACGGCTTGGCCTCCGCCGGTGTAGCGGGTTTCTGGATCACGGCCCAGGCGGCCGACGAGAATGACTTTATTCACTGACATAGTTGTTTTCTCCCTGCGGCGGTGACGATACCAGAAAGAGGAGACAGAGGCAAAGACGCGAGGAGGTGAGTAGGGAATCGTGAGTGGTGTGGCCCACTCCCCCTGGGGTTTTTTCGGAAGTGTTCATTCTAAAGGGTTTTAAGTCGCGTGTTTTGGAAGTGCGCATTCTAAAGGAGTTAGGGGTACTTTTTTCGGAAGTGCGGAATCTAAAGGGGTTATCTTTAAGAAGTGGCGAATGGCGCCTCGGGGTTCGGGGTAAACGAGCGGTGAGTGGCGAGCAGGAGCGGTTATAGTGAAGCAATTGGGGGCCGAAACGGGAATGGACTGCTGCGATCATAGAATATGATAGCAATATAATTACCAAATGTCAATATATTTGTTCAGGTCATTCGAACGGCGATGGGCGATTTACAGGGGAGCCGTGGAAGTGTTTAGGATGGAATGGGTTAACGTGAGAGAGATCTGTGGAAAAGATGTGGAAAAGTGATTTTAGAGTGAGTAGAGAGTGGTGGGCAGTGAGTGGGTCGGAGGTTTGAAGGTTGGAAGGTTTGAAAGTTTAAGGAATAGGATTAAAGTCATTGAAGATGAAATCAAAAACAAAAAAGCGCAAAACGGTGGGCTCCTTGAGAGGCATAGGAACCAATTCCATTAAATCCCGCGCTGATCGGCGGAATCCATGAGTCAGGTGCCAATCTGGTTTGAACGGAAGTTTGAGTTTTCGTTTCCTGTGGAACTGCATCCGAATGTGTGCGCACGTCTGCGCGGGACTCCGGCCAGACTGGAAGAGGCGCTTCGTGGACGCTCCCGCGAAATCCTCATCAGGAAAGCGCAAGGGAAGTGGTCGGCTCAGGAACACGCCGGTCATTTGCTGGACCTCGAAGC
This sequence comes from Candidatus Acidiferrum sp., assembly GCA_041486245.1. Taxonomy (GTDB): domain Bacteria; phylum Acidobacteriota; class Terriglobia; order Acidiferrales; family UBA7541; genus Acidiferrum. The sequence continues at coordinate 4,617 of JBGPLB010000172.1, forward strand.
GCTGTGGCTGGCGCGAGTGGAGGATTACGTGGCGGCCAGAAAGCAACTCACCGTGGCAGACCTAAGGAATCGAAAAACCGACGAAGCGGACTACAACGCGCGCCCGCTGGAACAGATTCTGTCGGAGTTCCGCGCTGGAAGAGGAAGATTGCTGAAGCGTGTGGAGGAATTAGAGCTATCCCTATTTGCGCGAGCCATTATGCATCCGCGTTTGAAGACGCCGATGCGGCTTGTGGACAATTTGCATTTTGTCGCCGAGCACGATGATCATCATTTGGCGCGGATATGGGAGCTGGTCAACGCGGTCCGGTAGAGAGCTAGGCCGGACGATAATGGAACTTTCAGCTGCGAACCCAAATACCAACATGAGAAGGTCAATTCCCGCACCCTTTTAAAAGACCAAAGGGTGCGGCACCCCGATTAGCATTGCCGGTCCATCTCTGCCCTACTCGCCCACGACAGCGAAAGAGCTGGTTCGCCTGGCTGAGCGATTGGGTTTTGTGTTTCGGCGGCATAACGGCAAGGGTGCAGAATTGGACAGTTTGGGCTTCGAGCTGTGCTACGCTGGCGGACAATCCGCCAACCCCAATCCCTGAGCGGACAAAGGAGGGATGGACTGATGAAGACGTTTCTGACTGGAGGGACGAGGCTGATCGGGAAAGTGATACTTGCCGCGGCAGCGCTGGGTGGAATGCTGCTTCTTGGCGCAGCTCCACGTGCTGTTGCGGACGACGATGCTTGCCGACATCGGCTGGTCAACGCCGACCACAAGCTTCATCAAGCAGCTGAACATCATGGCTGGAACAGTCCACAAGCGGGGCGTGCGCGACACCAGCTGCGTGAGGCGCGCGAGTATTGCTGGAGCAAGTTCCACAAATGGTGGGACGAAGACGGCCGTCGCTGGCACACCGACCGGGACTGGGATGATCATGACCACGACCGTGGGCGGGATCGCGACCATGATCACTAATCCGCAATAGTTAAGCGGCTAAAGAAGTGGATTGACCGGCGCCCCGATTTGTTCGGGGCGCTTTTTTTATGGAGCAGAGTGTCTTGCAGACCTTCGAGGAATGCGGATCCACTCCTCCGAATCAATACCGAGATCTTAAGAGGAGGGGAGAGGCAAGTCTGTCCCTCCGGTAGCCGCCGGAAATTAAGCGGTCGCCGCTTTGAGCGTCCCAGTCGGGTTAATATTATTCCGCCCAGAACAATGCAGTGTGGCAAGCTGATTTGGTGAACTTGCCGAATAGGGAGCGGACTTATGCGAAAGAGATTATGGCGGGAATGGGCGATGCTGGCGGTGGCCGGGGCGGTGGCGGGGCTGGTGGTTGTGCCGGGGATGGTTTTGTCCCAGGGCGTGGAGGAGAGCCGGACCTTGATCATAAATGGCCAGGCGGGACTGGCGCCTGTCGTGCGGATGCAAGGCAAGTCTTACGTTGAACTGGAGGCGCTGGCGCGATTGACGCATGGCTCGCTGAGCTTTAGTGGAAGCCAGGTAACGTTGACGCTACCGGGTTCTAGCCCGACCGCCACGACCATTGCCGGGGAAAAGTCCGAGTTTTCAAGAGAGTTCTTGCGGGCGGGCATCGAAGAAATGGCGGTGATCCGGGAATGGCGAATCGCGCTTGTTAACGCCGTGCAAAAAGGATATGCCGTGACCAATGATTGGATCGCCTATTACCAGAGTCCAGCAGCTAAGGCCCTAAGAATGGCATCGGTGGCGGCGTCCACGGATTCTGACCGAAAAGCATATCAATTGCTTTCGAACGAGTTCGACAACATGAAAAAATTGAGCGACCGATTTGTGGACGCGCACACAGCGATGAATTACACGTCGCTGGACGCATTAGAGAGTGATCCGCTGGACCAGAAAATTCTGAACTGCGCGCGGTCTCTGGCGGCGATGGCCGCGAGCGGACAATATGTGGACGATGGGTCCTGCCACTGATTGCAGGACGCGAGCGAGCGCAAATCCGAAAAGGGCCGGCGGCAAAATCGGAGGACGAAAATCAAAAGTTGCCGGTCTAAAGGCCGGCCTCTCCGGACCATTTTGCTAGCGATACAATCTGCAAATTCCGGTTTAGCGCGCGGCGGGCCAACAGGCTTAGCATTTGACAGCCCATGGCGGGGCGAGGATTGTTTTCATTGACGGCTTAAAGGCCCGCGTGGAATATACAGGGGCCGTGGCAACCACTTCCTCTTCTACTTCAGTACAAAATGGCGGGCTCTTCGGCGCTGCTCCGGCGAGCAGCGGCAGGGCATTTTTGTGGATTGGGACGGCGACGGCGACTGGCGCCATTGTGATGGCGATGGAGCTGACGGCGTTCCGGCTGTATGCGCCGTACTTTGGCAATTCGATCTATGTTTGGGGCAGCATGATTTCGGTGGTCATGCTGGCGCTAGCGGCAGGATATAGTTTGGGCGGGTGGATTGCGGATCGAAAGCCTACTGAGACGGTGCTTTTCCTCATTGTTTTGGGCAGCGGCTTATATCAGCTGGCGATCGTGTTTGTCGTGCGGCCGGTGCTACTGAAACTCTTTAAGATGGGGGATTTTGGCGGGCCGGCGCTGGCGACAGTGATTATTTTTGTGCCGCCGATGACGGCGCTGGCGATGACGTCGCCGTTTGTGATCCGGCTGCTGGTACGCGCGGGGCACGTCGGGAGCATGGTGGGCCGGGTGTTTGCGCTGTCGACCGCGGGGAGCATTGCGGGAGTGCTGGGAACGAGTTTTTATTTGGTGCCGAGATTTGGGACGCGCGTGACGATGGAAATACTTTGCGGAGCGTCGATTGTGATTGGAGCGGCAGGGTTGATGATGCGGCGAAAGGCGGCTGTTTTTCTGGCGCTGCCAGCGGGGATTCTTTTCGCTGTGCCGATCCCAAAACCGCCGCCGACGTTAATTTGGAACGGGGAGTCTGCGTACAACCGGATTCTTGTTTTCGAGAGCAACGGGCTTCGGTGGCTGGTGCTGAACGATTCGCGATTCGCGCAGACGTATGAAAAGGTGGGCAGCGCGAATTCGGGACACTATCAGGACGAATTCGCTCTGGGGCCGCTGATTGTGCCGGCGAAGAATCTGCTGGTGCTGGGCATGGGAGCGGCGGGATCGATTCAGGCGAGCAGGGCCGTTGCGCCGGAACTGGAAATTGATGCAGTGGAAATCGACCCGGTAGTGGTGCACGTGGCCGGAGAGTTTTTTGGACTGCCGCAAAATGATCCGAAGCTGCACGTGCATATAGCGGATGCGCGGCCGTGGCTGGCGGCACATGGGGCGAAGAGCGATTTGGTGCACATTGATTTGTTTCAGGGCGGGCCGTATGTGCCATTTTATTTGACTACGGTGGAATTTTTTCAGTTGGTGCGAACCCGGATGACGAATGGCGCGGTACTGATGGTAAATGTATTTGATTCTAGCCCGCGGCAAGAGTTGTTGCAGGCCATGGGAGCGACGATGCGGCAGGTGTTCCCGTCGCTGGAGAGGTTATCGAGACCGGACGGGAATCACATATTGTTTGCGTTTACCGAGAAACACGCGCTGGCGGACACGGTGGCGAGATTGAAGGTAAATGCAGGGCCGGGATGGGTACAGGACCTGACGCAGAAGGCGGTGGGGGAGATGGTCGAGTTTGAGCCGCAGGCCGGAGCGGTGATATTTACGGATGACCGGGCGCCGATTGAAGAGATGACGCGGCAAATGCTGGTGGAATCGAGAAAAGCAAAATGACGAAACAGAACCGCAGGCAATTTTTGCAGAGTTCGGCGGTGGCCTTGGCGGCGGGATTTGGGCCGGGGCGTGAGGCGATTATGAGCGGTGAGAATTTCGAGGCTCTTAGGCCTTTTAGGCCAGAGTTCCGCGCGGCGTATAGCGCGCAGAAGGCGTTTGGGAATGAGGGGAAGAAGCCGTTGCGGCTGGGATTGATTATTGGGATTGGGAATGATCCGGATGCGGCGTTGGCAAAGGTGCATGAGTTGGGATTGCCTACGTGTCAAGCGTACTGCGAGGAGTTTGCGCCGGGGCTGGCGAAGAAGTTGACGGCGGCGCTGGGGAAGTATGCGATTGAGGCGACGTCGATTGTGGTGGGCGGGCCGGGGAAGGAAGTGTGGGATTTTTATCAGGGGCCGCTGACGATTGGGCTTGTGCCGCGGGAGACGCGGGCGGCGCGGCTGGCGCATATCAAGAGGGCTTCGGAGTTTGCAAAGGAGTGCGGCGTGGCGGCGGTGCAGACGCATTGCGGGTTTATTCCGGAGAATCCGAATGAGATGTTGTACAAGGAGACCATCGCTGCAATGCGAGAGGTTGCGGAATACTGCAAGAGGAACGGGCAGAATTTCCGGTATGAAACTGGACAGGAGACCCCAATTACCTTGGTGCGGGCGATTCGGGATGTCGGGCTGGACAATCAGGGAGTTAATTTTGATTTGGCGAATTTGATTTTGTATGGGAAGGCGAATCCGGTGGATGCGATTGAGATTCTTGGGCCGTACGTGCAGGGAATTCACGCGAAGGATGGACTTTGGCCGACGAACCCAAAGGATTTGGGGGAGGAAGTGGCGATCGGGAAGGGCAAGGTGGATTTTGCGAGGATTATTACGCGATTGAAGGAGATGAAGTATTCCGGGGCGGTGACGATTGAGCGGGAGATTTCTGGGGCGCAGCAGATGGAGGATGTGAGGGGGGCGAAGGAGTATTTGGAGAAGTTGATTGGGTGAGGGGGCGAAAAGTTAAAGAGTTGACGGTTCAAGTTCAGGTTCAGGAAATTTGGAGAAAATAAATACCAGCCGTCAAAAAACGAGGGTGGGGCGTCCCGGTTTCGGAATGCACGATTATGAGGAGGAGCGAGATGGCGAGTGATGGGAGACAGAAGGATGAGATCGGACGCCGAAAGTTCATTGGCTCGGCGGCTGCGGCGGCGGGGGTAATGTTCATCAAGCCGGGGCTGGTGCGTGGAACGGCGGCGAACTCGGCGGTGCGGGTGGGGCTGCTTGGATGCGGGGGCAGAGGGACGGAAGATGCAACGAATATGTTTGAGACGGGCGGAGCGCGTGTGGTGGCGCTGGCCGATATGTTCCAGGATCAGTTGGATAAGGCCAAGGCGACGTTTGACCAACTGCAGACGGGGAAGGGATTTGCGGCGATCGATGCGTCGCAGCTGTTTGTCGGGCCGAAGGCGTACGAAAAAATTGCGGCATCGAAGGAAGTGGACGCGATCGTGATCGCATCGCCGCCGTACTACCATCCGCAGCATCTGGACGCGGTGGTGGCGGCGGGGAAGCACGTTTATTGCGAGAAGCCGGTGGCGGTGGACGTGCCGGGGGCGAAAAAAGTGTTGGAAATTGGCAAGCGAGCGGAAGGGAAGCTAAGCCTGGACGTTGGCTTTCAGATTCGCGATTGCCCCCCGTTTGTGGAATTGGTGAAGCGGATTCACGGTGGGGCGCTGGGCAAAATTATTTGTGGCGAATCGCACTATTTCGCGGGGTACCTGGACCGGCCGGCTTGGCCCAGTGCAACGCCTGTGGAGAGGCGCCTTCGCAATTGGGTGTATGACCGCGTGCTCTCCGGCGACATCATCGTGGAGCAGAACATTCACGTGATTGATATTTGCAACTGGGTGTTAAAGGCGCACCCGCTAAAAGCTTCGGCAACGGGAGGGCGTACAGGACGTCCCACCGACGGGGACGTCTATGGAAACTACAACGTCCTCTTCCACTATCCCGATGGCGTCGACGTTACTTTTAGCTCCACGCAGTTTTCCAAAGGCTGGTGGGAAGTGACCGAGCGCTTTTTCGGAACGAAGGGCACCTCCCAGTCTCCGTATACGGGGCCCCTGGGGATTTGGGGAGACGAGCCTTGGCAGGCAGAGGGCTCTCCCGCGAAAGATGCGGGACAAGTGGAGTTTTCCTCAACAGGAAAGTTCACCTCGAACCTGGAGTTTGCGGACCGGGAGAAGAAGAAAGCGTTCGTCGAAAGCATCACTAGCAACAATTTCCATAATCAGGCGGACAAGGGCGCCGAATCTGCCCTGTCCTGCATGATGGCGCGCGCGGCCGCCTACAAAGGACACGAGGTCAGTTGGGACGAACTGATGAAGTCCACCGAGGTATGGGATCCGAAAATTGACTTAAACAAGCTGCGCTGAGATGTGCGGCTGATTTGGACTTGTCTTGCAGACTAAGTTTTGCCGTTCGTTCCTTGCTTGGAGGAACCACAGGCAAAGAGAGTTCAGCCGTCAAAGCTGCTCCGAGGTGCCCATATGCCCCATTCGACGCGACGCGAATTTCTGAAATCGTCAGTTACCGCGGCTGGTTCGGCCAGCCTCAGCGGAGGCGCGTTTGCCGAATTTCTCGCGGCCACATCCACGTCAGCCGGCAACTCTGCAGCACCGGTGGGCCAACTGTCGATCAAAAAGGGCGTTCTTCTCGACATGCTGCCCGCCAAACTTAGTTACGCGGACCGCCTCAAGATGGCCCGCGACGTGGGCTTTGAGGTGGCGCA
>JBGPLB010000173.1:0-11006 GCA_041486245.1 Candidatus Acidiferrum sp.
CCTCGGCAAACCGATCCTCCTGAACGGTTACGAATTCACGATTATTGGCGTGCTTCCCAAAGGTTTTCTCGGCTATTCAGACTCCGCCGAAGTCTGGATTCCCATGATGATGAGGGATGCGGCCTGGCCTCAGGTTGCCAAGTACGATTATCTGCACACCCGCGACATTCACTTTCACAAAGTCCTCGCGCGTCTGAAGCCGGGCGTTTCCATGGCGATGGCGCAAACGAACATGGAAACCATCGCGGCACAGCTTGCAAAAGCTTATCCGAAGGAAGACCGAGAACGCGGCGTCCTGGTAACTCCCGCAACGGAAGACTACGCACGAAGCTTCCGCGCACCGTTGCTGGTCTTGCTAGGCGCGGTCGCCTTCGTTCTTCTAATAGCGTGCGCTAACGTCGCGAATCTCATTCTCACGCGCAGCGCGGCGCGCGATCGCGAGCTTGCGATCCGTCTGGCGCTCGGCGCAGGTCGCGGTCGCTTGATCCGGCAATTCCTCACCGAAAGCTTGCTGCTGACCCTTGGAGGCGCGCTGGCGGGCCTTGCCCTGGCCTTTTGGGGGCTGGATCTGCTTGTGTCCGTTCTCCCCGTGACGTTCCCTTCGTTCACGCACGTCCGCTTGGACGGCGGCGTCCTTTCCTTCGCGTTTGCTCTCGCGGCGGGTACAGCGTTGCTGTTGACCATACTCCCAGTTCTCAATTCTGCTCGGACCGACGTGAACGAATCGCTCAAAGAATCCGTGAAAAGCTCCGCAAGCCTCCGAGGCCGGCAGACCGGACGCCTCCTCATCGTTTCGGAAGTGGCGCTGGCTCTCGTGCTGATGATCGGAGCGGGGCTTATGCTGCGGAGTCTCGCGCATTTACTCGAGGACAGTCCCGGTTTTCAGCCGGACCATCTTGTGACTCTGCGATTCTATGTTCCGGATAGAAAGTATGAAGGTGACGGCCGAAATCGTTTCGGTCCGGAATTGGCTGAGCGCATCGCGCACTTTCCCGGAGTCGAATCCGCGGCAGCCACATTCATCGATCCATTTCTTTGGGGCGGCTTCCAGCGCGGCTTTTTCGTCGAAGGCCATGCGCCCATCTCCAACGCCGAGGCCGACACGGTTTATTACCAGGAGGTTGGCCCGAACTATTTCCACACCATGGGAATTCCTTTGATGCAAGGCCGCGACTTTTCCGTGCGGGATTCTCTTTCTACTTCTGGCGTCGTGATGGTCAGCGAATCCTTCGCGCGCCGCTATTGGCCCGGCCAAGATCCCGTCGGTAAGCGCATCAGGTATGGCGGGGCGGATTCCACCAGTCCGTGGTTGCAAATCATTGGCGTCGCGGGAAATGTCAAATACAACTCGCTTCGCCAGGATCCCGAAGCCGAGCCGGTCATTTACGGCGCGCTGCTCCAAAGCGAAGTGATCATCAACATGAGTCTCGTCGTTCGCACGCACAACTCGCCGGAAGCCATGCTCGGCCCGCTGCGCGAGGAAATGCAGCGCATCGATCCGGCGATCCCCGTCTACAACGTGGCCACTTTAAGCGAGCGCATGCGCAAGGATTCCGCCGAGACGCGTTCCTATGGCTTGCTGCTTGCCCTCTTCGCGTCCCTTGCCTTGGTCCTTGCTGCGGTCGGCATCTACGGCGTCATGAGCTATTGGGTTACGCAGCGAACCAGAGAGATGGGTATTCGCCTGAGTTTTGGCGCTAGACCTCGCGACCTCCACCGGCTCGTCATCGGCGAAGGCATTCGGTTAGCGCTGGCGGGCATTGTCGCTGGCGCGCTCGGAGCCGTTCTCGTCACTCGCGGTATGACGACACTTCTCTATGGCGTCAAGCCGTTCGACCCAACTCTTTTCGCAGCCTTGGCCGCCGGCCTTACCGGTGTGGTGATCTTGGCGTGTTATCTCCCCGCGCGTCGCGCCACAAAAGTCGATCCCATGGTCGCGTTACGCTACGAGTAAACGCACGGCGTCTGCTCGCCGTGCTAAAATCGCCGCGCAATGGGCCGCCTCTGCTCTTCCCGTTTCGAGCGAGCGGCGCGACAACTCGGCTGGATGCGCATCGCCGGTCTCGATGAGGCCGGACGCGGCGCGCTCTTCGGCCCGGTCGTCGCCGCCGCGGTTATTCTCAATCCCAAACGCCGCATTGTCGGCCTCGACGATTCGAAAAAACTCCCCGCGGAACGCCGTACGGAACTTGCCGCGCGCATTCACGAGCATGCACTCGCCTGGGCCGTCGCGGAAATCGACGCCCAACGCATCGACGCTTGGAACATCTATCAAGCCAGTCGCCAAGCAATGACCGCCGCGCTGCAACAACTCTCCATCCAGCCGGATTATTTGCTTATCGACGCCATGCAGCTCGATGTTCTCATTGAGCAGAAATCGCTCATCAAAGGCGACGCGCGCAGTATTTCCATCGCCGCTGCCTCCATCCTTGCCAAAACGCATCGCGACGCTCGCATGGAGGAGTGGGACGCCGTTTACCCGCAGTATGGCCTCGCCCGCCACAAGGGCTACGCCACTCCCGACCATTTGGAGGCTCTGCGCCAACACGGTCCTTCTCCGCTTCATCGCTATTCGTTCGCGCCTGTTCGCGAAGCGAACTGCTGGTCCGCTGGAGCCACGCAAACTCCGCTACCTCTTTTCTAGTGCGTCACATAAAATCTCCGCCGGACAACTGAGAGGTCAGCCGGATGCACTGGAAATGGGTCAAGCGCCGCGCGATAATTTTTCTCTCGATTTCTTGCACACTTTTTTGTACCTGGATTCTCGCCGCATTGGTCGTTGCCAATTCCCCGGATGCCGAAGCACAGGCTCTGCTGGCCGCCACGCCGCCCATGGGCTGGAACAGTTGGGACGCCTACGGCGAAACCGTCAGCGAATCCGACATCAAAGCGAATGCGGCCTGGATGGCCAAGCATTTGAAAGCCTACGGCTGGGAATATGTCGTCGTGGATTCCGGCTGGTACGTCACCAATCATTCCGCCGGAACCAACGCCGCCGCAGCGGAGTTCAGTCTCGATGCCTATGGCCGCTACACTCCCGCCGCCAACACTATTCCGTCGGCAGAACAGGGCGCCGGCTTCAAGCCGCTGGCCGATTACGTTCACTCGCTCGGCCTTAAATTCGGGATTCACATTTTGCGCGGTATTCCGAAAGAAGCTGTGCGGAGAAATCTGCCTATTGCAGGCTCTTCTTTTCACGCAAAGGCTGCCGCGAACGTCACTGATTCTTGTCCCTGGAATCCGTTTAACTATGGGCTAAAGGCTGGATCGCCGGCCGCTCAGGCCTATTACGATTCCATTGCTCGGCTGTACGCCGGATGGGGCGTGGACTTCCTCAAAGTCGATTGCATTTCCAGCCATCCCTACAAGAGCACCGAAATCCGCATGATCAGCCGTGCGCTCCACAGGGTTCGGCGTCCCATCGTCCTCAGCCTTTCGCCCGGCCCTGCTCCCCTTGATAAAGCAACCGAATTGAACCGCTATGCGCAAATGTGGCGCATCTCCGATGACGTTGGGGATGTGTGGCACAGCGACACCGCTTTTCCGCAAGGCGTGGAAAATCAATTTGCCCGCGCCGCGAAATGGGCGACGTTTTCCGGACCGGGACACTGGCCCGATGCCGATATGCTTCCCCTCGGCCGCCTCTAGCCGGCCGCCGGCTGGGGGGAGCCGCGCGCAACACGCCTCTCGCACGACGAGCAACGCACTCTCCTCACTCTCTGGTCCATCTTCCGTTCGCCACTAATCATGGGCGGCAATCTCACTTTATGCGACGACTGGACCGAGTCAGCGCTCACCAACGCGGAGCTGATCGGCGTCGATCAGCAATCCACCGGCAGCCATGCCGTCATCTCGACCGACAAAGTTGCTGTCTGGCTCGCCACTCCGGAATCCGGCGATGGCGCCTACATTGCCGTTTTCAACCTCGACGCCACGCCACAGTCATTTCACTATTCCTGGAAGGATTTGGGCCTCAAGCGCGAGAAGTACAATCTTCGTGATCTTTGGGAACACGAAAACCTCGGCTCCAAGGAATTTGTTGACCTCACACTTCCGCCCCATGGCTCCGCGATCTACTGGGCCTCGGAGCACTAGCTCACGATTTGTTTATCGGCGGCAACACGGTTTATTAGGAAACCGCCTGCAATATCCCCAAATTTACCCCTCCCCCGCTTCGCCCCGTCTTCGCCACCTAGTTTCCTAGTCCTAACGGGGATAACTGGCTGCTCACAACCATTTCTGGGTTCGTTGACTTGCCTTTTCACTGCCTGCTAGCGTTAGCAAGCACGGCTTGTGTCCGCCTTTCCAACACTTGGGACGGAGGGGTTGTCCTCCTGCGGGTGCGGGCCGCGTATTGTCCGGGAACGCGAATGGCCTATAACAAGAGCAAGTATGTCGAATCCGCGCAAAAGCTGCTGAATCAGGGCAAGGTCCCTCAGGCCATCGCCGAATACCAGCAGATTCTCAAGTCAGAGCCGCGCGATCAGGTCACGCTCATGACCATCGGCGAGCTGTATATCCGCCAGGGCGAAACGTTTCAAGCCATCGATTATTTCGAACGTCTCGCTCAGATTTTTGTCGGCGACGGGTTTCTTACCAAGGCCATCGCCGTTTATAAGCGAATCGCTAAACTAGCCCCGGAAGAGATTCGCCCCCTTGAAAAACTGGCTGACCTTTATGTCCAGCAGGGAGTGATGAGCGAGGCCCGCCCGCTCTTTTTGCAGCTCGCGGAAATCCACCTCAAGAACAACCGCCAGCCCGAAGCCATCAGCCTCTTGAAAAAACTTCTCCTCGCGGAGCCCGACAATCTCCGCATCCAGATTCGCCTGGCCGATCTCTATCAGGCCATGGGACAGTCGCGCGATGCCGTTGAAACTTACGTTTCGGCCTCACAGCGCGCCCTCGCTCGCGGAGACCACGCCGAATCCGAAAAGCTTGTCGACAAGGCTTTGAAGATCGACCCAAATTGCTTGGCCGCCACCATTGTGAAAGCCCGGTCCTCCTCCTCGCAGGGCAATCTCAGCCACGCAGCGGAGCTCCTCGAGGGTATGCCCGAGCTCGAAAAGGGCGGCGAGCAAACCGAGTTTCTCCTCGATCTCTATATCAAAGACTTAGACTGGGACAAGGCCACGGCTCTCGCGCTCCGAGTTTTGGGGGCCGACAGCAAGAATTTTGGCCCCGCTCAAAAGATTGTCGAGGCGCTTCTTGGATCTGGGCAGAGCGACCGCGCGACGGCCATCATCGGCCAGATCCGCGGCCCGATGATCGATGGCGGGGAACATGAGGTCATCGGCCGCCTGCAGAACGAGCTGGCGAACCGCTTGCCCGGTCGCATTGAGCCTCTCGAATGGCTTGTCGATTTTTACGGTCGCACCAGCGATTCTTTTCGGCTTCCCGATGCCCTTGCCCATTTGGGAGACGCCCTTGCCGCCGACGATCAGCTCGATCGCGCCAAGGCCATCTTCGAACAGTTAATCGACCGCCAACCCGACAGCGATTCCGCCAAGCGCAAACTTGACGGGGTGCTCAGGAAAATGGGCTTGCTCGAAGCCGAGCCGGCTCCTGCCGCCCCTGAAGAACATCTTGAGACGAATATCCCTAAGGTTGCTGAGCCAAAGTTGCGTTCTGACGTCGAAACCTTCGCGCCTATCGCTGGTGACAAACCCGCCATCGTCTCGGTCACCGCTGAGCCTGCTCTCGACGAAGAGACGCAGAAGTTCATCGCGCAATCCCTCACCGACGTTGATCTTTTCGCCAGCTACGGTCTGACTCAAAAGGCCATCGGCCTTCTCGAAGCCATTTTGCGCCGTGCTCCGCGGCACACCCCTACCCTCGAAAAGCTTCTCGATTTCGTCCTGGGCGCCGGTGACGACCGCCGTACTGCCGAGCTCGCTGCCCAACTTGAGCAAATCCATATCGACCATGCCGATCACCGCACGGCAGAACGCTTCGGTGAGCTTCGCCGCAGGTTCCAGCGCGCTGCCGGTCTCAGCGACGCGGATTTGGCTGCCAGCACTGCGCCCCCACAGCAGGAAGCTCCTGCTGCGACAATCCCGGAGGTCCCGGTGAGGGCGGTCGCCGCCGAGCCTACGCCTATCGCAAAGGCACCGGTGCCCGCGGAACCTGCGCCTCGGGAAAAAGTCGCGGCCGAGACAATCAATGCCAGCGCCTCTTCCGATACCTCCAGCGCTCACGAGGAAGTGGACCTTTCCGATGAATGGGACTCGATGCTGGAAGACTCTCATCCCGCCCAGCCTGCCCCGAAGCCACCTGTGGCAAGGCCTGCTGAGCCTCCTCCGCCTCCCGAAGTGGCGGCCGAGCCGGTTTCCGCTGGGGCTACCGGGCCCCACGGGATGGCGGAGTTCGAACTCCCCGTTGAAGCTCCCCCCGCGCACCAAGAAGAATCACACGCATTCGCGGACATTTCCGCGGAGCTTCCTCCCGAGCCTGAGCCGGAAACGATCTCGGCTCCTGCCGCACAAAATCGCGCCCCGGCAGTTCCAGAAAAGCCGGCCGTTCACAAAAAGCCTCCTGCGCCGGCCGAACCTGAATTTGAATTGGAACAGGACTATGAGCTGGTCTTGGAACCGGAGCCGTTGGTTCCCGCTCACGACCAGAAGCCGCCCGCCACTCCAATTGTGGTCCCTAAGCCCGCGCCGGAACCCGAACCGGCCGCAAAAAATACCGCCGCCCCGCCCGCTAGCGGGTTTGCCTCCGACCAGTTTCTTGCGGATCTGGCGAAGGAGATCGACGAGCTTGGCCTCGACGCGCTCGTGCCTTCCCACTCGGAAGCTGCGCCTCCAGCTGCTCCGCCTAAGGCGGAAGAAAAGCGCACTGGCCCGGCTGAACACAGCCCGCTCAAGGAAGTCTTTGACGAATTTCGCGCCGAACTCGGCGAAATGGGCGCCGAGGACGAGGACCTCGAGACCCACTACAATCTTGGTACCGCCTTCCGCGAGATGGGCTTGCTTGATGAAGCCATCAGCGAATTCCAAAAAGTGGCCAAGGCCGCCGACAACGGCAAACCCTTTCGCTATGGCATGCAGTGCTGCACTCTCCTCGGGCTGGCCTTCATGGAAAAAGGACAGCCGGGTATTGCCGCCATCTGGTACGAGCGTGCCCTTCATACGCCGGGCATCGAACCGGAAAGCATCCTCGCATTGCGGTATGATTTAGGCGTTGCTCAAGAATCCGCGGGTGAGCCGGAAGCGGCGCTGAAAACTTTTTCCCAGGTCTACGCGATGAACATTGATTATCGCGACGTCGCTGATCGTATCGCCGCACTTCAGAAGCCCATCCGCTGAGTTCTGGTTTCACGGATGCAAGGGCTTCCTTCTTAACTATGAACCGCGTCTTTCGCGCATTGCTGGTCGTTGTCTGCTTCGAAATGGGAGCCTTGCTTCTCTATCTCCCGTGGTCCGCTTTCTGGGAACAGAACTTTTTCCTGATTCACTTCCCTTCACTCATTCCCGTGGTGCTTCACCCTTCATTTCGAGGAGCCGTCAGCGGTCTCGGAGTGTTGGACATCCTTATAGCCCTCAGTTTTATTAGTTCTCGTCCTGGTCCTTCGCGTGTCCCGCCGCAATAGCTCGACGCTCGATTCCCATCTCCGTACGGAGAGAAGGCCTATCCTCTGCTACGTTACGGACCGCCACGGCCTGCAGAATGCACTCGAAAAAGACTTGATCGAGTCGCTCCTGGCGAAGCTTGAGTCGCTAGCCGCGGCGGGCATCGATCTGATTCAGCTGCGCGAGAAAGATTTATCGGGGAGAGTTGCTGCCGCCCTTACACATGAAGCATTACGCCGCGTGTCCAGACTTGCGGGCCTCGCTCAAGCTGCACCGCGCATTCTCGTGAACGACCGCCTCGATGTGGCTCTCGCCGAAAAAGCCGGGGGCGTCCACTTAAGTGAGAACTCTCTTCCTGTCCATGAAGCCAAACGTCTGCTGCTGGCATATCAAGTCTCACAATCGTTCGGTTCCGATTTTCTTGTCGGCGTTTCCTGCCATAGTCTCGAAGCGGCTCAATCAGCGGCTGCTGCCGGTGCAGACTACGTCTTCTTCGGGCCGGTCTTCGCCACCCCTTCAAAGGCCGCGTACGGCGCCCCTCAAGGACTCGATCGTCTCGCCGAAGTCTGCGGCTCCCTGGACATTCCCGTCCTCGCCATCGGTGGAATTTCGCTGGCAAACGTCGCCTCCTGCTTCTCCGCTGGCGCCTCCGGTATCGCTGCCATCCGACTTTTTCAGAACTCCATTGATCCTGTCGGCATCATCCAAACGCTTCGCCGGCAATCCTGGTAGGCTGCGGTCAGCCTGCTTCCCATCTTAGTGACCCATCAAGCGGCGCAATAGCCGGATTTGTCCCGCGTGATAAACATCGTGGAAAGCCACGCCGTAGATTTGTCGAAGAAACTTCCTTCCCCGCGGAGTGTCAACAACCGTTTCGATCGTCTTCCGTAATGCGCGGTGCTCTCGCTCGAGCAATTTCCTGTCAGCGCTCCAGGCAGCTTCATTTTCTCTGCCCTTCTCCGGCCGCGGAAAAAAATTGCTCCCCTTCAGTGCAAACGATCCCCTCTTTCCTCCCTCGATCCCCCTGCGTACGGCGTATTTCCAATACGCGGCGTGCAGCGTCTCTTCCCAGATATTGTGCCGCTCTGCTCCCGGCCGCCAAGCTGCCTGCTTCGCATTCACTCCACGGATGGATTGTTTGAGATTTGGTCCGTGCCAGGTTTTCTTTTCGTAAGCTTCATCGAACAATTTTAAGATTAGTTCCCGCGTCTTCACGATGTCCTCTCTTGAGCGGAAGATGCCGGCCACACCTCAACAGATGCGCTTCGCGCTCACGCGCAGTTCGTCCTGCAAAGTCGTCCTTAATCTTAAACGGAATCCCAGGATTGGCGGCAATCCGGTTGGCGGGTTTCACGAGTCACCAGTCACGAGTCACCTCGCGCTTGCAACCTCAACTGCCGCATTGCAATTTGGCTTACCCGTTCATCAGTTTCCGGCTATGCACTTTTCGCTTCCGTTCGTAGAGTTGCTGGTCCGCGGCCTCGATCAGGTTTTGCGCTGTTCGCCCATCTACGGGATACATCGCCATCCCCACGCTCACGCTAAACGATGGCTCTTCCTGTCCATCCCGTACGCAAGCTTCAATGCGTCCGGCCACTTGTTCTGCCATGCTTTGATCGGAATCGATCAGCACCACTCCAAACTCGTCGCCGCCGTACCGGGCCGTCAGATCCGTGGAACGGCATTGCTCCTTCATGACCTTTGCCAGCCGTTTCAGCGCCCTGTTTCCCGCAAGGTGACCCAGCCGGTCATTGATCCGTTTCAGGCCGTCCAGGTCCAGGAGCAGCAACGTAAACGAATCATTGGCGCGCTCGGCACGGCGCAATTCACGCTCGAGCGTCTCCATGAATTCTCGGTAGTTGGACAACCCAGTGAGCGCGTCGTGCGTGGCCTGGTAGCGGCTCTGTTCTTCAATTCCCTTTCGCTTTGTGACGTCAAAACCAACTCCAATGCACCCGAGGATTTCCCCGGAAGGGTCCCGAAGCGGCTCCAGATGTATTTCCAATATTCGGTCTTGCCGCTTGTACTCGAAATGTACTGACTCTCCCCGCAACGCCGCATAGTGGTGCGCCATCGGCGTTGTGTTCGTGCCTCGGCACTTCAAATACTCGGACACCGGCTGCCCTACTAAGCCTACGGCTTCTATCTCGGAGTGTTGAACACCCGCTCCGCAGTTCGCGGTTATGCGCAATTGCTGATCCGTCGTCCACAGCAGCACGGGCATCTGCTCCAGTAATTGTCGCAGCTGTGTTTCCGAAGTTGTGTCATCTGCCTTCTGGCGCACCGCCTGCCCGCTCTCCAGGATCCCGGTCACCGCTCCCCGTTCGTCGCGCATCGCGGTCCGTCTCACCGCTACGCTCAGCTTCGAGCCTATCTTGTGCAGACGCTCTACGGTTTCGCACCAGTTCATTTTCCCGTCTCGCGCCGCGCCCAGAAACGTCTGCAGCGCCGGAACTTCGTAAATCGGCAGCAGCGATTTCAGCGAATGCCCCGTTACCTCGGCGGCAGCATATCCGTAGAGACGCTCCGCCCCTCGGCTCCAGAGCTCAATCGAGCCGTCGAGCGCGATGCCGACGATTGCGTCCTCCGATGACTCCAGAATGGCCTTAAGCAACTGCTCGGTCCGCGCGCTGGGCAGCATGGGAACCTGATGCACTTTCAGAACGGAAAAGTCGTTCGGGTTGTTGGGCTAGGTTTCCCGGAGGCGAGAGGAGGGGCCTGCGAGCGTTTTATCAATCCAAAAATCATTACATCCAATGCGAGTCAGAGTCTATCACTCTGCTCTAGCGGCGCAAGCTCCTGGCAGGCGTTGTATCGTATTGAACACCTGGCAAACCCCTCGGCAGAACCCCTGTGCATCCCGCTGTCTTAGGGAGAAATTCTAGTTGAAAATAATTTGCATCTGATATCGGACTAAGTTAGTCTGGTTTTCTGTTGCAAATCATTTGCAAGGAGATGTCGTGCCCTTTCCCGATTTCAGGCCTTTTCTAAGGCTATTCATGCTCTCCTCCCTTTTCGCTTTTCTTCCTTGCGCCGCCCCTGCCCAGGAAAACCCCTACTTCGTTGCCTACGACCATTTTCTCGAGGAGCCGGGGAACCTCGAAATCGAGTACTTCTCTACCTTTGGCACCCAGCGCGGCGACAGCGACTTCCACGCCTATTGGATGGAGTTCGAGTACGGTGCCACGGCCTGGTGGACCACCGAATTTTACTTGGACGGCCAGACTACGTTCGGGGATTCCACCTTATTCACAGGCATCAGGTGGGAAAATCGCTTTCGCGTCTTGAAACGCGAGCATTTCATCAATCCGGTTCTCTACGTGGAATACGAGCACAAGAGCGGCGCCGACAAAATCTTGAAAGAGGGCGAAGGCCATGACGTCGAATCAGACTTCCTCACTCCCAACGCCGAAGCTCGCAGAGAGCGCATCAACGAAA
>JBGPLB010000174.1:0-10746 GCA_041486245.1 Candidatus Acidiferrum sp.
CCAAACGTATGTCCGGCGGCAAATAGCAGCAGAAGAACAGAAGCGATTCGATAAAGCAAAGACGCTTTCATGTCTTGCCTCCAGAGATCACCCGGCGGCACTGTATCCCCTTCGCCATATAACGGGCAATCCGAAATTATACCGGGCCCGAAGTCCGCTTATGGGAAGTGGTGACCTAGCGGCCACATGCCTGGTAAGTTGTGCGGACTGTCGCCCATGGCGAGCACATCCACCTTCACAGCCCATGGCTGTGATATAAAACTCTTTCACTCCTTCGTGACACACTGCGGGAACGGGATTGAAAACAAATGACCGTATCAACGCCTAGTTCGAACCTCGGCCGTCATGTGTTTGGAGTGGCGGGTTTGGCCTTTGGCCTCATCACCCTGGCCTGGCACGACTACAACGGCTGGCATCAACCGCGTTACCTTGTCTACGCCGCCGCCGCTGCCCTGATCTTCGGCGGCGCTGCGATTCAGTTCCGTCGGACCGCTAAAGCGGGCGCAGCCGTCCTTGGTGCGATTTATCTTGTCTTCGCTTTACAGTGCCTGCCAGCAATCGTCGCCAAACCGCGGATCTACAATAGCTGGGGCAACTTCTTCGAGCAGTTCTCTCTTGTCGCCGGAGCGGCGATCGTTTATGCGCGCTTGTCATCGGCATGGTCACCGGAAACGCTTACTCGGATCGGCCGCAATCTTTTGGGCATCTGTGCCGCTTCCTTTACCTTCGAACAGGTGTTTTATCTTCACCCTACCGTCAGTCTTGTTCCGAAGTGGCTTCCGCCAAGTCAGATGTTTTGGGCGGTACCGACCACTGCTTTCTTCGCCCTCGCGGCTGTGGCTCTTCTCACCAATCGAACGGCGCTTCTCGCCGCTCGCCTGCTGACAATGATGCTCGTGCTCTTTGGGCTACTCGTGTGGGTGCCGTTACTTCTTTCGGATCGCCACAGTCCTACGAATTGGAGCGAAACCGCCGAGACCCTCGCGATTGCCGGTGCAGCATGGATTCTCGCCGATCTCCTCGCCGAGTCTCGGGCGGATGGAACAGACATCCGTCGCCGATAAGATTTTGACTTTGTCTTTCTCCGTCGGGTGCCCCATCCTTGCGGGTTTGCTTTATGCAAGGGTGGGTCTTTCTTTTTCCTAATCCTTCCATCCCAACTGTTCTCCCGGCAGATCGAGGTGTGCCGAGATTCTTTCCCTGCGCGCACTACTGTGGGCTGTCAACTGGAGGCTCTCGCCTTTCTACTCACTATCCACCTCTAACTCCGCTCGCCCCTCCAAAACCGCCATTCAACCCCGAAATTCTACCATTCCCTGTAAATTACTTTACCTTCCCGTACTCCCCTTGCTACCATTTCCCATGTCCCGCTCGCAAATCAACCCACCACGCTCCTTCAAAAGATTCTCCGCCTCAGATCTCGCCACTAGCTATTCCTCAGTCGCCACTGCTCCTCTAACTCCTTTCCCTGCCACTCTTAGAGGGAAACCGCAACTCATTGAAAATCCAGCTGCTTTAAGTCGAGTAGTTGCCACTCTTACGCGCCATGTCCGCCATAAGCCCTTTGTTTGCCACTCTTACAAAAAACACCCGGGGTCACATCTTTCAAGCCAAAGATCCTTCCGGTCATGTTTTCCTCGGTTGAATTTCCTCCCCACGCGGCACTCACCACTAGCCACTAAGTCCTTTAACATTTGCACTTCCACAAAACGCGCCTGTAACTCCCGTAGAATCCGCACTTCCAAAACACAGGACTTAAAACCCTTTAGAATGAACACTTACAAAAAAACCCCAGGGGGGAGGGCACATCCTTCCAGCCGCTTTGGACCGGCTGCCTACTCACTACTCCCTATTCACTACTCACGGAAAGCCCGTCAGCTATTCACCGTCGCTCGAAAGGCAGCGCCATCAAGGAGCGGTTGCAGAGTTTGCAAGACTTGAAGAAAGTCCGCCGCGAGCGTGGTCACCGTCAGAACGCCGACCGACGCGCCACTTCGCGCATAAATCCGCCGGTAGATCAGTTCCCTGCCATCCTTGGTCGAGTGGCGAACGTCGACGGCCAGGCTTTCGTCGGCACCCCCCACGCGGGGCGGCATGGTCGGCTCAATTTTCGGATCGCGGAGGTACCCGCGCAGCGTGCTGATTTGCGACTCCACAAACTGCTGCAGCGTGATTCCGCCCAGCAGCTCTTCGGTAGCCGCCACGCTGCTTGGAAAATCTTCGTGGCCCGATTGCTGCAAACCAAATCCTTCTTGCACTTGCCATTCGGCCGGCGCGGAAGGAAACGACCAGCCCATCACGGAGAACGCGGCGCCTCGCGGCGGCATTGCGCTGCGCGAAGCAGGGCGGTCCTCGAACTTCTGCGCGATGTGCGGAGCAACGCCCGGCGGCGACTCAGCACCGCGCGGCGGTTTCGCGCCAGCACCAGCCGCGTCCTCCGCCGCACGTGGCGATTTCGCGGAAACGCCCGGTGGGCTCGAAACTCCGCGAAAACTCGGCGGCTCTTCCACCGGCGGCTGTACGTGCTTCGCGGGCTGCTCGGCTCTAGGACGCAAGCCGCCAGGCGGTGGCACGGGTTGTTCTGCAGAAGCGGGGCGCGACTTCCCGGCTTGCTGATCGAGGTCAGCTGTCCGCATCGCCAGCGGCGCGGGATCAGCTGCGGATGGACGCGGGGACAGCGGCGGCTCGTAAGCAGCCTCGACGGGCGCAGGCTCGCGAGCAACTTTGCCCGCCGCGGGCTCGCGAACATCCCTGACCGGCGAGGGCAGACCAACATCTTTGACCGGCCCGGGCTTCGATTCCTCCTCGTGCGGTGCGGCGGGAGGTGGTAACGGGGAAGGCGGTTCCTCGGCGCGAAGCTGCGGTTCTGCAGCGCGAGGTTTCGGTTCTTCCGCGCGAGGCCGCTGTTGTGCAGGGGGTGGCACCGCTGCTTCTTCGGGCGGCAGCAAGGACGCGAGTTTCGCGTCGGCAACAATTTTCACCGCGAAAATTGTTTGCCCGCCTTTGATTTCGTCGCCGTTCGCGAGCATGGCGTCCTGAATGCGCGCGCCATTGAGAAACGTGCCGTTGCTGCTCTTGCGATCCTGAACGCGGCAGCCGCTCGGCCCGCACTCCACGGCAAAGTGCACGCCGGACATAAACGTGTCGTGCGGCAAAGCAAACTTCGCGCGCTCCGCCGCCCGCCCCACGGTCACCGACTGGCCGGTTACAAGGGCAATTTTCTTGCCCGCGAACGGCCCCGCATTTATCTCAAGCAGTACGCCCATTTATTTTCTATTCGCTTTTGTTTTCGCGATTGCTCGGAGCCCGCCGATTTCGACGCTCGCCTGACGCAGCGCTCTTTCCTCGCCGGTGCAAGCATTTATCGCATTCTAGCAGAGGCTCGACATCCATCACAGAAGCGGTCTGCGAATACTCGGACTCCGGGAAGCGCTCTTGCGCAGTGTGAACCATGGGCGAATCGATTCCCCAAGGCTTGTTATCGAGTGACGCGAGCTGCCTGCATCGCCTTCGCAAAGACGCAAGATCCCATCACTGAGAAACTGGAGCAGCTCCAGCGGCTAGGCGGGAGCAAGGTGGAGCTCCTTTTGAGCGGCGCCTTTGGGGTCGCGGGTGAAGTGGAGGGCGGTGGCCGGGTCGCCAGCTTCCATGAGGAAGTGTTTTACTGGCCCGAAGAATTGATTGGTTTCTTCGGGGAGGCAAGTGGGGAGAAAGAGGCGGAGGACGCGGGGATCGTAGTAGCGGAAGTAGACTTGTTGGCCGTCGGGCAATTTGACGGTGAGGAAATGCCGGAAGTGCGTGCGGAGATCTTTGAGGGGCGTGTCGGAAGTGAGGAAGACACCCCAGCTTTTGGACCACCCTTGGTGAACGAGCGTGTCGAGAAGAGCAGATTTTTGCGGGACGCGCACGAGATAGGGTGCGAAGTGCGCCAATTGAGCGCCCTGGGCGCCTTCGTAGAGAGATTGATATTCTTCTTTGGATTCGAGGATGACTTTGAGGACGCTGGGCTCGCGGGAGGCATCGAGCAAGGCGTAGAGCGGCTGGAAATCTTTGGCGAGCAAATCCTGCAAACGAGGTTGACGCGCAGGAGGAGCTGGAAGCTTGGGAGTTGGTTCCGGCGGCGCGGCGGGAAAAGAAACTGAAGGAGCAGTGGCAGGAAATGAAGGCAGGCCGCCATATAAGCGGGGAGATGCGACGGAGGTAGCGGAGACTTGTTCTGGTTTGGATGCGGCGCTGGGTTCTGACTTAGGAGGAGTGGCGGGAAGTGGTTCGTCGGGGAGCATGCGAATGACGAAGACGGTATTGCCTGCACGGATTTCGTCGCCGTTGGCGAGAGTGGCTTCTTTGACGCGCGCGCCATTGAGGAAGGTGCCGTTGCTACTATGCAGGTCGAGGAGGCGGCAGCCTTTTTCGCCGAAGTCGACGGCGAAGTGGAGGCTGGACATGAGCTTGTCGTCGGGGAAGGATTGGTCGGCTTTGTCGGTGCGGCCGACGCGGAGGGGTTGGCCTTGGGCTAGCGGGAGTTTGGTTCCCGCGTTGGAACCTGAGCGAATTTCGAGAACGATTTGCATGGAGCGAATGCCGATTATGTCTCACTCGAAGAAATAAACAAAGACCTCCAACCTAAGGAGCCGAAACAGCTCGCGCCGGACCGAGAGGAGCCTCACACGAAATCGGTCGTGAGCCCTAAAAGTACAGCGCCTGTAGAGCGGCGCGGTGGACCGGACCGAAAAGCTGGAAGGGAGTGGTTGTTCCAGCAGGAGGCGCCACGGCGCCGGACATCACTCCGCGGACCGACGCCGCATCAGCGGGGAATTTATAGGGAGTAGCGCCTGGAAATTCCACCTCGTGACGCAAGCCAAGTGTATGGCCGATTTCGTGACAAATAGACTGGGCGACAACCATGGCCTGAAGGTTGGGATCGGTTAAGGAACTAAGGAATTTCCGTAAACCATTTAAATTACTTGTTCCCGCAGTAAGTGCGATTGGAGCAAGTATAGTCTTGTTGGGTGGCGCGATTGTCTGCAAGCCCTCGGAATGGGCAAGTTCGTTTCCATTGGGATCGACGTCCTGGCGAACGGCGTAAAAGTCAAAGAACGGAATCTGAACGGACTCAGAAACGAGAACGGAAAAGCCCTGGTCGGCCTCCATCTTATCCGCGAAGGATTTCTCGTTAGCCGGCAAGACGTTTCGAGACATCCACCAGAGATTGCCCTTGGTGGTGCGAATCTGCTTGAAATTCGTCGTAAATCGCGTCTGAACCGGCGTACCAGCGTCCACGTTGACAGTGGCAAAACCGAGATCTCCCATGATGGTACGGACAAAACCGGCGAGAGTCGCGAGGTTTGCTGGAGCCTTGATAAGGCCCATGACGGAGTTCTCAATGAAGACATTCATGGTTTGGCCGGCGAAAGGGACTCGGACGCGCGCGGGAGAACCGAGCAATGACATAGTGTAGAGATTCCGGACACCAAAAAAGGTGAAAGGAGGATGATTAGCGACTTGATTCACGACGGCATCGTCGGTCACGCCATTGTGCTGGGTTTGAATCTCGATGGCTTGGTTAGCATCGTGGGTACCAGGCGTAATATCAACAACATCGGTTTCGACGGTATTGTTGACGGTAAGACGGGCATTGAGTTCGAAAGTCGTATTTCGCGGGTCGAAAACCCAGGGCAAATGGAGTCTAACGGGATTTGTCTTGTCAATATCGAGGGAATTTGAATTGGAATCCGCGGTGAGGAGCAACTCAAAGTCAGAGTTGGCAATCTCCGGAGCCGTTGAGGGTGTGAAATCCGTGATCTGGAGGCTGGAATTCTGGGGATCAGGGCGTTTACCGTTGAACTGCACACCAGTCGTGAGAAGACGTAATCTGCCGGTAGTAGCGCCGAGTGTGCCGCAGAGAGTGAAAGCGCCGTTGGGATTGTTGGTTTTGATGCGCGCAAGCAGTTCGATCCGCGCGGGCTGAGGAGAACCCAAAACGACGGGCATGCTCCCACCGTTGTTCTGAGAGAGCGAGATCTCGACGGAAGTGACGACGCGGAAGGCACCTGCGCTGGCCTGCGACCCGGTCGCGAAATTGCCGTTGCCGGACGGCTTCAAGAAAACAGCTTTGGGAGTGAGTTTGACGCGAACTTTTCCGGCCATATTCAGTGATCGCTCTATATCAAAATTCGTTGTCCTGGGGCTGATTAGAAACGGTAGTGGCTAACGGACCAAAGATCTCAAATCCGGCATTTCCGGCATCCATCCCGCCGGTCGCCGGGCCGACTTCGGACCATTTGTTCACAATGGCCACGTGGGCGAAGTCTTTGACGTAATGGTCATCGCCGACGAATGGGAACTCGATGTGTCCCTGGTAGTCCGCAAGCCATTCGGACACGGCGTGTACCACGACCACGTTAGGAGCGTCTTCACTGAAGGAGACCATCGCAGCCAGAAATTTTGTAAAGCCTTCAATGTGGGTGATGTCCTGGGTTTTGAGCGTGGAGGGATTGCGAATTTGCTTTTGGAAAGCACCGCCGGCAGGGCTATCTCCCATCTTGATGACGCGGGAGTTCGTGGCCGGGTCAAGGGGCGAGACGTTGACCATGCCGGGCGCGGTGGTGACGGGCCACTGAGGTGTGCCCTGAGTGGTAATTCCGACCTGAGGGCCCGGACCACTGCCAGCGGGCCCCCCGACGTCGAGAATTTTCTTGTCAAAAGTAAGGTCCTGTCTGAGATGGTTAAATCCTTTCGCTCCGCCGTCGTATTTGCCGCGCACGTCGGAGGAAGTGATGTTCTGGCTGTAAAAGGGTGTGACTTTGGCGAGGCCGATGTCACCTTTGGGGCCACCGCCGGTGTACTTGACGGTGACCTCACTGTCCCAGGCGTGCTTTCCAAAAGCAAACTCCCCAACGAAAGCGGCGAAGAAATCCTTAGGAAGGTTGAAGCCCTGGGGATTCGGGTGGGTCTTGAGAAAAATCCCGCCATCTACAAAGGTGTCCCGAGTGTTTATCTTGGCGTTGGCCACATCAACGGTAAGGCCGACGACCACGAAATTCCAAAGGATAGCGGATGAACCGATGGTAGCGGAGGCGGAAAAGGAACCGGCCTTGTCGAGCTTAAGATTCGCCTTGGTGCCGCCCAAGATTGGGGTAATGGCTGGCGGTGTAGCGCTGGATTGGTTTGGAACAACGGCCCAGTTAACAGACTGGCCGGGAGGCTCGGTGACGGCTTCAAGTTCTAGCTCAGCATCGCACCGGACGAGAACCACGGCATCAATCGGAGTGCTGGCATTGGAAGACGAGGAAGCTAGGGACTTGACGCCGAGTGTTTTCGGAAGAGAGGTCCGGGTGCTGAAGGTGCCGCGAATCGAGGCTTTAATGGATTTGACAATGGTGGGAGCGACCTTGGCGTTGAGAGTGGCGACGGGCTTGGCTTTGCGATTGGCGACGAGGACTTTGCCGTTGGCGCTGTCGTTGAGCGAAATGATGTCTGCGAAGAAGCTTGAGTTGGAGCCGCCAACGAGAGCGGAGGAAGCAGAATCCTTCGTGACGCCTTTATCAGCGACGAATTCGGTTTTGGTCACGCGGAAGTCGAACTCACCGGGTTTGACGAGGCCGAAATCGGCGACGCCGTCGGCGTCACTCTTGAGTTCACCGATTCCGTTGACGCTGACGGTAGCGCCTTCGATGGGGATGCCGTCGGTAGTGGTGATGAACATTTTGAGGGCGGAGGTTTCGAGGCAGCGGACAGTAGGAACAGGATCGGAGGGATCGAGGACGATCATCGGAGATTCGTCGTCGCAGCTGTCGACCTTTAGAACGTAATTGCCGTCCGGGACAAATTCGTGGAGGAGAATGCCATCGTCGTTAAGGACGCCGGTAAAGGTGGGGTCTGTGTCGCCGGAGAAGCGAATCGTGTACTTGCGGTTGGATAGGAGTGCACGGCCGTCAAGGTCAAGAATCTGCATGAAGAGCTTGCCAAAGAAACCGGTCGTGCCCTGGCAGGGTGAATTGTCCGAGATGCGCTGGTAGAAGCGGCAGGCAAAAGTATCTCTCGACTCAGTGAACTTGCGGTCGACGCCTGGAAGATGGGAAGAGCGGCGATGTTCGCCGTCAGAGAAAAACCGTTTTTTGCATGCGGCAGCGCCTTCTTTGTACGAAGGACAGGGCCACTTGGCCGGAAGGATCTGGCTACCTTTGCGGAAGATCAGGATCATGACGCGGCGATTCGGAGCATTGTTCTTATTGCGGGCTGCCAGAGCGGCCTTATCCTTTTGATGGTCCGCCAATTTGAATTGCGCTTCGTCTTCCTGGGAAAAGAGGAGAAGCGGATTAAATCGGCTGCAGCCTTGTACATCACCTTTTTGATCAGGCCCCGCGCCCCGAGCTAAGAAATCCTTGGATTTGTCGAGCTTCAGATCACCACAAAGCAGGTTCATATACTTGAGAAATAGCTGCTGGCGCTGGCCCGAGTCGTTGGCGATGTCGCGCACGCGGGCGTTTCTGGCCGATCCTGAAGATGCGCTGTTCGAATCACCAGGAGAAGAAGAGTTCGGACCTGGGCTGGGACTCGGGGGATCGGTGCGGTCAAGCATGGTGCGGATAGAAGCCTCGCCCCAGACATCGCCGCCAAGATGATTTGAATAGAGGGTGTTCCAGAAACTCGGATTGCGTATGAGCAAGGCATATACGGCGATGGCACGACGGCCACTGAGAACTTTGTTGTAGTCGTCGCCAGATTGCGCGGTGGAAGAGCCGCGTTCAAAATTGCCCTCGAACGTAGGATCGGCATGGCCAAAGATGGAAAGCGGCGCGCCTTTGTTCGCGTCTTTCGCAAGAAGGCGAGCGAGCGCTTTCAGTTCGGGGGCAATGGAAGGGAGAATAAAAGAAGAATCAAACTTGAAGCGCACATCGTCGATACGAAAACAGGCGATAGGAATGAGCCGGAGGCGAGCGGTATTGAATTCTGCAGAGGTTGCAGGTGCAGCGAGAAACTGAAAAGGTTCGGCTGGCGGATGCTCTCCGACTACGCCGCCGTCCGACAAAGATTGGATCTTGCCTTGATCGTCAGAACCCATGCCCACTCATCTCAATTTTTGTAGATTCATGAAGAGCACATAGGCCATGTCCGCGCCTAACATCCGTGGACCTCTTTGAGTTTGGCTTGGGTCTTTGGGCCGCAGTCGCCGTCGACTTTCAAACCGTGGTCGCATTGGAATTCCTCGACAGCGGATTCAAATGCAGGCTGATCGCTGCCGTCCAGAGCGCCGGCAAAATATCCTAAATTGTTCAGGCGGGCGATTTGGCCGGAAAGCTCAGCGACTGGGTCGAGGTGGCCGATTTTTATGGGAATGATGTCGTGCTCGAAAGGAGTTTGATCGCCGCGGATCGTGAGATAAGCCTGCGTGGCATCGAGGGGGATTTCTTGTTCGAGCTTGCCCTGGCCATCGGTGGTCAATTGAAAAGTTTGGTCTCCGACCAGAAGAGCACACTTTGCGCCGGCGATGGGCTTTTCGTAGATGTCTTCGAGGACGAGACGAAGCTTAAGGGGCTTTGTGTCGACCGTAAAGGTGTGGCGCTTGTCGGTGGCGCCGGGTTCCTGCTTTTCTTCCATATTGGGAATGAAAATTTGATCGCCGGGAAGCAACACGTTGGGATTTTGTCGAAGCTTTTTGAGCTTGGCGTTTTCCGGATGATCCCAAATGACGGTGTAGTCCGTGAAGCCGTTGTCCTTGGCGATTTTCGAGAGGTGATCGCCTTGTTGGACGGTATAGAAGTCAGGCATCGTTGGGACCTCGCCCGAGTTCGATTTGTCGAAAATTCTCCATAAGTTTAGAAAGAAGATTATTTCTTGCGCCAGGACTTTTTGTCGATATTGGGAAATGAAATTTTGCAGTTACCCGGGTCGAGCCCATCGACCCTCGCTCTTCCTTGTGAATCAAGGGTGCCCTCCGTTGTTGAGCCATCTGGAAGTTCGATGCTGTATTGTTCGCCGGGAACCGGCTTGCCTGCTTGATCGAGCAATTCGACCTCGACCCAGTGGCCCGTTTGGGAGGCGGCAGAACCTGCCGCGTTGGATAAAGCTTGTCAACCGGGACACGGGTGAATGAAGGGCATGCCGGTCTGGGCGGCTTGCGCCAAGGCTTTGCCAGCAGTTCCAGGGCTGCCGGAAGAGGACGACGGGCCAGTGGTCCCACTGCCGCTCATAGCTTGCGCGAGCAAAACCAGGGGCGGTACTGGCGGAACCACTGTCGGAGTGCCCATGCCGACTTCGCCAATCATTACCGTGGGGCAGCCCATGATGATCGGATTTACAGGGCCGAGGACGAGTCCGGGAATTTCCATGACGATGTCGCCCATGCGGCAGGCCATCATGTTGTTGATAAGCACGGTGGGGCTGCCCATCATGACCATGCCGACGCCGTCGGCCCCGCTGATGCTGACGGCGGGGCAAGCGTGCTGATCCATCATGGCTCGCCAGGCGGGAAGGCCGCCGATGAGCACATTGACGCTGCCGGGTCCGGGCGCGAGAGGCATGCCATGTGTGGTGGGGTCGAGTATGCGCGCTGCTGGAGGCATGGTGAGTTCTCTCAACTACTGGTTGAGCTTCCCACCTTTCGTGCCATCGTCGGCGGTGTCTGGATCTTTCGGATCGTCGGGATTGTCAGGACTGTCGGGTGAAGCGGCGTTGGCAGACTGAGCGCTTCCCGGAGCGCCGCCGCTGTTGATGAGGACCATAGTGCCCTGAATGGAGACGCCG
>JBGPLB010000175.1:0-10740 GCA_041486245.1 Candidatus Acidiferrum sp.
CTGTTAGTCCGTAACCCGAACACGGCGAAGTTCATTTCTACAAAGCTGGCGCGGCGGTTTGTCTCGGATAATCCCCCGCCGGAGCTGGTCGCAAGAATGGCGCACACGTTCCAGGAGAGCGACGGCGAGATCAAAGCGGTGATGCACACGATGATTTATTCGCCGGAGTTTTGGTCGCGTGAGGCGTATCGCGCAAAAATCAAGACCCCGTTTGAGCTGGTCGTTTCCACGGCGCGCGCGCTGGGAACGGACGTGGACGTGCCTCAGCCGCTGGTCGGCTGGGTGGGGCGCATCGGCGAACCACTTTATCAATGTCAGCCGCCGACGGGCTACGCGGACAAGGCGGATACTTGGGTGAATACGGGTGCACTGCTCAACCGGCTGAACTTTTCACTGGCGCTGGCGGGGAACAGGATGCGCGGGTCGCGCACAGACGTCGGATCGCTGCTGGGAGTTGAAGCGACAGCCGATGCGAACGCTGCGCTGGAGCGGGCCGTGCAAGTTTTCCTAAGTGGGCAAGCGGCGCCGACAACCGTGGAGACGCTTGAAACGCAGCTCGATAACCCGCAGGTGTTGCAGGCGAGGCTGGACGACCCTGTTAAACGTGTGGATCTGGGAGTCGTGGCGGGGCTGGTGCTGGGAGCGCCGGAATTTCAGAGGAGATAGAAGAAAGCCGGCAGCTAACAGCTTACAGTGAAGAAAAAGAGCGGAAAAAAGAAGCGAAGGCCTTTGTCGAGGGGCAGCGCAGAAGAGAAGTGCAGAAGAGAAGTGAGGGGTTCCGATGAGTCATGCATGTTGCGAAGGTGTGAGAGGGTTGAAGTTTTCGCGGCGATATTTTTTGAAGCAGGGCGGAGTTGCCATGGTTGGCTTGAGCGCTATGCCCGCGTTCCTGCAGCGGGCGGTGGCGGCGACGCCGATGCCGAACAAGAAGCAGCTTGTCGTGCTGTTTCAGCGCGGCGCGGCGGATGGCTTGAATATCGTAGTTCCGTTTGGCGAGCCGAATTACTACCGGTTGCGGCCGAGCATAGCGATTCCGCAGCCCAAGCGCGGCGGAGCGGACGCGGCGGTCGATCTGGACGGATTTTTTGGGATGCATCCCAGCCTTGCGCCACTCGAGCCTTTGTTCCACAAGAACCAACTTGCGATCGTTCATGCTGCGGGATCGCCGGATCCGACGCGCTCGCATTTCGATGCGCAGGATTTTATGGAGTCGGGCACGCCAGGCGTGAAGGCGACCGACGACGGGTGGCTCAACAGGGCACTTGAGAATGCGCCCGAAGAGGACGCCTCGCCTTTCCGCGCGGTGGCGATGGGGCCGAACCTGCCCCGGATGCTTCGTGGAAGCGCTCCGGCAATTGCGCTGCCGGATCTGAAGCAATTCAAAGTTATGGCGCAGTCGCCCGGGTCGGGGCAAGTGGTGGAAGGTGGGTTCGAAGCGATGTACGCGCAAACGGTTGACCACGCGCTGCACGGCACGGGCGCGGAGACTTTTGAGGCCATAGATCTCTTGCGCAAAGCCGATCCGGCGAAATATCAGCCGGAGAACGGCGCGCAGTATCCCTCGAACCGGCTCGGGCAGAGCTTGCAGCAAATCGGGCAGCTATTGAAGGCCAACATTGGAGTGGAAGTGTTGTTCGTGGATTGCGGTGGCTGGGACAACCACGTGAACGAAGGCGGAGTGCAGGGCCAACTCTCCAATTTGCTTAGAGATTTAGGGCAGGGCCTCGGTGCGTTCCATCAGGACCTTGGCGACCGCATGCAGGATATTGTGTTCGTGACGATGAGCGAATTTGGGCGCACCGCGAAAGAGAACGGCAACCGCGGTACGGACCACGGACACGCGAACTGCATGTTTATTATGGGCGGGGACGTAAAGGGTGGACGCGTGTACGGCAAATGGCCCGGGCTTGATGATCACCAACTCAACGAGGGGCGCGATCTTGCGCTTACGACGGACTTCCGCAGCGTGATTGGAGAAATTTTGACTCGGCACATCGGCGTGAAAGACCTGGCGGCGGTGTTTCCAGGCTTCGACAACAGTCCGAACAAATTCGCGGGACTTATTCGGGTGTAGGCCTTCCTCAGATAGGGCACGGCCGTTCGAAGCTGAGGGTAAAAATGCTGTGCTATCAAACTGCAGGCAGTGCCACCTGCATGCAGCCGTATATTATTTCAGTTCACGAATCCAGATATTGCGGTAGCGGACAGGAGTTCCGTGATCCTGTAGTGCAAGAGGGAGTTTTTCCGGTTGAGCCTTGTAGGGAGGCCGCTCACCGTGTGCCGTTGGTCCGGTGAGCTCGACGTTGTCCTGCACAAGGACGCCGTTGTGAAACACGGTAAAGCGGGCGGGGCGGAGAAGTTTTCCGCCGGCATCGAAGCGCGGGCCGTGGAAGATGACGTCATACCATTGCCACTGGCCTGGCGGGCGCGAGGCGTTGACCAGCGGAGGATATTGACCGTAGAGAGCGGAAGCTTGTCCGTCGGCGTATGTTTTGTTTTCGTAAGAATCGAGGACCTGAACTTCGTATAGCCCCATCAAGAAAACGCCGCTGTTGCCGCGCTCCTGGCTCTCGCCGTGCGGAGGCGAAGGCTCCCGAAACTCTACGTGCAATTGGCAGTCACCGAAGGCCTCCTTCGTGTAAATGTAACCGGTTTTTTGAACAACTTCCGCGTAACCGTTTTCGACTTTCCATTTCGCGGGCGTGCCGTCCTTGTGTTGCCATTTGGAGAGATCTGTGCCGTCAAAAAGAATTCTCGCGTCCGCGGGCGGGCGTCCTGGCGTATCTTGTGTGCTCGACGTGCCTGAATCGACGACTGGTGGAACAGGACGATCGAGATCGTGAATCTTCCACTTTGGATCGAACTGACCTAGCAAGATGTTGGGGCTTGCGGCCATCACGGCAGCCGCCAACAACGAGAGATGACTTGTTTTCATGTTTGGACCTCGGCTCTGTGCGCAGGGATTCTAACGCTGATTCGCCCGCAAATGCACCTGGCTGTAAATAAAAAGGGCAGCAACTGGCTGCCCCCTTTGTTGGGTAGTGAGTTAGCGAGGAGACAGACAGGAATGTCTGTCGCACTGCTGACGCAATTACGCGGCGGAGCCGCGGATGCGCATACCGTAGAACGAGCGATAGACAAAGAAGAATGAGACGACGAAGAAAGCCGCTGCAAGGATATGCGTCAAGCCGTTGCCTTGCTGGCTGGCGGTGAGTTGCACGGCGAGTTCGACAGCCAGCAGGCCGAAAAGGGTCGTGAATTTAATGACCGGGTTGAGGGCGACGGAAGACGTGTCCTTGAAGGGATCGCCGACTGTGTCGCCTATGACCGTGGCGTCGTGCAGCGGCGTGCCTTTTTGTTTCAGTTCGACCTCAACGATTTTTTTGGCGTTGTCCCACGCGCCGCCCGCGTTGGCCATGAAGATGGCCTGGTACAAGCCAAAGATCGCGATGGAGAAAAGGTAGCCGATAAAAAAGAAGGGCTCGACGAAAGCGAAGGCCAGTGTGGCGAAGAAGACGGCGATGAAGATGTTGAGCATGCCTTTCTGCGCATATTGCGTGCAGATTTCGACGACCTTTTTGCTGTCGGCGACGCTGGCTGCTGCTGCGCCTTCGAGATGAATGTTCGCTTTGATGAATTCGACGGCGCGGTAAGCGCCGGTAGTTACAGCCTGTGTGCTGGCGCCCGTAAACCAGTAAATCATGGCGCCGCCGGTGACGAGGCCGAGAACGAACGGCGCGTGGAGGAGCGAAAGATTATTGACGTTTTCCGTGAGGCCGTGCGTGAGGGCCATGATGATCGAGAAGATCATCGTTGTGGCGCCGACGACCGCCGTGCCGATGAGCACGGGCTTGGCGGTGGCTTTAAAGGTGTTGCCTGCGCCGTCGTTGGCTTCCAGCATTTCCTTGGCGCGCTCGAAGTTCACGTCGATGTTGTAGTCTTTTTTCAATTCCTGCTTGATGCCGGGTACTTGTTCGATCAGCGAGAGTTCGTAAACGGATTGCGCGTTGTCGGTGACCGGGCCGTAAGAATCAACGGCGATGGTGACTGGACCCATCCCGAGGAAGCCGAAAGCCACGAGTCCGAAGGCAAAGACGGCCGGCGCGAGCATCAGAATTCCGAGATTGAGGGTGCTGATGAGGTAGCCGACGGACATGAGGAGAACCATGGCCAGACCGATGTAATAGGCAGAGAAGTTGCCTGCTACGAAGCCGGAAAGGATGCCGAGGGATGCCCCACCTTCTTCCGCCGAAGAGACGACTTCCCTTACATGGCGGGACTCCGTGGACGTAAACACTTTCACCAGCTCCGGAATGACGGCTCCAGCCAACGTGCCGCAGGAAATGATCGATGCCAGCTTCCACCACTGGGAGGCGTCGCCACCAAGAGTAGGAATCATCAAAAAAGAAATCACATACGTCAGCGCGATGGAAACGAGGGAAGTGATCCAGACAAGAGAAGTGAGAGGCGCTTCGTAATTCATCTTGTCCACGTTTCCATATTTGGCTTTGGCGATGAAGCCGTTGATGAAGTAGGCTCCGGCACTGGCGACGAGCATCATGATGCGCATCACGAAAATCCAAACGAGCAATTGCACTTGCACGGTGCTGGCCGCGGCCGTAGCTGTCGCCAGCACGTCCGCGGAGGCGGAGTGCATCGTTACGCCAACTGGAAGAAAGTGAGAGGGAGAGATTGCCAGCAAGATAAAGGTGATGAGCGCAACGCCAGTCACGCCGTAGGTCTCAAAGCCGTCGGCGCTTGGTCCAACGGAATCGCCCGCATTGTCGCCAGTGCAGTCTGCGATGACGCCGGGGTTGCGCGCGTCGTCTTCCTTGATCTTGAAGACGATCTTCATTAGGTCGGAACCGATATCGGCGATTTTCGTGAAAATGCCGCCTGCGATGCGCAAAACAGCCGCGCCAAGCGATTCACCGATGGCGAATCCGATGAAGCATGGCCCCGCGTAATCACCCGGGATAAACAGCAGGATGAAGAGCATCATCAGCAGCTCGACGCTGATGAGCATCATGCCGATGCTCATACCGGCTTCGAGCGGCGTGTGATAGATCGGGTAGGGCTTGCCGCGAAGAGCGGCAAAAGCAGTGCGCGAATTGGCGAACGTGTTCACGCGGATGCCGAACCAGGCCACGCCGTAGCTGCCCGCCATGCCGATGACGCTGAAGACGAGAATGATCGGCAAGGTGACCGCGGTCGGATGCACGGGAGCGAGGACGCCGAAGTAAAGGATGATGACTACGGCGATGAAGAGCCACAGGAAGACAAGGAATTTGCCCTGCGTGAAGAGGTAGGTCTTGCAAGTCTCGTAGATAAGCTCGGAAATGTCGCGCATCGATTTGTGAACGGGCATGCCTTTGAGGCGGCTGTAAATGGCCAGCCCGAAAATGAGCCCAAACACACAAAAGACGATGCCGAATAGGAGCAACTTGTGGCCATCGATCCCGAGAAAAGTTACTTGCGAAAGATCAGGCACCTTCAGGCCCGCTTCACCACCGGCTTCCTGAGCAGAGGCTGGCGTGCCGGTGAGAGAGGCCAGGAACGTTCCCGCGGCACTCCATTTGGCGAATCTACGTCCCAGGGACCAGGCACTTGCAAGCCAGGTGCGCATTAAAAATCCTCCATGAAGGAAAATCGGATTCAGGGTCAACAGCTGCCCTGCACACTCTTCCGGCACACCATTTCAATCGAACGCCTCTTGTTTAGCTCCGAGGGAGTACCTTGCCGGATTTCAAAAGGCTCCCACCTCTAGACGGGACAGAAACTTGGCTTTTGTGCTACCCCGGCCGGACCAGGATTACCTGCACGCGCACCCAACCTATCTGCAAGCGGAAAAACGCCGGACAGTCCCTATTGGGCCCGAGTGAGGGCGTACACAAAACGTTGATTTATAACATTTAGCGGAGGGGCGGGTCAAACTGCTTGGAACCCGGAGTGGAACCCTCACAGGAGCCACACAATCAGCGTCCTAGAATGGCCCGCAGTGGCAAAGTTTGGAGGTTAACAGGACGGTACCGGGGCGAAGAAGCGGGCGACAAACAATTGCAAAGCGATGGTAACATGCGTGGACTGCAAGAGAAGGAAACATCCCGGTTTAGACGGGGGGCCATGAGCATAGATTTTTCCCAGGCAGCGGCATCTCAAATGGCTGCCATAATTGCGGCGCGCTTCAATGGAGAGCGCGTTGAAGCCGATTCGGTCCGCCCCATGCCGCCCGCGCTGCTGAACGTTCGAGCGCAGAGCCGCCACGCTCAGGCTGCGGGACACGCGTGAGAAATCATTTCTTTATTACCGGTACGGACGCCGGCGTCGGGAAGACGACGCTCTCGGCGTTGTTGTGCGCAGCGCTGGACGCGGTCTATTGGAAGCCGATCCAGACAGGGACGCTTGAGGGCTCAGACCGCGTGACGGTGATGCGGCTCGCGGGAATCGGCACGGACCGCACACTGGACGAAGTGTACAAGTTTGTACCGCCGGTTTCGCCGGACTTGGCCGCACGATGGGCGGGTGTGGAGATCGATTTAGGACGGATCAATCTGCCTACCAGCTTGCTGAACGATTGGCTGATCGTAGAGGGATTGGGCGGCGTGCTCGTCCCCATCAATCAAAAGCAGTTCATGCTGGACATGATGGTCAAGTTTAAACTGCCAGTCATACTTGCGTCTCGCAGCGGCGCCGGAACAATCAATCACACGCTGCTGACGCTCGCGGCTCTGCATGCCGCCGAACTGCCGGTTCACGGTGTGGTTTTGATCGGCGACCAAAACCGCGAGAATCGCGAAACCATCGAGCGGTTTGGACACGTAAGGGTGATCGGTGAGATACCGCGTCTTCCGAATCTTCACCGGACCGCGTTGATGCAGGTCTTCATGAACCACTTCGATCGCGCCGCGTTTTCTCAATGATTGCGAATGATGGTCCCGCCCTTGCTCTGGAACAATTGACCTGTCTGCTAGACTGCTCGATTGAATCAGGAAGTAGCCATCCCTTCTGTCATTGGCGGGAAAAAGCTGCGGGCCTGCAAGAAGAAAACGACTGAAAGCGAGAGCTGCGATTGACCTTGAATCTGAGCGGGTGGAAGCAAAGGGTAGTGGCCTTCGCGAGTGGACTCGGCGCCCCTGGGCTTTTCCTGATTTCATTCTTGGATTCCTCGGTCCTCTCTTTTCCCATCATTAACGATTTGTTGCTCATCGAACTCTCCATGCGGAACCCTGCAAGAATGCCGCTCTACGCTTTGATGGCCGCGTCAGGCTCCGTGCTGGGCTGCGTCTTGCTTTACTTCCTGGCGCGCTTGGGCGGGGAGGCCTATTTTCATCGGAAAGCCGGAGCGCGAGCTATTGCGATCCGCCATTGGGTTGAACGAAATGGTTTCGGCGGGATGTTGGTTGCCGCCCTTTTGCCGCCGCCGACGCCCTTCAAAGTATTCGTATTTGCTGCCGGCGTATTTGAGGCGCCCCTGTTTGGATTTGTGTCGGCGATCACGCTGGCGCGGCTATTTCGCTATTTTGGCGTGGGTTATCTTGCCGTCCGCTACGGTGCTGATGCGATGCCTTATCTTGCCGCGCACAAGTTGCAGGTCACAGTACTTGTGATCGGGCTCGTCCTGATTAGCTATGGACTTTCGCGATGGATCCTGCGGCATAGGCCGCATCATGATGCGCAAAAATGAAGCGAGAGAAGCGTCACTTGTGCATATCCTTAGCCCAAATTAACTCTTGAGAAGCAACCTTGCTGTTTGGATCGAGCTCGATGTAGGCGGCAACTTCATTTTTGGTGTCACCCGCTGCGGCATAACGCAAATCACGCAAAATTACGATGTAGCCCGTTTCGGTTTTTTCCATGCTGGCTTTGGGAATCTGCGCGGTTGCGAGAAATCGCCGGGCTGCGGTCGTGTTTCGGGCGGCTTCTAGCGCTGGAGAAGATTCCGGTTTGAAGAGACGCAAGCTGGAGTCTGGGTCGAAATCGCTTGCGGAGGCGGCATTGACGTCGATTTCATTTAACGCGCTTTCGGTTTCGGCCACGCCATGCCAGGTGAATACCGAGAGGGATTCCGGGTAAGCCCACGCGCGGCGCAGAGTCTCGCCGTGAAATGTCCGCGATCCCATCAGGGCCAGCACATTTGAGTGCAGAGTTGCGCGTGCGCCGACGTAAGCGAGGACCAGAGCGAGGCCGATGATGGCCCCGGTCTGGCCAGGCGGCTTTTTTGTTTTGGCGCCGATTTCAGAGCCGACGAGACGAAGCAGTTCGGGGAGAGCGATCGCGGCGATGAGGGTCGTAAGAATCCATGGATCGATGCCGGGGAGCCAGTTTGCCGCGAATCGCCGTTCACTGAACGGCCAGAGGAGCATCACGCCGTCAGATTGGCCAGCGTCCATGGTGATGTGCAGCAAAGCGGCACACAGCGGCGGCAGGAACGTGCCCAAAACCAGTACCCGCACCGCAAGGACGTCAAAGGAAACCGCATTGCCCTTCGGCACTTCTACCTCGATGCCTGGTCCTGCTTTGAGAACCCCTGCGAAGAAAAGCGCGGGAAAGACCGCTGAAATAAGAATGGCTGCGAGAATCGAGTGAGTATAAGTTCCGTGCCAAGCACGATAGGCCGATGGGCCGAAGTAACTGCTAAACCAGTCGATGTTTGCAATCGTTCCGGCAACAACGGCGCCGACCGTTGCAAGCTTGCCTGCGCGGGGAAAAAATCCTCGCGCTACGGCCAGCGATGCCAGTCCATGGGTGACAATGTCCACGGTTAAGTCTTCGCGGTTGCTTTCGGTCCCGAGGGGAGGCCGCCGCGCGGCACGAGCAGCTTTAGAGCGCGAGGCACGATTTTGAACTCGACAGGGAGGCGAGCAAGCGGCTCTCCGTCCACTTGCGCGTAAATCGGCTCTTCACCAAGCGCCTCGCAGAGCACTTGATCCGCTTTCCAGAAGTGGACACCCTCCGTGCCGCGAAGTTTCCCCAGCCAAAGCGTCGGCAGGTAACTCAGGTAGCGCAAGCCGCTGCGCGTTGTCAGCGTCATCAACTCAAACTGATCTTCGTAGAGATCCGCATCGGTGGTGATCTTGAATGGTCCGCCGTAGTGTTTGGTGCGGCCTATTACCACGAGCGAGGAGTCGATTTGCTTGCCCGCGGCCGTCACGCGAAAGTGCTGAAATTTGTAGCGGAGGGCCTCCCGCGCCCCTTGCCACCAGTACGCCAGAATTCCCACACGGGCCTTGAGGCCGAGATCGATGGAATACACGATCATTCCATCGGCTCCTGCGCCGGCGACGCTGAGGAAATATTTTTTCTTGGCCGGTTCGTTAAGCGGAGTCGCCAGTCCAAGGGGAATTTCGCGCACTTCTCCGCGAACGAGCTTTTCGGCCGCGCTGGGTATGTCCCAGGGCAGATTTAGCTCTTTCGCTAGCACATTGGCAGTTCCACCGGGAAGAAGAGCCAGCGGCACGCGATGTCCATTTGATTGGCCTGCGAGTCCGTTCACGACCTCGTTCAGCGTGCCATCGCCTCCGCAGGCGATCACTAGATGCCGCCTTTCCACGTTTGCCCGCTGGGCGAGCTCCGTGGCATGGCCGGCTTTCGTGGTTTCCGCGAGTTCCGTTTGAATGCCTCCGGCAGCAAAAATGCGGCGCGCTTCATCAAGCATGGTTCGGCGGCCATGCCCGCCGTTCCCGGCGTTGGGGTTGTGAATCAGCAGCGCGTTATGGATTTCCGGCGTCATCCGCAGTTTAGGCTTGGGTCCGAGTCGTTTCTTGCCATACTCATTCTATATAATGTCTGGCGAAATTGAGCTATCCCTTCTGCCGAGGGTTTCATGGCCAAAGCCGCGCCTGCTTCCATCAAGAAAGAGATTGAAGGGCTTCGCGAGAAGCTTC
Organism: Candidatus Acidiferrum sp.; assembly: GCA_041486245.1. Lineage (GTDB taxonomy): Bacteria > Acidobacteriota > Terriglobia > Acidiferrales > UBA7541 > Acidiferrum. The sequence continues at coordinate 9,885 of JBGPLB010000175.1, forward strand.
GCTACCACGAATATCGCTATTACGTCCTCGATGATCCGGAAATATCGGACGCGGCTTACGACAAGCTGATGCAGAAAATGCAGTCGCTCGAAGCTGCCCATCCAGAGCTGATAACGCCGGATTCGCCGACCGTCCGCGTTGGCGGCGCTCCACGCGAAGGATTTCAGACAGTGCGCCACGCGCGGGCGATGCTGAGCCTCGACAACGCGTTTTCCTACGATGCGCTGCGTGATTTCGACCGGCGCGTGCGGGAAGGCATCGGCCGGGAAAAAATTGAGTACATCGCCGAGCACAAGTTTGACGGTCTGAGCATTTCGCTGCAGTACCAGGATGGCGTGCTGGTGCGCGGCGTGACGCGCGGCGATGGAACAACCGGCGAGGACGTCACCCCCAATGTGAAAACGATTCGTTCGATACCGCTGCACATGGAAGCGGCAGTTTTGAAGAAGACAAAACTTCCCAGTGCGTTTGAAGTGCGCGGGGAGGTCTTGATGACGCGCAAAGCGTTTGAAGCGTTGAACCGGCAGCAGGAACAGTCCGGCGGGAAGATCTTTGTGAACGCGCGCAATTCCGCCGCAGGCGCTGTGCGCGTCCTCGACCCGTCGATCACCGCGGCGCGCCGGCTGGACTTTTTCGCATACTACCTGTTCGTGGACGGTAAAGTGCCGTTTGCCAAACATTCCGAGAGCCTGGGAGCACTAAAGCAATTGCGCTTCCGCGCTTCGGATGACTGGAAATTGTGCAACGGAATCGAAGCAGTGACCGCATATTGCGATGATTGGGACGCGAAGCGGGAAAAACTGCCATACGAAATCGACGGCGTGGTGATTAAGGTCAATTCCACGGCCATTCAGAA
>JBGPLB010000176.1:0-10723 GCA_041486245.1 Candidatus Acidiferrum sp.
CGTGTATGAAAATCACATCCTATAATGATCATCGCTCGGCTCCTCTCTTCCGAGCCCTGGTCGTTTAGCGCAACCAAGTTTACTCGGAGCTAGGAGCCGACGCCTTCATCTAATCAGCCCCTTATCGCTGAAGACCGGGTGAGGAACACAGACCCTGCCAGAGGACTCAAAATATATCACCAGAGAGAAGGCTCCGACCTCATTAGACCGGTTGACTTGCCCAGAATCACGAATCCAGGGAGCCAGCCATGAAATCTCGGCTTCTTACCCATTTGGACTTTACCGGTTTATTTGCGTTGTCAAATCTTCTATTTTGGTTAATCTTTGGCGTCCTTTTTGTGGCAGGGAGCTATCCTTACAGGCCACACAAACTATTTTTCGAAGAGGCCACGCCGAGCTATATTTTCTTTGGCAGAGCCTTACGGGAGATCGACTCGGGCACAGGCACAAGCCTACCTCCTCCGCTGATGAATGTGACACGCGCCATTCAGAAGCCCAGCTTTGTCGCCGCCAAACCTTATTTTTGGTACTTCAACAGCCACGCACTTACTGTTGACCACCAGAATTGGGGCATCTCCGTCGGCGGCTATTACCTGCTTCTAGTGTGCGTCCTTTCCTTTTTCCAATGGTATTTGATCGGATGGGTGGTTCAGAAACTCTGGGACAGATGGTCTAGTCACCCGACGACCGGTCCGAGCCACGCTCCCTCTACTCCTACGACGCGCTAACTTTCAGGTACGACTGCTCAGCGAGCGGGTGGCCCGGAAGTAAAACTCTGGAACGAACCTGGGTGGCCCACACGTCGTTTTTACGTGTGGGGTTTTGACTTTTCCACACATTTCCACAGTCTCACCAAACCGTCTCAATCCCCCCAACTCCCTCAAACCTCTCGACTTCCGTCCTACTCATTCGAATCCGCGCCTCCCCATTCGAATGACCTACTCAGTACACTCACATATTAGTTGACAATCCGCCAATACCCTGCTACCATGTCCTATGTTTCGCCCACGGCATCCCCGCCCGCGCCCAGACCTCTGCTGCCTTTCTAGTTGCGGTCCTTTGGATTCGCGCCTTTCTCTTATTCCTACAAAACTCCCCGCCCAGACAGCGACACTCCTTCGACGGGAACGCCTCCCTCTTCCACCAGTCACGGGTCACCAGTCACAAATCACTAAGTCCTTTAGAATCCGCACTTCCGAAAAATGTGCCTCTAACCCTTTTAGAATGCGCACTTCCAAAACACAGGGCTTAAAACCCTTTAGAATGAACACTTCCGAAAAAACCCGGGGTGGGGTACCCCCCTGCCGCGTTACTTCGCCCACCCAGCGCCCGTACCCTCCTGCAAGGTGCGACAAGCAACCCATTCAGCCAAGCTTTCGCGGCGGGACGGAGACAATGGACCCCGTGCGAAATCACTGGTACATTGCTTGTCACACGGAGGGTCTCACCTCGAAGGAATCCGCCACCCCCGGCCTTACCGGCGGGCTCACACCGAGGTCCCAAAGTCTTCCGTTTCTCCTACACACCAAATCACGAAAGCGAGCCAAACATGAGGAAGCAACTGAGGGCAGCAGCAGCTATCGCCATACTCGCAGCCGCGGGCGCGACAGCCGTTCGAGCACAAGAAGTCACGCAATCGGAAAAGGATCGCGCCGTCCAATATCTTGAGAAGACGAAGCAAGGCGTTCTCGACGCCACGAAGGGACTCTCCGAAGCGCAGTGGAATTTCAAAGCAGGTCCGGATCGCTGGTCCATCGCGCAAGTGACGGAGCACATTGCCGCTGCCGAGGACTACATCCGCGGCTTGGTGGTGGAAAAAGTTATGGTGGCTCCCGCGGTGCCCGACCGCGACCTGAAGAAGACCGACGACGCGGTCATCGCCATGGTTCCCGACCGTTCCCAAAAAGCGCAAGCTCCTGAACCGCTCGTCCCGACCAACCGCTTCAATTCGCCCGACGGTTCCATCAAGCATTTTCTGGAGACCCGCGCGACAACCGAGAATTTTGTGAAAACCACTCCCGGATTACGAGATCACGCTATAGACAGCCCCATGGGCATGAAACTGGACGGCTATGAGTTCGTGCTCTTGATCGCCGCGCACAGCGAACGCCACACCAAACAGATTCTCGAAGTGAAAGCCGACCCCAACTATCCCAAGAACTAAACAAGGAAGAGCGGACGCAGACTGAAAATTAAACCATGCCTTATGGAGGACTCATCGACCCACGACGGTGCAAGATGAGTCCTCTAAGTTTTTCTCGGGCCAGAAACACTGCGGCAAGGAATGATCCGGCATGGAATTTCACATCAGGAGAATTTACCGATCGAAGCTGGCCTTGCCGAAAACACTCCAGAGGCGTATGTTTTCCGGCAAAGTTCCTACGGAGGGAACGAGCATGAACAAGAATCTTTTCAACAGTGTTTGTGTCGCGGCAACAGTGCTTGCCGTTTTCGCGGTGGCGAGTTACAGCCAGGATAAAAAAGCAAATGATTCGGCGCATAAAATTGTGCGCTACGGCGACCTGAAGTGGACGGGCATCATCAAGGGCTGCGAAATCGCGACGGTTGCCGGCGACCCCGACGCTGACGGAGCTCAGTTCGTCATTCGGTTCAAGTGCGCGGACGGAGCGAAAGTGCCTGCGCATTGGCATCCCACTGACGAATATCTGACCGTGCTGAAGGGCGCGTTTCTCGTCGGAACGGGTGAATCCTTTGACGAGAATAAGTTGCAGACGATGAATGTTGGAAATTTCATCCTTATGCCCAAGGAGATGCGCCATTTTGCGGTGAACAAAGGCGAAACGATCGTGCAGGTTCATGGCGTGGGCCCCTTCAAGGTCAACTGGGTGAATCCATCCGAAGTACAACCACCAGATGCGCCGGCCGCGGTCGCACCAAAACCATAGCTCTGTTTCGACTTCGCGAACCTCGCCGATAATTTAGTTTGGAAAAACCGACACGTGGCGCGGAGCGGTTCCTGGCGTGGCGCGACTTAATCTTCCGTATGCTAAACTCAAACCTGCAGCGGCGCGATGAGCGCGGCTGCCGGAGCGTGGAACTTCGGGCTCTGTGCAACGAGGTCCCGCGAACCCCGCCAGGCCCGGAAGGGAGCAACGGTATCGGGATTGCCTCGGGTGCCGCAGATCACCCGAAGTTCCTCGCACTGAAAAAAGTTCACAGCCGGCAGTTTGACGATCGACACCGTGGAGCCGGCGAAAGCGAGTGGTTAGTTCGATGATTTTTGGCGGAACTATCGTTCTTCTTTTTGTCATTGCACTCACCGCCGTAGTCATTCTTCTCTTTTCGCTCAAACAAAAAGAAAAGCGGGACAGGAACTCCTAGCAGATGAGCTACCAGGTCATAGCCCGCAAGTGGCGCCCCCAAACATTCAGCGATCTCGTCGGACAATCCCACGTCACCTCAACGCTGGCCAACGCAATCAAAAACAATCGCGTGGCGCATGCTTATATTTTTTCCGGCGCGCGTGGTGTGGGAAAAACGACGGCGGCGCGGATTCTTGCGAAGGCCATGAACTGCGCGAAAGGGCCGACGGCCGAGCCGTGTGGCGAGTGCGATTCCTGCAAGGAAATTGCCGCGGGCACTTCGCTCGACGTGATCGAGATCGACGCGGCTTCAAACCGCGGCATCGACCAGATCCGCGAGCTGCGCGAGATGGTGCGCTATGCGCCGGCAGCGTCACGAAGCAAGGTCGTGATTCTCGACGAAGCCCATATGCTGACGGGCGAAGCGTCCAACGCGCTTCTGAAAACGCTGGAAGAGCCGCCGGATCGCGTCATTTTCGTAATGGCCACGACCGAGCCGGAGAATCTGGCCGACACCATCCGTTCACGTTCGCAACATTTTCATTTTCGCGCGCTGACCTTCGCTGAGATTACGGGGCGGCTCGAAGAGATCGCCAAAAAAGAAGATTTGAAAATCGAGCCGGGAGCCGTGGTGGTCATTGCGCGAATGGCGGAAGGCAGTTTGCGCGACGCGCTTTCCCTGCTGGAACAGGCGAGAGCTTACTGCGGCGACGTCATTCCGGATAAAGAGGTGCGCGGACTTCTGGGCGTCGTGCCGGAAGATTCCCTCAACGAACTTGTGGCCGCCATCGCGGAAGGCTCGGCGGACCGCGCCCTCGGCCTCGTGCACACCTTTCAAAAGGACGGCCGCAACCTTCAGCATTTCTGCCGCGAAGCCATCCGGCACATGCGCAACCTGCTGATTGCGCGCGTTTGCGGCGCGGATTCGGATTTGATTGCCGCCACGGCGGATCAAAAGCCCGCGCTCGCGCACGCGGCGGCGCAATTCAGCGAAGAAGACCTTACGCGCTTTTTTCAGATCCTGTTGCAGACAGATGACGATTTACGGCGAAAACCCGATGCGCGCGTGCATTTGGAGATGGGCTTGTTGCGCCTGATCAACGCAAAACGCCTCGCCCCGATGGAAGAGCTCCTGGCGGAACTGCGCAGCGGCGCGCCGGTTGGTACAACAAGTTCAAGCGCGGCGCGAAGCAGCAGCGCGGCCACTGCTGCAACCGCAGGCGCGTCGAAAGCTCCGGCAATGCCCGGTTTTTCAGCCGCTCCACAAACTTCGCCGCATCCCTACAAACCAATCGCTGCACCGAGTTTTGCTGCTGCGGCAGCGGCGGCAGCCCCAGCGCGGGCGGAAGCACAGATCGCCCCGTCGGAGGAGCCTCCGACAGCCGTTGCTGCCGCGCCTGCCGATAAAACACCAATTGAGAAGGATCCCGAGACGCGACTTGACGGAATTACCAAAGAACAGGTCGCTGAAATTAAAACCGCGATTCAGGCGCAGCAGAAATTTCTCGGCGAAATCGTGCAGCAAGGTGGCCGCTGGGAGCTGGATGGCGCGGAATTGCGAATTTATTTCTCTCCGGAGAAGCGCGCGTTTGCGGAGATGATGGAAGGCCGTGAATCTCTTGAAAAGGTCCGTGTCTCTTCAAGCAAAGTGCTGGGCCGTCCGGTGCGGGTGTGTGCTAAAGTAGAAGCAGTTGCAGCGGCTGCGCCGCGCGGAGCGTCCGGCACGGAAGAGTTACGCGCGCAGTTCGAACGAGATCCGATGGTGCGGTCGATGCTGCAACGCTTCGGAGGAAGAATCTCCGAAGTAAAATGGCGCCAAGAGGAGTCCTGATGGAAGTCAATGCGATCCAGCAGATGCTCTCGAGGTTGCGGCAGGTTCAGGAAGACTTGCAGCAACAAGTGAATGGCGTAGCCGTCGAAGCTTCGGCCGGCGGCGGCATGGTCACCGTAAAAATGAACGGCCAGAAGCAAATCGTGAACCTGCGGATCGAGCCGGACGTTTTTGCAAGCAAGGATCAGGAAATGCTGCAGGACCTAGTGCGGGCGGCGGTTAATGAAGCTTCGCGCCGCGTCGACGAAGAGCTCGCCAACCAGATGAAGAATCTTGCAGGCGGCATCCCTGGAATTGCCGGAATGAAAATTCCCGGTTTGTTTTAACAGCCAGGCAGTTTGCACTCTCGCTCGCTTCTCGTCTCTGCCCTGCTCTGCCCTTCTGTTCGTTGCTCTCCTTCTTGCACCCTTTACTTCACGAATTTGCCGTCGTGGACTTCGTATTCGACGTGAAACTGTTTTTGCGTTTTGCGGTCTTCCCAGTGTTTTTCGGCGATGACTTGATTTACTTGCTCGAGACGCTCCGAGGGCAGCGGATGCGAGCGAAAATATCCCGCGAGGCTTTGGATCGCGAGTTCGGATAATTCTTCTTCGGGCGTTTGCGCGTGAATGACATATTCGTTGCAGAGTTTCGAAAGCCGCGTGAACAGAGTGACGGCACCATATGGCGAGTAGCCCGCTTCCACCGCAAGCCGCGTACCTTCGCGATCCGCTTCGAACTCTTCGTCCTTGTGATAGCCGGCCTCCCAAAAATCGAGAGGAAGTTGCAGAAGCTGGCCAACAACGTCGAGACTCAAATTCTTGAGTTTGGCTTCGATCTGGTAGCGCTCGACGCAATGGTAGTGATCGATGTGCTCGATTTCATGGCCGAGAATGTTCGCAAGTTCATCCTCGGTTTCCATCTGGTCGAGCATGCCTTCGCCGATATAGACGATACCTCCGGGCAAGGAAAATGCGTTGATGAGGTTGTGATCGGGAATCACGTGAAATTCGTAGGGAAGATGGCGATGCGCGCGAGCGGCAATTGTGCCACCGACGCGGCGGACATATTTCTCAAGCGCTTGGTCTTCCGGAGTGAACTTCTGAAATTGCGTCGAGTAGCGGGCGGAGAGCTCGTGGCCGATGGAAATTTCCTGATCATCAGAAATTCGGGTGAAGTGCATCGGCACACGCGTGAGATCGCGCTGAGCGTCCGCGAGCATGTCCACAACAGCGTTCGCGGAAGAGTGCGTGGATTTGGCGCGCCTCTGGCTCCAGTAGAGGCCGGCAAGCGAGAATCCGAGTATTGCGAAAAACAGAATGAAGACTACGGGGCGCTTCATAGATATTGCCGGATGTTTTCCCGGAAACGTATGTAGAGAGACGAAACGGCGATCAGAGCGACACCGACGATGATAAAGGTTATGTAGCGGTCGCTCTGGTTCAGCCGCCAGGCGTCCAGCGTAAGCACCTTGGCGACGCAAATCAGGAGTAACCCGAGACCCGTGAGGCGGAAACTGCGCTCCTTGACCGCGAGAGCAAAAAGAAAGATCAGCACTCCCTCAATGCCCCACGAAACGGTGATCATTCCTGCTGTCGTCTTGAGTGCCAGCATGACCGTCACCAGAATGATTGGAACGAAGAACTGAAGCTGTTCTGGCCGCGCGACCAGCCCGGAGGCAAATTTGCTTTCGCGGCTGGCGCCGGGCAGCGTCTTGTTGGCTTCGCGCAACTGGAAAGCGAAGAAAAGAGTAGCGAACAGAATCGCGGCTGCGGTGCTTACGATGAAGTAGCGGCCGCTCCAATTGCCTTCGTTGAAGTAGCTGGAGCCGAAAAGATTGTGAGCCATGCCGCGCGCGAAAGTCCCGAGCGTCACCAGAATTCCCTGGTGCAGGAAGATCGGACGCTTCAAAGCCCATGCCAAGCCAAACAAAGCGAACGCGATGGCGGCGTAGGAAGTGACCACCCAGTCTGGGGCGATTTGAAAGTAGAAAAGCGCGACGAGCGTCGCCGTTCCCAGATAGGCGACGAGCACATCGGAGCGGAACCGCTTGTCGCCAGCGGTTCCGTCTTCCTCTTCGGAAAGCTGCGCGTACACGAAAAAGAATATCAGGATGAGAGGAAGCACGGTGTACATGCGAGGCCCGAAGAGTTCGCCGCGCATGCCTGCGGTGAGGTTGGCAAAGAAGATGCGAGCGAACGCAGCCATAAAGGCGACATAAGCCTGATAACGATACTGGGCGATCTTGCGCAAGAAGCCGTACTCGAAAAGAACCAAGCCAAAGACAGCCCATCCTACGGCTCTGCCAAGAGGATCGAGTTCGTACCAGAGCAGCAGGGAGACGAGCAACGAAGCAGACCACGAATAGATGTGGTGAAAGTCGCGGGCGCGCCACTCGTCGGGCATGCGAATGAACAGCGACATTGCGTAAAAAACGACGGCGACGAGGGAGAGCGTGATGAGACGCACGCTGATGCCGTGCCACAGTTCTTCGTTGTGCAAATTGACGCCGATGCAGCGGAGCATGGTGATGGCCGCGAGGGCGTGAGCCTGCCAGCGCAAATCGTCGAGTTTGAAGCGGCGATCGATAGCAGCGAGCGCGAACGCGAAGAGAGCCCAGAGAGCCGCGAGCCAGCCGGTCGATGCTTCATACCACATCAAAAGAGTGAGTAGGAATGTAGCGGCCGTGGTGTGGAGATACGCCGCGATGAGCGCGTGTGATGCGTTTTCCGTGGTTGCGCGGCGCGAAATGGCGTACAGGCCCGCAGCAACGAGCGAAACGGTGATCAGGCGCATGCTGAAGGGGCCGTAATGTCCTGCGACGTGAAAATTGTAGTCAACCGTTTGCAGAACAGCCGCGAGGGCGAAGAGGTGTTCCTGCACGCTGAGATGAAGAAGATTCCAGCGGCGAGCGGCTAACGCCAGGAGGATTCCAGCGGCGAGGAAAAGCGCTGCCACCCAAATTTCGGGAGCTTCGCTCCAGATGAGAAAACCGAACAAGAAAGCGCCTGCGAAGGAGAAGAGCGCTCGGAAAACATGTTGTTCTTGATCCTCGCGCAAGGCGGCGAGTTTGGCGGTGGCATAAAAGATGGCGCCGAGGATCGGGAGGGTGATAAGACGCGTCGTGATGTGAATATGCGCCGCACTTTCGATGTGCAGATTGAACACAAGCGTTCGGTACAGGGTGAGAAGGCCAAGCAGCGCATATTGAACCTGGAGATGGCGCGATTCGAGGCGGCTGTTGACCGCCGCAAGGCTGAGCATGATCGCCGCGAATGCAACGGCGGTCCAATCGTTCCCGAAGAACGCCCAGGCCGCCGCGGCGGCTGCGAACGCTCCGAGGTAGGAATGGATGCTAAGCAAGCTGCGGTCAAGAGGAGCGCTGAAGGAATCTTTCCAGCGCGAACTTATAAATAGCGCGTTGAGATAAAAAACGACGGCGCACAGAGCGAAGAGTATGCCGCTGGCGAGAGCAAGCGCTTCTGACTTGGCGCGCAGTTCGACCAGCGGCCGGAAGTTGAAACCGATCAGGTCAATTCCCACGAGAAGCCCGGTGAACAACCCGAGCCGGCGGAAAACGACTTCCTCGAAGATGATTCCAGCAGCCAGAAAGACTTCCGCGCCCACGAGCCAGAGTATCGCGACGTTGTTGCCGGAATAGTGCGACGGCACCGCAGCGAGCATCAGAGCCGCTCCCATAATGCTCAGGAGAACGAACGCGCGGCGGCGCCGGTGCGTGATGGGAAGAAGAGCAAACACCAATTCGAACGCGCCAATCGCGAATAAGGCAAGGTAAGCAAGCTCCGGATTTACGGATTGAAACTTCAACAGGCCGAGCAGAAGGAGCGTGTTGAGAACCGCGGAGACGGTCGAGACGTGCTCTTCGAAGTCGGTCTTGATACCGCGGGCGACGTAGGAGACGCGAAACGTCAGCCAATAGAAGAACATAAGTGCCAGGCTGGCTTTATATTCCGGAAACGAGCGGCCCTGCGCGCCATGGATGCCGAGGATGCGGTAGAGCCAATAGAGATGATTGAGGTAGCTGGAGAGAATGCCAAAAACTTCCAGCTCAAACCAACCCATCTTGAGCACAATCGCGACAAGACCGATGGCAAGCATCACTCCGGCGGTGAGGCTGTAGACGCTGTCCTGGCTCAATGCGACAGTGGTGTAGCCGAGCAAGAAAGCCAGGCCAGTCACGAATTGGGATTTGTACTGCAGCGTGTGCGCGCCCATCGCGATCGCGACGGCAAGCATGAGGACCGAGTCGAGCACGCCGGAGTCGAGCACGTGCATGGCGGGGACGAAGTGAATGCCGAAGGTGCTGAAGAAAAGCAGCGCCCAACCTCCGCCAATCGCCACGCGGCCCAGGAGTTGGTAGCGGTCGCGCTTTTCGAGAAGAATGCCGCCGCCGAGAAATACGATGGACACAGCGTAAATGATGAACGCTTTGCCGGCGGGTCCGAGGTTTTGCAGTGCGAGCTTGCCAAGCAGCGCAAGACCGATCACGGTCATGATCACGCCCAGTTTGGCGAACCAGTTGGCGCCGAGAAGTTCCTCAATGGAGGAAACGGATTTCATACGCTGCTCAAGTGTTGGCTTTGGCGGAGGAACGCGCAGCGGCGAGGTCGGTGGCGGCGACGAGACGCGCGCGGCTGCCGCTGGAGGAACCGCCGCTGGAGAAGTCAGCGGCACCGCAGGCGCGAGGGGTTTCGGCTCGACCGGGGCGACAGGCGCTGTGGGCTTTTGTGGTGGCGTGGCCGCAGCGCCGGGGATCATCGGCGAAGTGACTGGCGGCTTGGCCCCGATACCGGGTGTGACTACAGGTGTGACCTTGATAGGAAGCTCGATCGGAACCACAACCTTCGGAGCAGGAGCCTGCGGAGGTGGAATTGAACCAAGGACAGAGACCGTTTGGCGCACTTCTGGACTTGAGGGCTTCTCAGCGGCTGGCGTTGTTGGCGCTGGCATTGCGGCAAGCTTGCTCTGCAGCTCACCCATCGCACGCTGCAATTTCGTATGTTCCTTTGCGTTTTCCTCCGCGAGTTCATTCAGTTGTCTTCGGAGTTTTGCCTCTCGCGCAAAAAGAGCAATGGTCAAAAAGGGAGTGACGAGCAGCAGCAACCCAAAGAGAACCAGCAAGAGGATGGCGAAGGGCATGGGGGTTCCTCGGAATCACCGCTCGATTAGTTCTGATGGTAGAACGGCCAAGGGCCGGAATCTTGCATTTTGTTCCCAGTCGCCGTAGAGGTAGTAACCACAGCGCAACTAAATTGTCTCTTTTCAAGAAGTTAGCAGAGATGCCCGAAGAGGCCAATACCGCACCAGTACCGCAGCAGGGCTAGTATGGAATGGTGCCCACAGCTGTGGTAAGTGCAGCCAATCCAGCACAATTCTTCGGCCGGTTTGCGCACGGATGCTGGCTGTGCTACACATCATGCATGCCTGATTTTGCCGCTCCCGTCGAACGACTCATCGATGAACTGAAACACCTCCCCGGAATCGGACAGAAAACCGCGCAGCGGCTGGCGTTTTTTCTTTTGCGATGTCCGCCGGAAGACGCGCTGGGGCTGGCGGATGCGATTCGCGA
>JBGPLB010000177.1:0-10647 GCA_041486245.1 Candidatus Acidiferrum sp.
CCCCGCCTCGAATCGAATCGCTCGCGGTTTTGCCCCTCGAAAACCTCTCCGGTGACCCAGAGCAAGAGTATTTTGCTGATGGCATGACCGATGCACTCATCGCTGAACTCTCCAAGATCAGTGCTCTCAAGGTAATCTCGCGTACTTCGGCGATGCAGTACAAGGGGGTGAAGAAGAAGCCTCTGCCTCAGATCGCCCGCGAACTAGGCGTAGACGGGATAGTCGCGGGCACGGTCATGCGCGAGGGTGACCAGGTGCGCATCTCAGTTCAATTGATTTATGGTCCAACGGACCGAAACCTATGGGCGGATAACTATCAGCGCGAAGTCCGGAGCGTCTTGACGATGCAAGGTGAACTGGCTTCGGCGATCGCCCATGAGGTTAAGGTCAAGCTAACCCCGCAGGAACAGGCGCGCTTTGCGAGTACGCAACCGGTCAACCCCGAGGCCTATGAGGCCTACCTCAAGGGACTCTACTACTGGAACAGAAGGGATGCTCGATCGTTGCAAAAAGCTCTGGAGTTCTTTCAACAGGCAGCTAAGATAGACCCACAATATGCTCTAGCCCATGCGGGGCTGGCAGAGACTTACTCTGTGCTTGGGTCTCACAAAATCGAAGCGAAGGCGGCGGCGGCAAAGGCGGTGGAGTTGGATGACACGCTTGCCGAAGCTCATATCTCACTGGCACGGACCAGGTTGCTTGATTACGACTGGTCTGGGGCAGAGAAAGAGCACAGACGAGCACTTGAACTTGATCCGAACAACGGCACTGCCCACGACCTTTATGCCGATTACTTAGGAATGGTTGGGCGCGCTGAGGAATCCATTGCCGAATCAAAACGGGCGCGCGAACTAGATCCGCTGTCACTGATCATAAACGTCGGCCTAGGAGGGAAACTGGCCAACTGTACGCGCCAGTACGACCTAGCGATACAACAACTCCAGAACACGCTCGAACTTGACCCAAATTATCCCGGGACCCACATGTTCTTGGGGCAGGCCTACCTCGGAAAAGCGATGTACGAGCCCGCCATCCAAGAGATGCAAAAAGCCGTAACATTTTCAGGGGAGCGCCCATGGAATTTGGCGAACTTAGCTCGTGCTTATGCGCTTGCCGGAAGAAAGAAGGAGGCTTGGGAGATCCTCAAGAAGCTGCAGGCGTTGTCACAGCGGACGTCCGTCCCCCCATATGACATAGCGCGCGTGTACGTAAGCCTGGGCGAGAAGGACAAAGCATTTGCCTGGCTGGAGAAAGCCTTTCAAGAGCCCGATTTCGGGTTACTCCGGGTCAAAGTTTTACCCGAGTTTGACCCTCTGCGCGACGATCCGCGCTTCCAAGACCTGCTGCGCCGGATGAATTTTCCCAAATAGGCCCATAAACCTTGGTGAATCTGCAAGAGAATTCCATAGAGGGTCGCGTAACCGGACACAGACCCACAACTCCAGTTTGCTAGGTGACATTCTGTTACGAGGTTTTTACCATTCTTGCGTTTTTCCTTGTCAAAAGCGTACCCCGCGCGTATAGTAGTTGTTGGGTAACATCGTGCCTTGTCCTTGTAGCGCCAACATCTTGCCGGCGTTTTTGCTTTCTGGAAGCTTCAAGTCAGCCCAAGTCGTTTGTTCGCAACATTTGCCAAGCTCACCCTCTGCTGCACAATTCTGGCGCAGATAAGTTATTTAGAATCAACACTTGCAAGGTCGCCCCCAAGTGTTGATTCTACACGAGTTAGGCGAAGACTAAATCATTTAGAATCAACACTTATGAAAAAAAGAGGAGGGGTGGGCCTGTTATGGTTAACCAGTTATCCGACGGAGGAGGCCTGCTCCAAGTGAGTTTGTTGCATCCCGAGTGGCTTCATAGGTTGAGCATCAGGGCGAGGCATCTTCATGCTCTACAACCGGCCACGAGTCACCGAATCTCAATTATTCATTCACGTCTCGCAGCTGCCCGTTATCCCGGCCTCTTGCCGGAAACATTTTCCTCGCCTTCCTCGTAATCCTAGGCAAGAATCGGCTTGCGATTGACCCCGGTATCAGATGGGACCGCCCGCCGCTTTAGCGAGGTGCTCGATGACCACCCTCTGGCAAGACCTTCGATATGGCTTACGCGTCTTGGCAAAATCCCCGGGTTTCACGCTCGTCTCGATACTGACTCTCGCTTTAGGCATCGGCGCAAATACCGCCATCTTCACAGTCGTCTACGGCGTGCTTCTCCGCCCGTTGCCTTTTCCCGATCCGGATCGCATCGTCCAACTTGCGGAAAGCTATAAACAGCTGACCGATGAAATGGATGTCGATTCCCGTGAATTGAAACGATTGCAAGACTACAAAGCGCCCTTCGAGCATATCGCCGGTTATACATCGGTCGGCTACAACCTTGCGGCAGGAAACGGCGCGGAACATTTGCGCGGCATGCCTGTCGCCGCTTCCTACTTCAGCGTCCTTGGTATTCAACCAGCCCTCGGCCGTGACTTCACGGAGGAAGATGATCGCGGAGTGGGGCAGCGCGTCGCCATAATCAGTCATACCTTGTGGGCGCGGCGCTTCGGAGCAGACCCTGCGCAGATCGGCCAGAAAATTCTGCTAAATGGCGACCCTTACACGCTGATTGGAGTTATGCCGCGAGGCTTCTCTCCGGTCGCGGTCGCCACCGATCTCCCCAATAGCGGAGCAGCTGACGTCTGGACTCCCCTCGCGCTCGTGGCCAAATCCGTCGGCAGCGGAGAAAACATCGGCGTGCTGGCGCGCCTCAAACCGGGGGTCACTTACGCGCAACTTCAGGCGCAGATGAACATCGTCACCCAGGACTTCCGCCGCGAGTTCCCCGGCGTAATTGGAAAAGAACTCAAGATCAGTTTCTTGCCATACCAACGAATGATTGGCGCCGAAGTCCGTCCCTACCTCCTCGTGTTGCTAGGCGCCATCGGGTTCGTTCTGCTGATTGCCTGCGCAAATGTCGCCAATCTTTTTCTCGCTCGCGGCGGCTTGCGCGGCCGCGAGATTGCCGTCCGCATCGCAATGGGTGCTTCTCGCTGGCGGCTTTTCCAGCAATTGCTAACGGAAAGCATGCTGGTAGCGCTCGCGGGAGGCGCGCTAGGCCTCCTAGTGGCTTATCTTGGACTCGGTTCGCTGCTCGCTCTCGCCCCGATCGATTTGCCACGCGCTTCCGACGTCCATCTAGACGTTTGGGTTTTCGGCTTCACGTTTTTCGTTTCTCTTCTGACAGGAATCCTGTTCGGCCTTGCGCCGGCCCTGGAAGCCAGCAGAACGGGTATCAACGAGGCCCTGAAGGAAGGCGCCGGACGTTCCAGCGCCGCACCGGGCCGCGCACGGCTGCGTCAGGTGCTGGTCGTCGGTGAGTTCGCCATCTCCCTTGTGCTGCTCACTGGCGCGGGGCTTATGATTGCCACATTTTCAAAACTGCTTCACACCGATCCGGGTTTCAATCCTCATCGGATTCTTTCCGTGCAGTTCTGGCTGATTGGGTCGAAATACGATTCCGCGGCCCAGATCGAGAGCTTTAATCGCGCTGTGGTCCAGCGGCTGGAGGCCTTGCCAGGAATCGATGCCGCCGCCGTTGTCGCTGCCGGACTGCCGCTCGAACGCGGCGGAAACAATGGCGTCCGAATGCCCAACTCCGAGAAGTGGTACAGCGTCGACTATCGTGAGATAACTCCCGGCTTCTTCCACGCGATGGGCATTCCGTTGCGTCAGGGCCGCGTGTTTTCCGATATGGATTCCGAGACAGCCAACAGAGTGGTCATCGTCAACCAGGCGTTCGCCAGCGTGCACTTTGCCGACCGCAGTCCGGTCGGGGAACACATCTTCCTCGGTAAAACTTCCTGCGAGATCGTGGGCGCGGTCGGCGACGTCAAATCCTACCTCGACCAGCCGGCGCCTCCCACGACTTTTATTCCCGCAGCCCAGGCTTCCTATGGCACTTCGGCGCTTTTTGAAGGCTGGTTTCCGAGGAGCGTCGTTGTCCGCACGGCAGTTGACCCGTTAAGCCTTAGCCGTAGCGTGCGCGATGCAATCGCCGCGGTCGACCCCATCGTCCCGACGGGTTCCATGCGCTCTATGGACCAAGTGTTGTCCCGCTCGCTCGCCCTTCGGAATTTCATGATGCTTCTTCTGGGGCTGTTCGCAACTTTGGCGTTGACCCTCGCAACCGTGGGCATCTACGGAGTAATCTCCTATGCGGTTTCGCAGCGCACGCGGGAGATCGGCGTGCGAATGGCGCTCGGGGCACGACAGGTCGATGTGCTGCGGCTGATCTTGGGAGAAGGATTGAAACTCGTTCTGGCGGGCGTCGCGCTGGGAATCATCGCGGCGTTGGCCATGACCAGGCTTCTCACAACCATGCTTTACGGCGTGAGCGTGACGAACCCGCTCATCTTTTTGTCCGTTGTCGCTCTTCTTGTCGCGGTGTCTCTGGCAGCGTGTTTCGTTCCGGCTCGCCGCGCCATGCGCGTGGACCCTATGGTGGCTCTGCGTTACGAGTGAGCTGGAATTCGTAGTACGAAATGCAGATTGCCGGGTTTTGCTTGGAATGGTGGGCCTGGGTGGACTTGAACCACCGACCTCGCCCTTATCAAGGGCTTTTATGGTGCTATATGCAGAGTACTATGTTGTGGTTGGACTGAAATCGATGCAATTGGACCGAGACATTTTGTCGCACTTGGTCCGTTGATTCTCAGTGCCCTGGCTAGCCTGATCCCGTACGAGCATCGAGTCAGCATTCACAATCAAGACCCCGGAGGCGGTAGAGCGTCTGCCCTGCCAAGCAGGCGTACTATTTGTAACTCTTATAAACAATCCTTCTGAGTGCATCAACCGATCGCACTCAGATTTGATGCATAACAACCGTTCTGCTCAGTGGCGGTTTGGAAAACCTCGACGAGCAACGCGGGCTTATTTTTGGAATAACCCAAACTCTTCGGCATGGCAGGTCTGTGATGTGCGTCACATCGTTATGCATTATCGTACGGCAGCTTGGTCCAGCCATTAAAGCAGGTTGCTTGTGCTTTCGGCCCTTCGGAAGTGCAAGGCGCAGGCGAGAGTCCTTTTGCGTGAGAGACGAATACTTCCGATTTCGGGTATTTGGTCGAGACCATCGATGGACTGATGTGGCCTGTCCGGGTTGTGAATCTATCGACAATGAGCGGTACCCGCGTCCGCACAGGGATTTTGGAACGAGCTGCCTGGGCCCCGTTCACGCCGAGCGATTGCCAGACGGAACGAAGGAAATGAAGACGGTTCTCGTGTGTGATGTTTGTTTTGCAAATCCGAAGCAGGCGCCCTGCGGGGGGCTTTGGTAAATCAGCGAGGCTAGTTACTCGCAATCCCGTGCTCGAATCGCGGCGTTCGCTGGGGAGAAGACAAGAGCGGAAGTTCGATAGTCCCACAGCAACTCGCTAGTGGTTCAGTCTTTCCGCCAGGCGCCCGACAGCAAGTAGGATTCCATGGAGGAGAGCTTGCGGCCGGGGTGGGCATCCGGGAATGTACACGTCGACGGGCACGACGTTATCGACGCCTCCGAGAGAGGCATAGTTTTTGCCAAAGATGCCGCCACTGATGCCGCATGCGCCTACCGCAACGACTACCTTGGGATCGGCCATGGCTCGATAGGTCTTCAGCAGGGCGAGCTCCATGTTCCGGGTGACAGGACCGGTGACGAGGAGCATGTCGGCATGACGCGGAGAGGCAACAAATTGAATGCCGAAGCGTTCCAGGTCGTAAACAGGATTGCTCAGAGCGACGATTTCGAGTTCGCATCCGTTGCATGAACCCGCGTCCACTTCCCGGATAGCAAGGGAGCGCCGGAGGAGTTTCTGGATCTTTTCGCGCGTTTTTTGTCCGACTTGGTCGACGCCTCCTTCAACCTTTGCGAAACCTCGGAACTCGCCGCGCAACTCGCGCTGCGTGCCGTCGGCATTCAAGGAATAATCCGCGTCAAGGACAAGATTACGCCGGTCGGCACTGGCGAGCTCGAACTCCTGGGTGATTCGCACGGCCTGATCGACGGACGCTTCCGCACACAAGCCGCAGAAGATGCACAGACCGTAGTCGACCGTGACTCGCCGCGATCCATTCTCGTCGCAGACGGAAATCGCTCCGGTGGGGCAGATTTCCGCGGCGGGCCGCGCATCCGTCCATTTCTTGAAGTCGAAGCTCGGCCGTCCGCGAAAGCGGTCGGAGAGTTGTGCCGGATCGTTCGGATAGTAGGTGGTGACAATGCCGGTCGCGAGCGTTTTCTGCAGGATCTTGAACATAGGCTAGCGATCCGTTCCCGAATAGGAAAGATTGAAACTCTTATTGATGACCGGAAAGTCCGCGATGATGTTTCCCTGAACGGCTTCGACGAGGGCCGGCCAGTTGTTGAGGGAGGGGTCCTTGATTTTGCAACGTTCGAGGTGATTATCGGGACCGGTACGAATCCAGTGAATGATTTCGCCACGCCATCCCTCGACGGCGCTGAGGGCGCAGCGATCGGGCGGAATGGGTGGCACGGCCGCACGGAACTCTCCGTGCAGACTTTCGTCGGCAGCTCTTCGGATCATGCCCAGGGATTCGTTCACTTCGTCGATCCGCACCTGCATTCGGTGGCTCACGTCACCCGTTTGATAAACGGGCACGCGGAAGGAATAGCGGCCGTAAGCCGCGTAGGGGTGATCGCGCCGCACGTCCAGATCGATCCCTGAGGCGCGCCCGGCCACACCCACGATTCCTAAATCCTTTGCTTTTTCCGGGAGGAGGACTCCGGTCAGTTCCAATCGGTCGCGGGTCGATTCCGAGGACTCAATCAGCGAAATGAGATCCTGAAATTCGCCGGCGAAGGCATCGAGTGCGGCGCGGAGCGAGACGAGTTGCACGGCATCCCAACCCCTGCGCACGCCGCCGACGCAGACCATGCCCCGCAAGAATCGGTTGCCCGTCAACTTTTCGTTCAGGCTGACGAGCATTTCCTTCAAGCGGCTGGCGTGCGCATTGGCGACGACAAAGCCGACATCGGTCGCAATCGCTCCGATGTCGGCAACATGATTGCAAATTCGTTCGAGTTCCAAAAGGATCGTCCGCATGATCAAACCGCGCAGGGGAACTTCCATCTGCGCCGCGCGCTCAATGGCCTGACAGAAAGCTGCGCCATGCGAAAAACTTGAATCCCCGGAGATGCTCTCCGCGAGAAACACGGCTTTCGGTATGGGCAGTTTCTCAAAAAGCTTTTCCGTGCCTTTGTGGGTATAGAACATGCGAAGCTGCAAATAGAGGATCGGCTCACCGGCCACCGCGAAATTGAAATGGCCGGGCTCGATGGTTCCCGCGTGAACCGGTCCTACGGGCACTTGAAAGACGCCTTCGCCCAAAGCGGGCCGGTAGATGTGGCGTTCTCCTTCGAACGGGGGCAACACCGTCTCCAAGGGAAAATCCTTGCGCAAGGGATGAACATCGGGCCAGTTGTCATGCAGGGCGACCCGGCGAGGATTGGGGTGTCCGACAGCTTTCAAGCCAAACCAATCCTGGATTTCACGCTCCTGCCAGTTCGCCGCTGGGAGTTCGGCGGAGAGCGATGGAAACTCGGGATGGTCGGGACGGACCGGCGCGCGCATCATGAGGTAACGCGCATCGCCTTTCCGTTCCAATAGGTAGTAGTTGAAGAAAACACCTTCCGTAGAACGTCGGTCTTCGGCGAACACGGTAACCAGCCTCGCTTCGAACTCCGTTTGGAGATGTTTGATCAGAGCCCGAACGTCGGAATCAGCGACGAGAAGATAGACTTCCTCTTCGCGTTCCGCAGAGATCGATTGAATCTGCGCGCCAAATTTCTGTTGAAGAGTTTCAAAGAATTGGGACGTGGGTTGGCTCATCGTGCGCCCGACACAATATCCGCTGCGCCCTGGATGAGCCGGAATAACGGAGCGGGTATCCAGAAGCCCATGACGATGATCAGCAGAGCGAGGCCCACAACAGAGGACTTTTTCCAGCGGCAGGTATCGGCCGGAGGCAGGCCGGGGTCCGGGCCGAGCACCAGGTTGGCGATGTGGATGAGGAATCCGGAGAAGATCGCGACGAGAAACGCGACGAAGAGAACGGCGAGAATGAGATGCCCTCCGCTGAATCCTGCGCGGAGAATGGTGAACTCGCTCAGGAAAATACTGAAGGGAGGCGCGCCCGTGACCGCAAGAGTCACAAGGAGAAAAGCAGCCCCGGTGAAAGGCATCGAATGAATCAGCCCCCCTTTCAATTCGCGGAACAGATCCGTCTTCACCTGTTGCTGGACATTGCCGGCGCAAAAGAAAAGCAGGGGCTTGGTAATGGAATGAAATGTCATGTGCAGGAGCATGCCCAGGACGCCCAAGGGTCCTCCAAAACCGAGGGCAAGTACCATGATTCCGGTGTGGTCGATGCTGGAATAGGCCAGCATACGGCGGAAGTTCTTCTGAACGAGAATAAACGGAACGGCGACTCCTATGGAAAGCAGTCCGAAAAGAATCAAAAGGTGAGAAGCAAACTCGGGGCCCAAGCATCGGGAGGCCAGAATGTAAAATCGCACGAGGCCGTAGAGGGCGCAGTTGAGGACGCCTGCCGCGAGCATCGCCGCTGCGGGGATGGGTGCTTCGCTGTAGGCATCCGGCTTCCAGGTGTGCATCGGAGCGATGCCGGCCTTGGTGCCGTACCCCAGCAAAATCAGGATGAAGGCTAGGCGCATGGTCGGCCTATCGAACTGGGCGGCGTTTGCGACAAGGACAGACCAGTTGAGACCCGCAAGCGTGTCCGTTCCGAGTGCGCGATAAGCGGAGTAGTAGGTCAGAAGGGTGCCGAATAGAGCCATGGAGAGGCCCACACTCCCGATGATGGCGTACTTCCAAGCAGCTTCGAGAGACGTTTCGCGCCCGTAGAACATGACCAGGAACACCGACGCCAAAGTAGTTCCCTCGACCGCCACCCAAAGTATTCCGAGGTTGTTGGCGAGAGCCACTAGAATCATGGAGAAAACGAACAGGGGCGTAAGGGAGTAATACTCACGCAACTTGGGAACGGTAAGCAGCGCGCGCGCCTCTGCATTCTCCTGGAAAATGCCGTTTCTTTCATCGTGACGGAAATAGCCGACGGCGTAGATAGAACACACGAGTGCGACGAAACTCGTCAAGAGAACCACCAACGCGCTGAGCGCGTCCGCGTAAAAGAATCCATTCCAAAGCGAAACAGGGCCAGTCCGAAGTACCTGAATTCCCAGTAAGGCGGCCAGGCCTAGCAGAACGCCGAAGGCCGCGAGATTCACCATTTCCATGGCGGCGCGTCTTCGGAGAAAGAAGGCCACAGGGCTGGCGGCAAGTGGAACGATCAATAGCCAGAGCAAGAGCATCGGTGGCCTACTCTCGCAACTTCCGAAGCTTGCTGACATCCATCGAGTCGAACGCCTCGCGGATGCGGGTGACGAGAATGCCGAGAACCATGACCGCCACGAGAACATCAAAAAAGATGCCGAGTTCAACGACCAACGGCATTCCATACGTGAGCGAGATCGCCGCCAGGAAGAGGCCATTCTCCAGCGAAAGCAGTCCAAGAACCTGCGTCAGGGCTTTTCGACGATTGAGCATGGTGAAGAAACCGATCAGGAACAGCGCAATGGCAACGCCGAGGGTGTTATGTCCCAAGGCCGCCTGGGCCGAACTCTCTTCCGGATGATAGAAGGACTGGGCGACAACATAACCCACCAGCGTGAGGCAGCCTGCGGTGAGAATCGACAGCGGAGCGTTGATCAGCGGTTCGATCTCCCGGCGGATCTCGATTCTTTTCACGAGGCGCTCGAGCAACCAGGGAAGCAGTACCGCCTTCAGGACGAGCGTCAGCAGGGCGGCGATATAAATATGGCTGGCGTGGTTGAAGTACGCGATGACGCCGGCGATCCAAGCTAAGAGGAACGACTGCAGAGCGAAGATGCGAATGCTTGAAACGAGCCAGCGCTGCCCGACCGCGGCGATTTGGAGCACGAGGACCAGCGCCGCCATCAGGGTGATGATTCTGTCGCCGAACTCGGGATCTTGGAGAAACGTCATCGAGAGCCTCAGAACAGGAATGTCGAAATGAGCGCGAGCGCCCCGAAGACGAAAGAGACCATAAGCAGTTCAGGGACGCGAAAGAGCCGCAATTTCGCGTTGGTGGTTTCGACCATGACGATGAGACACGCCAGCAGAAGCATCTTGATAGCGTAAAAAAACAGCCCCAGACCAAGTCCTCGGAGCGTCCAGTCAGAACTCAAACCAAACGGGAAGAACGTGTTGACCACCAGGGTCATGAGGACGATCTGCTTAAGGGAGGCGCCATACTCGATCAATCCGAGGTAGGGTCCGGAATACTCCAGGATCATGGCTTCGTGAATCATGGTCAACTCGAGATGCGTCGCCGGGTTGTCCACCGGGATGCGGCCCGTTTCCGCACTCAGCACGATAAACAGCGCCGCAAATGCCAGCATCTGCGACGGCGCCAGAAACTTCCAGCTTTGGCTCACGGCAACCTTGGCCATTTCGCTCAGGTTTGTGGAATTTGCCGCCAAGGCCACGGTGAAAATCGCGAGCATCATGGCAGGCTCGGCGATCGCCGAAATCGTCATTTCCCGGCTGCTACCGAGACCGCCGAACGAGCTGCC
>JBGPLB010000178.1:0-10558 GCA_041486245.1 Candidatus Acidiferrum sp.
AGAAGTCGCCGGCGAATATGCGGAAGAGCTCGCCGCCGAAATGCTTGCCACCACTCTCAACGTGGAATTTGATCCCGATTTGAGCTTCGACGAAAAAAAAGAGGTCTACCGCATCTCCAACAAAATCGTCCGCACCATGAACGTCACGCAATCCGCCGTCGGCGACAAGCGCGGCCTCTGGACCACCGTCCTCGGCGCCGCCATCCTAATTGGCGAAGACGACTAGCTCACTTCCCATCCAATTCATACGCCGTCTTCAACCACTTCTTTACTTCCCCATCGATCTCATCCAGCGCCTTAATCTCCATCCGGTGCGTAATGCGATCCTTCTTTGCCAATCCGCCCGTATCGATCAGCCGCTTCGGCAATTTTCCTTTGTAACGCGCCAGCGCAAACCCCAAATCAATCCGCGTATTCGTCGTCGGCTTAATCAGCATAAATACATGCTCGCGATATAAGGGCACTATCGTCTTGCAAGGGCATGCCTTCACATCTGCGCCTATCGACTTCCCCAGCCGCAGCAACTCCTCATAGGCCGGCCGCAATTTATCCTTCGCTCCCGCATACTGCTCTTCCACGTACACCGCCGCAGCCTTCAGATACGCCTCAGGCGAGTCCTCCTCCCCGCCCTGCCCATCCACCCGCTCAGAAATCCACCACGCGCTGTTCGTGCCCAATTTGTGTTTCGCCTTCAACCAATCGCGCCGTGCCTTTTCCTCTTTCGGCCCTTCCTTCTTCGCCAGGGCAATCCATTCCTCCAGCGACCGCCCCGTTTTCTGCTTCATTTCCGCAATCCACTTCTGCACCATCGCCACACCGGGGTGCACGTCGTACAAAGATTTGCTCTTTGCTTCCTTCGCCGTCGCCATTTTCTCTCCTCCGTCCTGCTGTCTCTTATTCACCGGCGCTTCGGGCCCTCGCCACTGTTCCAGATTGGAACGCTTGAGAGCGTCTTGTGAATACCTATCTCGTACCTCTTGTCTATTAGTGAACAGAAGGCCAAACCCTATAATTGCATTCTGTCCAGATGTTAAGCGCTGACCTTCCGCGACTCCGATTGGATGCGGCAGCCTTTGCGACCAGCGTATTAAGCTACGTTTTCCACGCCGCCGCAACTATGACCTTGCCCTGCCGAAGGATCGAAGGCCGATTGACTTCTCCGAAACGGAAGGCACACGCAATCGCCCTTCGACCCAGGCTTGCGCCCGCAGAGGACACTTGGCAGCCATGACCACTTCCGAGCGCCGCTATTCACATCGCTACGGATTAAAGGTTCCGTTGGTGTTTTGTTCCGTGCACTCTCTGCTCACAAACGGGCATCTAGCGGAATCCATTAACTTATCCTCACGAGGAGTCTACTTTGTCACCAGCCATCCGGTATTTGTAGGGCTGCCTGTTCGTGTATTTCTCCACATGCCCAAGCGGATCTCGGGAGAGCAGGCCGCCGATAGAGTTTTCACTGGACGGGTCTCACACATCGAATCGAAAACCGGTCCGGACGGAAGTTCCGGAGTTGGCGTCGAATTTTTTTACGGGGAAACTCATTAGCGGACATTTAACTGAATCACGTGCAACTAACCATAGAAGAGAGGGATTACGATGAGCCTTCAAACGTTTCAAACCGCCGCCCGGCAATGCGGCTTCGTTGAGGTCAATCAATCCGAGGAAGGGACTGTCCTGTGGCTCAGAAAAAAAGCACCGGACACGGACAGGGAGACCTATCAGCGAATGTGCATCGACAGCCTGACAAATAGCGCAACGGTCTACTGGATGACCGTTCCGGGAAGGGTGAATTCTAAGACGTTTCGCGGCGTCCCTGCCCTGCAAGAATGGTTCCATCTGAAGCTTGAAACTATTGTTCAGCGCTGAGGAATGAACCGGCCCGCCAACGCTAAATGCTGACTGGCACTGACTGTTCACTATTGAACAGTCGTCATTGACGTGCTATTTTGTTCTATCGTGCCTTCCACAGTTCGACGTGATTCTGTCCGGGATCCGCGCTCGCCTAAAAAAGCGAAATCGAGAAGTTCTTCGTTTGATCTGAAGTCGTTCCTGGACTCGGCAGGTCTCGGCAGGAAAGTCGCCAGGTTTGCGGGAAAAGAAACCATTTTCTCCCAGGGCGATCCCGCGAAGCATGTCATCTACATTCAAGAAGGAGGTGTGAAGCTAGCTGTCGTCAGCGAAGTCGGCAAAGAAGCCGTCGTGGCCATTTTGGGTCCGGGTGATTTTTTTGGGGAAGGCTGCCTCGCGGGTCAATCCACTTGCATGGCCTCGGCAACCGCGGTCGCACCCACCACCGTCCTGGTCATTGAGAAAGCCGTGATGACTCGTGCTCTCCACGAGGAACACGAGTTCTCCGACCGCTTCATCGCTTATATGCTCGAGCGAAACCTTCGAGTCGAGGCTGACCTGATTGACCAGCTTTTCAACTCCAGCGAGAAACGACTGGCGCGCACTCTCCTGCTGCTCGCGCGCTACGGCTCGCCAGGCCATCAGGCAACGGTGCTTCCCAAGCTATCGCAGGAAATGCTCGCGGAGATGATTGGCACAACGCGCTCCCGCGTGAATTTCTTCATGAACAAATTCAGAAGACTGGGCTTCATTCAGTACGACTCCAATCACGACCTTTGTATAAATCATTCCCTTCTAAGTGTCGTCCTGCACGACTGATTGAACTTTTATGCGTGGTCCAGGCAGTATGTTCGAGGCTGCCGATGGCGGCCCATAATCGATCGCGTGAGTTCTGCCCTTATGGTGTTCGCAGGTTTCGAGGAGTGTGCTAGGCTACGCCCGATCCTTAATGCGGGCCGATCACTGAATAAATCCTTTTTCGTGTGATTCTTTATCCGCCAATCAGGGAGGTTAATCATGAGCAACGCTGCCGGCACTCATCCCGTACATCAGGCGCTCGCTAGTCATACCAATCCTACGAATTTGCCCTGGGTTCCCTGGGCCGAGGGACATTTCATCAAGTTGATCAAGCTTAATCCCATTACCGGCCAGATTATTTTGTTCATCCGCTCCCATCCTGGCGCCGCTCTCCAAATGCATTTCCATCCGGGAATCGTAGTCGTCTACACCGTGCAGGGTGCATGGACGTACGACGAAGGCTGGGTCTCGGAAGCAGGCGACGTAGTCTTCGAAGTCGCAGGTTCCACGCACTCACCGCGAATGGTCGGCAAGGAAGATACTGTCGTATTTGCTGTCATCGAGGGCGCGCTCGATTTTGTCGACGATGCGGGCAACACCATCGCCACCGAAAATTGGCAAACTTTCCTCAAGCGCTACCACGATCATTGCGCTGAGAAAGGTCTTACGCCGGTGGATATCACTAAATTCTGAGGATGGCACTCTCTGCGATTTTTTGCTCGCAAGCAAGGGCTTCAGAGGGCCAAGCAATTGACAGATCTTCGTCTCAGGGAGCATTCATTACAGCGGGCCGCAGACAGGCAATTTCGCCGCCTCCCATGCCGCCATCCCGCCTGCAATCTCGCTTACCTGTTTGAATCCTTCCTTTTTCAATAGACTCGCGGCAATCGAGGATCGATAGCCCCCAGCACAATGCAGCAATAGAGCCCGATTCCTTGGCAGTTCATGCGCGCGTTCCAGGAGATTATTCAGGGGAATGCTCAAACTGCCTTCAATGTGTTTCTGCTCGCGCTCTCGCGGCGTGCGCACGTCTATGAGCGCAGGCGGGTCACTCGCTGACAGAATCTCCGCCGCGAATTGCGCACTGAGCCGCTCCGTGAAGACGATCAAGTCCGAGCGAGACTCGAGGCTTTGCAATCCGTTCTGCAAGTATCCGGCCACATGATCGAAACCAATGCGCCCCAGCCGGATAGCCGATTCGTTCTCCCGCCCAGGAGCCGCGATAATCACGATCGGATGCTCGTGATCGAGCACCGTTCCGGCCCAAGTTGCGTATTGACCGCTCAGTCCGATATTGATGCTGCCTGCGAGATGCGCCGCCGCAAATTCTTCCGGCTCGCGCGTGTCCAGGATTTGCGCGCCATCCGCCTGCAATGCCAGCACACGATCAAGTTCCAGCGGCTTCAGTTCGCGCTCCAGCGTTTTATCGAGCGTCGGACGCTCCTTGCTATTCAGCACCGCATCATAAACAAAATACGGCGGAGCCTCGGGCTGGTCGGCAGTTACCAGTTCCACGAACGCCTGTTTGCTCATCGGCTGCAACGCGTAATTCAACCGCCGCTGCTCGCCGATCGTCGATACGGTCTCCTTGCTGATGGCTTTTCCGCAAAGGGACCCGGCGCCGTGAGCCGGATAGACCAGACTGGCATCCGGCAACGGCAGCAATTTAGATTGCAACGAATCGAACAGCAATCCGCCAAGATCCGTCGCCGACCATCCCAGTGCCGCACGAAGATCCGGGCGTCCAACATCGCCAACGAACAACGTATCGCCCGTCAGAACGGCGTGCGGCTCTCTCGCGCTCTTATCGAGGTCGTAGACAAGTAGGGAGATGGACTCCGGCGTGTGGCCCGGCGTTTCGAGCGCTTTCAACCTCACTCGACCGAATTCGATGACGCTCCCGTCGCCGAGCGGCGTAAACCGGTATTCTGCCTGCGCTTTGGCGCCGAGATAAATCGTTGCGCCCACACGGTCCCGGAGCTCCAAATGCCCGGCCACAAAGTCGGCATGCAGGTGCGTCAAAATCACGTGCTTGATTTGCAGCCCGTGCTCCTCGGCAAACTCAAGATACCGATCGATGTCACGTTGCGGATCGACGACCGCGGCTGTGCCCGTTGTCTCGTCGCCAATAAGATACGAGGCGTGCGCCAGGCAATTCAAATAGAACTGCTTGAAGATCACGCTTCACCGCCTCGCTTGCAGACCGCTACTTCGGCTGGGGAACGATTCGCAGATACGGCCGGGGGGCCTTCCACCCGCCTGGATACTTCTGTTTGGCCTCTTCCTCCGAAACCGACGGCAGGATGATTACGTCGTCTCCCTGTCTCCAGTTCACCGGCGTGGCCACCTTGTGTTTCGCTGTCAGTTGTATCGAATCCAGGACGCGCAGCACTTCATCGAAGTTGCGGCCCGTGCTCATGGGGTAGCTAAGCATGAGCTTGATCTTTTTGTCCGGTCCCACAACAAATACGGTGCGCACCGCGGCGTTGTTTGCTGCCGTGCGTCCCTCGCACGTGTCTCCGCTCTCCGCCGGAAGCATGCCGTACAGCTTGGCCACTTTGAGTTCGGGGTCCCCGATCATCGGGTAGTTCACCTTGTGGCCCTGCGTCTCTTCGATGTCCACGGCCCACTTGCTGTGACTGCTCACTGGATCCACGCTAAGCCCGATAATTTTGCAATTGCGCTTCTCGAAATCCGGCTGCAGCCCGGCCATGTAACCAAGTTCCGTCGTACACACCGGCGTAAAGTCCTTCGGGTGCGAGAACAGGATGGCCCACCCGTCCCCGATCCATTCGTGGAAGTTGAGCGTTCCCTTCGAAGTTTCAGCGGTGAAATTGGGTGCTTCGTCATTTATGCGCAACACGGTATGTCTCCTGGTCTAGTGCTCATCTGATCGGGGCGCCGGGGGAGCTTCATTTCGGTATTCCAAATTGCGGACACGGCATCAACCTGGGTTTCGATTGGGACTTCAACTATATGAATCGTACTTTTCTCTACGCGCTCGAGTCAACCAACTTGCCGCGGATCTTTTATCTACAAGCGGGATCGCAGGTTCCTCCTCACAATCTAACAACTTGTCTTGCGCGTCGTTATTTGCCGCTCTTAAAATACCCAATGCGATTCAGCACAGCCCCCACCACCAGCGGCAGAGCTACCGTCGCGTCATCAAACACTTCCGCGAACTTCCCGCCTTCTTCTGGGGGCACAAACTTGCCCCACGACACCGCTTCCGTATACGTGCTCCCGCTCAGCCCGCCCCAATGCACCGGCTCGGGACAAATCCTAACGCCGTAGTTGTACCGCTTCAGCGGAATCTTCTTATAGCCGCGCCGCGCCAGCAATTCCGCATACACTCCGAACTGCTGCGTCCAATTCCGAGGTACGCCGCCGCCGACGGTGAATATTCCCATTCGTTTCGTGGCCAGCATGATGTCCGCGAATCTTTCGAAATCGGCGAACATGTCGAATTGCAGCAGTGGGCGCTTGTCTCTCAAACGCGTTATTTTGTGCAGCGCGAAATCAATCCCCAGCTCGGAGTCGCTGAACGCGGGCACAAAAACCGGCACATTGTGCTCGTAGGCGGACTTTAGTATTCCCCGGCCCGCTGCTTGCTTGTGCAGCGCCTCGCCGATTCGATGGTGAAGTTTCCAACTGCTCACAATTTCCTCGGCATCCCATTCGTCAAGAATGTGATCCATCATTTCTTCCACGGCATCCAGATTCGCTTCCGGCTCGAGCGAATCGTAGACACGGTTGTATCCCGCATGGAACAGCGTGTTGTCGTCCATTTTGCTGGGGTCATAGCGGAAATGAGAGTGCCCGGTGGCCTCCACGAGACCATGGGCCATCAGCGCACCGGTCGAAACAATGGCTTTTACAACCCCGCTTTCAATCAGATCGCAAAAAATCAGGCCCATCTTGGCCACCGTCAGCGCGCCGGAGAGCGTCAACACGCCAAAGCAGTCTTTGTCTCGCGCCATCATTTCCAGAACATCGGCGGCGTCTCCAATCTGCCGCCCCGTGAATGCGGTGTCGCCCATGGCGCGAACCAGTTCGTCGACGGTCCGGCATTTCGCCAGATCAATCGGAAACATCGGGCGCAACTTATCCTTCACCGGATCGTGCAGTACGCGCCCCGTGACCGTCTTTTCTTGCCGCTTTGGCATCTCTTCTCCCCGCTCTTTGTTGCGAATTCGCTACCGCAGTTCACACCACGTCTTGCATATCGAATTTAGTAACGATTGATATTACAAATGCGCCCCGAAGGAAAGAACAAAACGCAACTGCGAATTCTTTTCTACGAGCATGATAAACTAAATTTCATGGCAAACAAATTCACAATTGGCCTGGTGCAGATGCGCAGCACCGCGGAACCCGAAGAGAATCTTTCGCGCGCCATCGCGAAAATCCGCGAAGCATCCGCGCTCGGCGCGCAAATCATCTGCATGGATGAACTCTTTTGCGGCGAATATTTCTGCCGCACTGAAGACCCTGATCTTTTTAATCTCGCTGAACCTGTTCCGGGCCCCGCCACGGACGCGCTCTCAAAAATTGCAAAGGAAAAGAAGGTTGTCCTGGTTGTTTCTCTTTTCGAACGGCGCGCCGCCGGTGTTTACCACAACACCTGCGCCGTGCTGGACGCCGACGGCTCGTTTATCGGCAAATACCGTAAGATGCACATCCCCGACGATCCTCTCTATTACGAAAAGTTTTATTTTACGCCCGGCGATTTGGGATTCCCGAATTTCGACACCGCGTATGGCCGCATCGGCGTTCAGATTTGCTGGGATCAGTGGTACCCCGAGGGCTCGCGCCTCACCGCGCTGCAAGGCGCTCAGGTGATTTTTTATCCCACCAGCATCGGCTGGCATCCCCACGAAAAAGAGAAGTTCGGCGCGGCGCAGCTCGACGCTTGGCGTACCATCCAGCGCGCTCACGCCATCGCCAATGGCGTTTACGTCGCCGTGGTCAATCGCGTCGGCTATGAAGGCAAACCGGAAAAGGGCGACGCCGGTCTCGAGTTCTGGGGAAATTCCTTCGTTGCCGATCCGTTCGGCCGTATTCTCTCCGAAGCCTCGAACGACAAAGAAGAGATTCTCGTCGTCGAATGTGATCCCGCCCAAAGCGAAGAAACCCGCCGCAACTGGCCCTTCCTCCGCGACCGACGCATCGACGCCTACCAACCCATCCTCAACCGCTGGCTCGGCGAATGAATTCTTCGTTTTTGTCCTCTCTGTAACCTCTGTGTTAAAACAAAGCGTATCCAAGCGCCCGCCCATGCCAACGCCGCATAACAACGCCACACCGCACTCCGAGGGTTTCCAGATGCCCGCCGAATGGCATCCGCACGAGGCCACCTGGCTAGGTTGGCCACACGAACTCACCGACTGGCCCGGCAAATTTGCCCCGATCCCTTGGGCCTTCGCCGAGATTGTCCGCCATCTCTCGCGAGTCGAGCGCGTCTATCTACTCGTCGAAAATTGGGAAGCCGAATCCCGCGTCCGTAACATCCTGAAGAAATGTGGCGCTAATTTTTCCGCCGTCGATTTTTTCCGTATACCCACCGATCGCGGTTGGATGCGCGACTCCGGCCCCATCTGCGTAAAGAACTCTTCCGACGAAGTCGCTTACACCCACTGGCGCTTCAACGGCTGGGCCAAGTACGACAATCACAAGAAAGATGCCGTCGTCGTTTCCCAGGCCAACAAAAAACTAAAACGCCGCCTCTGGCAACCCATGCACAAAGGACACCGCGTCATCCTCGAGGGCGGGAGCATTGACGTCAATGGCCGCGGCACTCTCCTCACAACCGAAGAATGTCTTCTCAGCAAAACGCAGGAGCGCAATCCCGGATTCGCGCGCGAGGATTACGCCGAAGTCTTCAAAGACTATCTCGGCGTCACCAATGTTCTCTGGCTAAAAAATGGCATCGCCGGCGACGACACCCACGGCCACGTCGACGACCTGGCAAGATTCGTCGATCCAACAACTGTAGTTACTGTCGTCGAAAACGATTCGAACGATGCCAACTACGCGCCGCTTCAGGAAAATCTTACCCTTCTAAAAAGCATGAGAGATCAAGACGGCCGCCCGCTCCGCGTGGAAACGCTTCCCATGCCCGCTCCGGTATATTTCGCCGGTCAGCGCCTGCCCGCCAGCTATGCAAATTTTTACATCGCCAACAAAATCGTCCTTGTCCCCACTTTCAACGATTCAAACGATCGCGCCGCCCTTAATACCCTCGCCAAACTTTTTCCTGACCGCGAAGTAGTCGGCATCGCCTGCCGCGACCTCGTCCTCGGCCTGGGCACCCTGCACTGCATGACCCAGCAGCAACCACTCTGCTAGACTTCTTGCTATACCTAGCCAGTTGGATACGAGTAATTTCATGGAGGCTGAATGTCCGTCCACTTGATGAGTTCTCTGTACGAGACGCGCGGTTTTTGGATCGCACTCCCCAGCGGATTCTGGGGCTGGATCGTCATCGGTCTGCTCGCTGGATGGCTCGCCGGAAAAATCTCCCGCGGCCGAGGCTTCGGCTGCATCACGGACATCATCCTTGGAATTGTGGGCTCCTTCATCGGTGGCTGGATTTTCATGAAGCTCGGCCTCTTCGGCGGGGGCTTTCTTTATTCGCTCGCGGCAGCCACCGTCGGTGCCGTTCTGCTCGTTTTGATAGCGCACCTGTTCAGCGGCGGCGATCGTTAGTCGCGCGCATCGAATAGCATTGTGCCGCCGCAGCCTGCGGCGCGGTCAACGTGTGCAAAAGAAGACAGCAGCGCCCTTCGAGCGCAACGCGCGCGCATCATCCCTCTGTGATACGATTCAGATGCACACCATGGAGATGAGTTATTGCACAAGACGGAGATAAACTTTTTTGAGTAACACCACGCAGTCCCTCACGGCAATCCCCCTAGGCGGTCTCGGCGAATTTGGAATGAACATGATGGTGCTTCGTCTCGATGACGACATTATCGTTATCGACGCGGGCATGATGTTCCCTGAATCCGAGCTCCTCGGCGTGGATCTCGTCATCCCCGACATCACCTATCTAAAACAGAATCGCCAGCATGTTCGCGCCATTGTCTTGACTCACGGCCACGAAGATCACATTGGCGCGCTCGCATACATTTTGCGCGATTTGAATGTGCCTGTGTACGGGACGCGTTTCACTCTCGCGCTGGTAAAAAAACGCCTCGAAGAAGCCGGCCTGCTGGACTCCACCACGCTCCGCGAAGTCATGCCAGGGCGGCTGGTCGAAATCGGGCCGTTTGAAATCGAGTTTATTACCGTCACTCACAGCACCATCGATTGCGTCGCGCTCGCGGTGCGCACGCCTCTCGGCGTCATCATTCACACCGGCGATTTCAAGATCGATCAAACACCCGTGGACGGCGCGCCCTTTGATCTCCACACCTTCGCTCGCTACGGCAGCGAAGGCGTCCTTGCTCTTTTCAGCGACTCCACCAATGTTGAGCGCCCCGGCTTCACTCCATCGGAGCGCGCCATCGTGCCGCGCATCGAAGAGCTTTGCCGCTCAGCTCCGCGCCGCGTCATCCTGTCGTGTTTTGCGTCGTCGATTCACCGCATTCAGCAAGTAATCGATATCGCAGGGCGCGTTGGACGCAAAGTCGCCTTCGTCGGCCGCAGCATGGTCGATAACGTGGAGATCGCCCACTCCATGGATTACTTGCGCATTCCGGACGGCATGGTTGTGCGTCCGCAGGACATTCGCACTTTCGATCCCAAGCGCATAGTTATTCTTGCCAGCGGCAGTCAAGCCGAGCCGATGTCTTCCCTTTCGCGCATCGCCGTGGACAACCACCGCCTGCTTAGCGTGGAGCCCGAGGACACCGTGATCCTCTCGGCGCGCATCATTCCGGGCAACGAAAAAGCCATCTTTCGCATG
>JBGPLB010000179.1:0-10477 GCA_041486245.1 Candidatus Acidiferrum sp.
CCGGGTCAGTACATTCCTCCGTGAAATGCGCCAAGCTCCCAGAGCAAGAAACACAGTCAGTACGACGGCAAATTCTTCCGGCAGCAACGACATGGCGACAGTGATCCCTACGAGAATTCCACTCAGCCAGCTGCCGCTTGAAAGCCCGTAAATAAGCGCCACCAAGGCACATATCGAAAGGCCGAGGGCTCCCATGATGCCCACGATGCGCTTAGTTTCTCTCTTGAGGTGACTCACCTCCGGTTCAATTGTTTGAAGGGCTTTGCCCACCCGTCCCAACTCCGTTCGCGATCCGGTCTCTTTGATTTCGGCTACGCCGTGACCTTGCACAACAAGGGTTCCGGAATAAACAAACGGGAGGTCGTCACCACCAGGCCGGGCCATGCTGAGGCCTGTATCTCCAGAGGATTTTCGGACGGGAACCGATTCCCCCGTCAGCAGAGACTCGTCGACGGATAAGCTGACACAAGAAAGAACAAACCCATCAGCCGGCACGCGATCACCCTCGGCGAGAATGACGATATCGCCACGGACTACGTCCCGCCCCGCGATTCGCGTTTGGAGCCCATCTCGAATCACGAGCGCCCGCGGACTGGAAAGATCACGCAGGGCCTCCAGCGCGCGTTCCGTCTTGTTTTGCTGATAAAGGTCGATCCCGAGAATGGCAAAGATCGAAATCAGGAGGACGAGCGAATCGCGGGGTTCGCCGAGGATCAGATAGATCACGCCCGCGGCCACAAGCAGCAAAATCATGGGTTCATGCAGGACTTCCCATGCGATCGCCAGAAAACTGCGAGGCTTGGCCGAGGGCAACTCGTTTGGTCCCTCCGCCTCAAGCCGCACGGCTGCTTGTTGCTGAGTAAGACCGCGAATCGCGATGTTACTCGGTTGGCTTGCCATTGAGGGAGACACGTTGCGGACCTTCGGGAGTTGTCTGCCAAGAGAAGTCTGTTGTCTTTAGCATATCCAGCACTGCCAGCGTAACCGACAAGATGACGGGACCCACGAAAATTCCTATGATGCCAAACGCTTCGACTCCCCCGAGCAACGCGAAGAAGACAAGCAGGGTATGCACCTTTACGCGAGCACTGACCACATAGGGCCTGACCAGCACATCAACCTGTCCCACCACGGCAGCTCCCCAAATGAAAAGAATGAGGGCTTTCACCCAGTGCCCGCTGAGGAACAGGAAAATCGAAGCCGGTCCCCAGACCAAAGCGGACCCAACTACAGGGACCAATGACGCCAAAGCAGTAACAAGAGCCCATAGAATCGGAGCGGACAGTCCCAACACCCAGAAGGAAAGGCCTGCAAGAATGCCCTGCGCCATTCCTACGGCGAGGCCGCCGTGCAGGTTGGCGATCATGGTTTCACTAATCCCCGTAAAGAGTCTATCCGTTTGATCGGGATACAGTGGGAGCATTGCTGAAAGCTCCCGGCGAATACTCTTTCCTTCTCGGAAGAAAAAGAAAAGGGTAAAGAAAACAACAACGGTATCGAGGGCGAAGGAGAGCAGGTTCGTCGCAGCCGCCGCGCCCAGGGAGAATAAGTAGCGGCTCGCTTGCTCCGCCCAGCGCAAGACTGCTGCATGCGGATCAAGCTGCGAGAATTTCACATAATTCCCAAGACGTTTCAGCAGACCCTCGCCCCATTGTGCAAGGTACGGACTCAAGCCTCCTTGCGGCCAACTCTGTTCGCGCAGCGATTGAACCACCGCGCGGAGTTCGCCGCTAACGGTTATTCCCAGAAGCACCATGGGTATCATTGCGATGAGCAGCACCAGGGTCGTAGAAAGGGCGGCGGCCGCACTGGGCCGATGAAAGAAGAGCTGTATTCTGGCGTGGAGCGGATAAAAAACAATCGCCAACATGACCGCAATCAGGACCGGACCCAGGAACGGCCTGGCAATCAGGTAACACAGGTACAGCGCGACCACCGCCAGGCACACCAAAAAGATGACGGCCGCCTTTTTTCTCACAGTCTCATTCATTCCGCTCCTCTTTGGATGTCTTTATTCTGGGCGATTGAGACGATTATCCCTTACTCTGACCCCAGCGCCTCGATCGTATCCAAGTACGCTGCCTTTCGTGCGGGGTAAAGCCCAAAACTGATTCCCACCAAAGCGGAGAAAAACACGGCGAGCGATACGGCCCCGATGCCCACAACCGTATTCCATCCTGCAACGGGAGAAATTACAGCAGAGGCAGCCGTCCCAAGCAGAATCCTGACGATTCCACCCGCGATCGAGAGTGTCACAGCCTCCACAAGAAATTGAGTAAGGATATCTCGCACCTTGGCTCCCACTGCCTGGCACAATCCGATCTCGCGGATTTTCTCTCGAGCAGAAGCGAGCATGAGATTCATAATCCCGATGCCCCCTACGATCAAGGAGACCGAAGCCAGAGCCGCGAGCATCAATGACAGAATCCGCGATGATGCTTCTTGAGCAGCGAAAATGTCTTCCAGGCTCCGAATCGAAAAGTCGTCTGGTTCGGCCGGTTGCAGATGATGACGCTGGCGGAGAAAAGCCGTGGCCTCATCCTGAGCGGACTGAATCTGGCTTCCGTTTTGAGCTTGCATCGCAATTGTGCCGACCGCGTCGGCGTTGGCCTGTTTGATGCCAATGACCCTGCTTTTCGCGGACGAGATCGGATGCAAGAAGACATCATCCTGATCCTGCCCTGTGGAGGACTGGCCCTTTGGACTAAGAACGGCCACCACGGTGAAGGGCACCTTCTTGATTCGAATCATCTCCCCAATAGGGTTAAAATCACCAATCAAGTTGGTCGCCACGGTCTTGCCGAGCAGCGCGACCCGGCGCGCTTGGCACGACTCGGATTCGTCGGAGCCAAAAAATTCTGGCTGATGGCTCGTCGCGGCTTCCGGCCTTTGTTCGCATTCTATTTGTGCCCTGTCGAGCAAGTGAATCTGTGACCCCTGTCACGCCCCCACGTGACAATGCTTACTCAGATCCAGGTGCATCCGCCGATCCGCAAGACTTCCCGCAATGCCGAGAGCGGCGTGTGAACGCAAGGAATGACTCTTGTGTGGCGCAACTTCGGGCGACTTGAAGATCTCTTCCAGAATTTTCAAGCAAAGGCCATGCGCTTTGCGAGGGGATCTCGGCTAACCCTTAGACTTTTGTTCCCGAATGACCTCGACCGAGCATTTCGCGTGCAGCGCCACAGCCTCTGCGACGCTCCCCATGACGATCAGGTCAACCCCAGTCCTGCCGTGAGACCCAACGACAATCATGTCCGCCTGCCACGTTTCCGCCTCGTTCAAAATGACGCGGTACGGCCGGTCCTCGATGGTGGGCACTTCGGAAAAGGATTTCAATGCGGAGCCAGAAAGCATCCCGACTCCTGCCGCAACTGATAGCTTGGCATCTTCCATCGAAGCTCTGCCAAGGTCTTTGACTTCATGGGTCTCAAGATAGGCAAAATCCTTGAATATAGGGAATTCGGGCACACTGATGACCTTCGCGACGCTTTCTATTGGCCAAGGACGATTCGCAACAGAATGAAGCGCAGCCACTGAAAAGTCCGAACCATCCGTAGCCACTAAGATTCGCATCCCAACTCGGCGAGCCGCATCCTTCGTGCTCCCCCGATGTGGCCGCACTACCTCCACGGAGCACGGGGCATGCCGCACGACTGATCGGGCGGTGCTGCCAAGAAGAAGGCGTCCGAAATCACCTAGGTCGTTGCAGCCGACCATAACCAAGTCTGCTCGCCATACCCGAGCGAACCGATTGATGTCCCGGCGGGCGCTCCCTTCGACTATCTCAGTGTTTGTGACCCAACCCGCCTCGCGGAGCGGTTTGCTGGCGGCTTCCAAGTCTTGGGCCACTCTATCCTTCATGCGGACCTGGATCATCGGTGCCGCAATGAACGGATACGGATTGAAGACATTCAAGAGGCAAAACGAAGTGCCGACCGGCCACGGACGTTCAACCGCCGCTCGGACGCATGCTTCCTCCGCTGACATTGCATCGATAGCGACAAGCACCTTCATTGTATCTCCCGGGCAGCCGCCCAAAATGACCAACAGAATCGAATATAGACTTACCCCGCATGTTGGCTGTGACGTGAATCACAATACTCCGTGCCCTTGGTCATGGGATCTGAAGCTAGTTCCCGAGAGTCAAGATCCGGGTCAGCCTATGGCGTCGAACAGCAGGGCTCCGTCGCGGCACCTGTTTTGCTCGGCCCGTCCCGAGGAGACCGCAATGCTTTGCCGTTCGCGTACAAAAGGCGATGCGCATCTGTCGAGGACCCGGCTAGTCCGTCTGCTAGCTGCCTTTTGCTTCTGCCTGGTGTTGTTTCTCATACCCCTGCCGGGTCACGGGCAATTCGGGGGCGCCCAACATCTTCGATCGGAACTCGCGAGACTGACTCCCGGGCAGGAGTCCGGTCCGCCGGCAAATGATCAGCAGAGACCTCCGCGGTACGCCATCTCGGTCGAGTCCAATCTTGTGGTCCTGGACGTTCTAGTGAGCGATGAGGACGGGAATATTTTGGCGGGCCTCAAGAAAGGAAACTTCCTGATCCTCGATATTGGCGCACAATCAACCGCGCGGAGCGCGTAAAGGACGCAACTGGAACGCCCCGGCCAGGAAATCATCCTCCGCGCGTGGGCTCGTAGTACGGTGCGTTGCTCGCAATGAAACAAATGAAGGTCGCCGAGCGAAGCATCAAGACGGCGGAAGCCATATTCGACCGAAGCAAGAAGACATCAACGAGGTATCCAGGCCGGATTGTGAGTGAAGAGTCCGCCGACGAATCCCATCCGGTAAACAATGAACAGACCGAACACCAGACTCACGAGCCCGGAGACAAGTCCCAAGCCACGATTCAGACGGGCAAAGCGGCTTTCGGAAAATGTAAAGGGGACAGCGATCGCCGCGGTGATCAGCATCATCCCCGCGACAGTGCCGATGCCGAAGACGAGAAGGTATAAAATTGCCCAAGACGGAACGCGGATGGTTGTGAGCACCAACAAGGCGACGGCCGCCGACCCCGCGAGACCATGCACGATGCCCACGGCCAATGGCCGGATGACTTGATAGAAACCCAGCCGCCCAAAAGTGCGATCCATCCAACCCACCGGCGTCGCGTTCTCAGCATGGCCATGTTTCTCCGGACTGTGGTTATGGGGATGACTGTGCACATAGTCACCGTGTCCGTGAAGATGGGAGTGCTGCCCCGGCTGTACGGGCGTAAGTGTCTCGGTGATCCACCGCATGATCCCGGAAAGATTCAGAATACCGAGAAGGATCAGCATCAGCCCAACCGAGAATTCCATTGTGAGACCTACGCGTGCCGGGATCACGATGCCGAAAAGAATGATTGCGGATCCAACGATGAGGATCGTAATCGTGTGGCCCAGCCCCCAGAGGACTCCTATCAACGCGGCGTGGCGAATGCTTCGCTGCCGGCTCACAATCGTCGTCACCGCGATGACGTGGTCGGGATCGGTTGCGTGTCTCATCCCAAGGAAAAAACCCAGAACAATAATGGAGAACAGGGTGATCATTTATTTCGCCACCACAGCTGTGACTCCGGGATGCGCGCGCCGGCTTTCGAAAACATCTTGAAATTAGTGGATTGCGCTAGTGTCATGGACCAAAATCCTTTTCCGCCTTTGCGGTTTGCTATTTTTTCCAGCTCCCGTCACGATGTCGCCTCGCACACGCGCAGGGCGACTCTAGCATACAGGCGCCCTGCAAATATCCTTCGTTCCTCATTTTATTTTGTCATCAAGCGCCGCGGCAGGCCAGCGACCAGCAAACGCAACACGTTGCCGATCACTTTCTCATCGCTAGTTTGTTGTATGCCTCTACGTTCAAGACGAGCATCATCGAGCGCCCCGCGCCCCTTCGATTCAGTCGACGCCTGCACTTTCAGCTTTGCCATGTCCTGCGGTGTTCGTGAGCACATTAGCTATCTCCCTGACGCACTGAGCTGCTGGAACCCTCGCGCAAAGCACCGGGACTTGCATTTATATCGTATTACGATAGGCTGGATGGATGGGCAGGAAGATCTCTGATAGTGAATACACCGCTCTGGCTGAGCTCCGCTATCGTATTCGCCAGTTTCTCAGCGGCAGTGACGAGGCGGCAGTGGCCGCTGGCCTCGAACCTCAACAGTACCAGATGCTCCTGGCTATCCGCGGACTTCCCAATCCTGGTGAGGCCAGCATCCGCCGGCTTGCAGAGCGCCTGCTTCTTCGGCATCACAGTGCCGTGGGTTTGATCGATCGCCTTGAAGCTCGAGGCCATGTTCGCCGCACACCTAGCTCCCTGGACCAGCGGCAACTCTGCGTGATCCTGCTTCCGAAAGGACAGCGCGCTCTGGAGCGCGTCGTCCGAGAGCGTTTACACGAACTTCGTGAGACCGGGCACGCACTCATCTCTGCCCTGGCTTCTATTTTGGAACACAATCAAAGCGCTCGTTCGCGGCACAACTTGGCCAACAGTTCAGGCGAAAAAAAAGAACCCGCCCGGAACTAAGCTACCAATCGAAGCGCAGGACAAGAGCTAACCTGCGCAGAGCTACGGCGTGATAACGCTCTCGACTCGAGCGTTTATTTCAAGGCACGCAACCGCGCCCGCTTCCGGTTGGCCCTTCCTCATACTACGGTTCCGAACAGCCATCCGACGCCTGCGGTCAGTGCCATGGCTAGTGCACCCCAAAACGTGACGCGTATTGCACCCACCGCCACACCTGCGCCGCCCGCCCATGCGGCCAACCCTCCCAGCAGGGCAAGGAACGCGAGTGAAGTTCCAGCGACGAGGGGGATCAAGCCCACCGCCGGCGTGATGGCGGTGACTAAGAGTGGCATGGCAGCTCCAACAGCGAAGCTGCTGGCGGATGCCAACGCAGCCTGGATCGGACGGGCACGGAGAGTCTCTGAAATGCCGAGTTCGTCTTGGGCATGAGCACCAATCGCGTCGTGGATCATCAACTGCTCGGCAACCTGTTTTGCCAGCAAAGGATCGAGCCCGCGAGCGACGTAGATCGCCGCCAGTTCCTTCTGTTCGTCTTTGTCGTCTGCTTTGAGTTCCGCGCGCTCAAGATCGAGTTCGGCCCGTTCGGTGTCTTCCTGGGAGTGGACCGACACGTACTCACCGGCTGCCATCGACATAGACCCAGCCACCAAGCCGGCGACCCCCGCAACCATGATGTTACTGTGAGTCGCCTGCGCCGCTGCGACGCCGAGTACCAGACTCGCTGTTGACACGATGCCGTCGTTCGCGCCCAGCACCGCCGCGCGCAGCCATCCGATGCGCCCGGTACGGTGTCGTTCCTTGCTGCTTGCAAGCATGTCAAGACCTCCTTGACGCGGGATCCGCTAGAAGTTCTGGAGCTGACTGCTGACCGAGCGACGGTACGCTGCCTATCTGGGGAGAGCTACTTTTGCCGGCTGGGTCGATGGCAAAACTTCTGGTGGAGGTGCGGACTTCAACTGCTCAAGCTGCGCCTGCACCTTAAGCCAGGCCTTGACCTTGCGTTTCGTAGCATAGGTAGCGTCAGGATCGGAAAAAAAATGGAGCAACTCCTCGCGCACTTCGGATGACGCACCGGCAAATTTGACATCGGCCAGCTTGCCCAGGAGTTGTGCGTGGGCTTCGTCATTCATGCGATATTTGCCGGGCCCGGTCATGTCGCCCGTATCAAAATTGTTGTTGATCAGCTCAAGATGATCGGCTGCCTCGTCGGACAAAAATGCGCGGTAACGGTCCAGGGTGGCGTTGAAACTTGCC
Source organism: Candidatus Acidiferrum sp. (assembly GCA_041486245.1). Taxonomy (GTDB): domain Bacteria; phylum Acidobacteriota; class Terriglobia; order Acidiferrales; family UBA7541; genus Acidiferrum. The sequence continues at coordinate 7,769 of JBGPLB010000179.1, forward strand.
TCAAACAATTTCTGCGTCTCCGGGGTTGGCGTGCGGAATTGCAGCACTCTCAGAGGCCCAATTTTAGGTAACAGTTTGTAGAGGAACGCCAGAAACTTCTCCCAAGAGGTCGGTTCTTTGTAGTTTTTACCCCACTGCTTTTCATAACTCGCGCGAGAGAGGTTAAAAAGAAATTTCCTTTTGGTGATCCCTGGCAACCCTTTCTGGATTTCGTCTCTCTTCAGCGTCCACGCAATGCGCGTGGCTTGTGGAATCTGCCTGCTGACGGCGCGGCGGTAGGAATTCAGAACCTGGTCTTCATCGGAAAGGACCACCTTCAGTGGCAGGCCGTAGGTTTCCTGGAAGGCGCGCTCCAGTAGAGGGGTTGCCACCTGAAAACCAATAAAATCGTGATAGCTCTCTGAAGCATAGCGCTGTTGGGCGATTTCCAGGACATCGAAGCCAAATTCCGTTTTGACATGCGCGAGTGGATCATCCTCGTACGTTATGCTGTCGCCAAATTTCTTCTTAAGCTTGGGATAGAGGAGAGGTACGGCGCGGTTGGTAGCCATGGGATGGCCTGCGATATCTGCGGCGTAGTGTGCCAGTGCGCCCAGCGCAAAAGCATAATCATTCAATGCTTTCGATTCGCGCGCGTCGCGTAGGAGCGCAAGAACAAAATCGCCGCTTCTCACATAGTGGGTGAGATCGCTGAAAAGGATGCTGCCATGGGGGTAATAGCCCAAGTCTTGAATAATGGCGCCACCGTAAGTGTACCCGTGTGCCTGGCGCAATTCGTCGGACGTGGCATTTGGGAAATGCTTGAGCAGGACGGGTTTGATGTTGGTATCCCAGGCAGAATCGATGATCGCTTCATGCGAGAGCACCGAGTAGGCCGCACAGCGCGCGGGCCATGAAAAAACGATGGCGAGAGCGCAAGTCGCAGCAAGACCAGTTCTCCAGAAAGTGTGTCTCTTGGTTGGCAAAATCCCGATTCCTCCCCGTCTCCATTATGAACTCAAAGCCACGAAACATCTGCCTACCGTCGATTTTAGACCGATCCGGATAAGTTCAATGAATAAATCCGCGCAGTTACAAGATCAACCCGATGAGCAGCACCGTTCCGACTATCCCCAGGCCCCCGCGTGCCCCCCATCGGGAATACCCTTAGTAGCCGCCAGCTCCGCCGAACAAAAGAAACAGGACAACGATCAACAATAGCATCGAAAGTCTACTGTCTGTTCATGATTACCCACCCCCCGCCGGCTCGGATTCCAATTTTGCCAGCGCGCTCTTGAATGCATCACGGTGCCCCTTCTCGTCATGACGAATTTCTTCAAAACGAGTGGCCGCGGCGCTATCTCCAGCAATCGTCGCTTTCTGCGCGAACTCCAGGTACATGGTGTCAATTTCGTAGGACTCGCCTTTGATCGCATCCTTCAGGTTATCAGCATCGCTGCCAACCAAACCGGCTAGTTGCGCTTCTTCAGCAAAATGCTCAAATTGTTCCGTGTTGGCAGTCTTCTCGAACAAATCTCCGAGTTCTTTATTGCCGCTCTTGCGGGCGTGTTCCGCATAGAGTAAATACTTCACATAAGCAAATGCTTCGCCGTGCATCGCAGTAGAGAGATTCTCCACTGTCTCCCGCTTGAGAGTCCCGTTCCCTTGTTTCTCCGCGGTCCTCTCTCCGGGCACTGTGGCAGTCTGCTTGCTAACTCCGGTATTCATATGCATCTCCTGAAATAAAGTGGCCGCGCTGAAGCAGGACACGGTCTGTCCTTTCGCTTCCTCCTGGCACGAACCCACGAAAAGCCTCGCTGAGCAACATCATCCGAGCGATAGACGCAAATCGCAGCTCGCTGCGACTTGCGTCTTGGCTTCGCCGTTTCGATGGCATCGCGCTCGATGAACCGCTACTGCACGTAAACGCGGATTGCGACCCGATCCCGCGGATACCGCTGGTTGTACAGGTAGTAGCCGTCCCCGGAGTAATCGATGTATACATCATCGTTGTCGTACCAGTTGTTTGACCAGTATTCGGGCCATGGGTCAACGACACTGAACCAATAGCCACCGTACTGGAAGCGCGGACGCCCGCCGTACACCTCCACGGGGTTGCTGTAGACCCGGAACGAGTGATCCGGACCAAAGTAGCCACGGAAACGCTCGCCCGGAATGCGGTAGCCGTTGTAGCCGCCGCGTTGCCGCCAGGTGCGGTGCTGGGAACTCCAGTTTCGTGCGCGATAATTCTGCCACACGATTTGCAGTCCACCTTGCTGCCCGAAGACGCTGAGCGAAATTCCGACGCCGGGATACCTGCGGTTGTACAGGTAATAGCCGTCCCCAGAATAGTCGATATACACATCATCGTTTTCATACCAGTTGTTTGACCAGTATTCTGGCCACGGGTCAACGACGTTGAAATAGAAGCCGCCGTACAGGAAGCCGGGATACCCGCCGGCCACCACCACGGGATTACTGTAGATGCGGAACGCGTGATCCGGACCAAAGTTGCCACGATAACGGTCCTCAGGAATCCGGTCGGCGGTGTAGCCGCCGCGTTGCTGCCAAGTCTGGTGTTCAGACTGCCAGTTCTGTGCGCGACGCTCCTGCCAGGCGCCCCGCTCGGCTTGCTGCACAGGTCGCACTTGCTGTGAAGGCCGATTGACCTGTTGCTGAGCCCGCTGTTGCTGCTGCCTGCCCTGCTCTTGCTGCTGTTGCTGAGCCTTC
>JBGPLB010000180.1:0-10329 GCA_041486245.1 Candidatus Acidiferrum sp.
AGATCGCCTGCTGATACGCTTTGGCCGCGGGGTTGTCGTTCAGCGCCAGCTGCAGCTCAGTGCCGTTGGGCTCCTCAGGCGAGGCCACGGTCAGCCAGCGATAGGGGCCCTGGCTGAAATCGGTCTTCTGGGCAAAGCCCAGTACCTCCGTATAGAAGCGCAGGGCCTTGTTCTGGTCGTCCACGTATAAGCTGGTCACTTTGATTTTCATTTCGTTTCTCCTTTATCACGTTCTCGGTTTGCGCCGCGTCGTCTTCTGCTTGTCATCCTTTTCGTTGGTGTTGCCATCATTGGTGTTGAAGGATCCATCCGGTCAAGGTGCCGTTCGAGAGCATCCACGTGATCGGACCAGAACCGACGGAACCGAGCCAGCCAGGCATCGAGCTCCTGAAACGGTTCTGGTTTCAGTCGGTAGAGACGGCGCTGTGCGTCCACGGTGGACTCCACGAAACCGGCTTCGCGCAGCACTCGCAAGTGCTTTGACACGGTCGGCTGTGTCATACGAAGCTGACGCTCGATCTCTCCAACCGACTGTTGTGACGAGACCAGGAGGCTCAGTATCGCGCGGCGGTTCGGCTCCGCAATGATTTCGAAAGATTCCATTCTCTTGATATACTCCACGGAGCATATACGTGTCAAGGTATATTTACGCCGGGCCAAAGGCAACGGTTTCATTCGGCGTGCGGGGATGCACCGTCCGATGCGTTTTGGCAGGTGCGATTCAGAGGGCTGCGCGCTCCGGACACTCCTCATAAGTCGGCATCTCATCAGGAATTCAAGCACTGACGAGATGCGCGTTTATCGGGAGCAACCTGTCAACCGGTGGCATTACTTCCGATTTGCCCGTCATCCGCCCCTAATCTACAGGAACTCGAATCGCGTCACTGCCTTCCTATGACCAGCCTTATGGGGAATTTGGGCACGCTTGCGCACCGCTCGATGTGTGTCGGCCAGCCCCGATGGGGCGTATCCCGGCTAGTTCTCTGGAATGTATAATTCATCGCAATGGACCGGCTGAATAGTTGGCGCGCATTTTTGCCCGTGGCGATTCTATTGGTCAGCGTTGGTGTTTTCCGGTCGGCCTGGGCGACCCGTCTGGATGGGTTCACGATAGATGAGCCATGGCATATAACTGCAGGTGTCGCCTACGTTCGAACTGGTGAGTATTATCTCAACCCTGAACATCCTCCGCTTGTAAAGATCGTCGCGGGACTTGCCGTGCCACGAAGCGCGTTTCGTTTTGCCGCGCCAATTTCCCTCCACGACAAAAAAGAAGAGCGGGACTTCGTTCAGGCGACGATGTACGTCGAGAACGACGCTGATTCAATCCAGACGCGCGTTCGCCGCGCGATGTTCTTATTTAACAGTCTGCTGTTGTTGTGCTTTGCGATGGCGGCGTTCCGCGTTTTCGGAGGAACTATTGCTCTTGCATCCCTTGTGTTTGTCCTGATTGATCCGACGGTGGCAGCACACTGGCCCGTAGTGATGACCGACCTTCCGGTTGCCGTTCTATCGGTGACGAGCATGCTGGTACTTGTGGAAACTCTACGCAACTGGAACAAAGCGAACTTATGCCTGCTGACGATAGCCCTCGGCGTCACGCTCAGCGTCAAACACTCAGGGCTGATAACTTTTGGGTTGTCAGGGGCGGTTGGAGTAACTGCATTACTGTGGCAATTTTGGCATGACAGAGCCAGAGCTCTGCGAAGATCCGGTGCACTTTTGCTCGTACTTGCTGGCGCCGTTGGAATTCTTTGGAGCGCGTACTGTTTTCGCTATCACGAAGCAAAACAGCCAATAGAAAGGTTCAACCGTCCGCTCGCCCAGAAAATCGCTGATGTTCACTCTCCTGTTTGGCGAGCTGGCCTGACTGGCTCCGCGCGAATGCGACTGCTTCCCCGATCCTACATTTGGGGCCTGGCGGACATCATTCGCGCAGGGATGGAGGGACGGGCCTATTCGACCTATGCTTTCGGACGGCTGAGCTTCATGGAATGGCGACCGTTCATTTTTCCCGGATATATCCTCGTAACGCTTCCGATACCACTACTTTTCTTGTCTTTCTTGGGTGGTGCGATCGCGTTTCGTCGCAGCACGCCGACGGCCGATAAGCTCGGGGCGGCTGCGCTGCTCATTCTCGCGGCTGCTATGTTGCTAATCTTGGCGCGCTCAGCCGCAGATTATGCCGGAGTGCGGCACGCGCTGACGGTTTGTTTCGTCCTGGCCATATTCGCCGGGTTCGCCGTGCGATACCTGACGCGTCTCCACACTAGGCCGCTTTTCTTTTTCGGCCTTGCCGCCGTTGTGCTGGCTTGCTTCCCGGCAGTCGCTGTTGAAAGACCCTGGGAATACCACAACTTGTTTGTGGGCGGGACTAGGAATGCTCACCGCTATTTCCGCAACGATGGGATTAGCATCGGTCAGCGCGATAAGGAAATCGCGGACTATTGCCGCCGCAAGCTGGAACCGGAGGGGGAAGTCCCCTACGTGATCTACGACGAGACCTCTCTCATCAGGCCCGATCTCATCGAATATCGTCACCTCAAGGTTCGCCCGTTGAATGATCCTTCAGGCGATGATCTTCCGCCTAGCACCATTTCTGGTACTTTTCTGGTGGAGGCACCTGCAGTCGCCCCGGCGATATGGACGGATCTCAAAGCGCTCCGAGATGCGGAACCCATCGACCGAATGGGAAATCTTCTCGTTTACCATGGCAGCTACTTTTTGCCGAACGCTCGTGCGGACGCGCTCTTCGATCCCGCGGACAATTTGCTTTCGCAGGCCACGCCGGACCTGCTAAAGGCTGAACCTCTTCTGATGGAGGGTTTGGCCTTGAGGCCGAACGATTACGGTGGTTGGAGACTCCTAGGAAATCTTTATCTACTTCGTGGTCATCAGGGGCAAGCGGTTTCAGCTTATCTAAAAGGCCTCGCGGTTACTCCTCCGAGCCCGGTGCGACGACTGTTTGAAGACCAGATACACTTGGTTTCGACGCAACCTCCCGCCGCCGTTGCACCGATGCGCGATCCAAGCATGGAGTAAATGCGGTCTTGTTTCGTTGATCGAAGCAACAAGCGGCATCCACGGTGAGCAACAATCAGCCAGCCAAGATCACGGAGCTTGGCGAAATACGTCGACATGAGCACGTTCTGAGTGAATAGTCGGCAATTCGGAAGTAATTCTAATGTTCGCCAGAGCGAAGTCGGCCTGTAGGAAGTGATCTCCGCGCTGGCATCGACTCTGGACGGATTACGGACAAGCCGGCAACTGACCAACTACCGGCCCCACGATTCTATTTGAGGCGCGTGGCAACTATCTTCTATAATGTAAAGTTTGCGCGGAGACTTGGGGGGATTCAGCGGATGGCTGGCAACTCGGATAACAAACAAAAACTTCTTTCCCGTATCCTGCTCGGTGTGGTCGTCCTGGCGTTGTCCGGCGGCATGCTGCTGTATCTCGTGCCGGCCGGTCCGGGAACTACCCAGATGTCCACCGATGCGGTTGCCAAAGTCGGCGATCAGACCGTCACCGTCGCGGAAATAAGCCAGCAGCTCAACCAGATCAAGCAGCGCAATCAAGTGCCGCCGATGCTCGAGCCGTATTACGCCCAGCAGATTCTTCGGCAGCTCCTCCTTCAGAAAGAAATGGAGTACGAGGCTGCCCAGCTCCGCATCCGCGTTTCGAACGACGAGATCGCCGACCGCATCCGGCTCATCCTTCCGGCCGCCTTCAACGCGGGCGCTCCCATTGCCCCGGACCAATACGCTTCTCTGGTGGAGTCTCGCACGCAGATGACCGTCTCGCAATTCGAAGATACCGTCCGGCAGGGCCTTCTCCAGGAAAAATTTCAGAAACTCGTTACCGACGGAATTAGCGCCGGTCCGGCTGAGCTTCAGGCGGAATTCAAGTACCGCAATGAAAAGGTAAAGCTGGACTACGCGTTCATCAAGCCCGAAGACTTGCAGGCGAAGGTGACCTTGGATGACCCCGAGATCAAGGCCGCGTACGAGAAAAATAAGGCAAAGTATCAGGTGCCCGAAAAGCGCGTGGTGCGTTACGCCATTGTGGACGTGAATCAAGTTCGTCAGAACCTGCAGGTCACGGACGATCAGTTGCAGGCCCAGTACAAAAAGAATATTCAGGATTATCAAGTTCCGAACCGCGTGCACGTCGAGCATATTTTGCTCATGACCGTCGGCAAAACGGACGCCGAGGCCGAAGAGATTAAGAAAAAAGCCCAGGACATTCTGAGCCAGGCGAAAAAGAGCGCAAATTTCGAGGATCTCGCAAAAAAGTATTCCGAAGACCCCGGCACGAAGGATAAAGGCGGTGATTTGGGCTGGATCGTTCAAGGTCAAACAGTTGCCGAATTTGAAAAGGTGGCATTTTCCCTTCCGAAGGGCAGCATTTCGGACCTGGTCAAGACCCAGTATGGCTTCCACATCATCAAAATCATCGATAAGGAGACCGCGCACACCAAGGCTTTTGATGAAGTGAAGGACTCCATCCGCACGCCGTTGCTCCTCTCGGAAGCCGATAAGCAGGCCGGCGATATCGCCGATAAACTCTCTCAGGCCATCCGCCAATCCAACAAGGTTTCTCTAGACGACCTGGCCAAGCAGTATCACCTGACTGTCGGAGAGACACGCCCCGTGGCGGCAACCGACCCATTGCTCGAACTGGGGAATTCGCAAGACGTCAAAGTGAGTGATTCCATCTTTCGGTTGCGCCAGGGAGAGTTGAGCCTCCCCATCCATACGGATCGCGGCTACCTGGTTCTCTCGGTTAAGCAGATTCTTCCCGCGCACCAGGGGACCCTGGAAGAGGTCCGGGACAAGGTCGTTGCCGATCTGAAGCAGGAAAAAGCGTCCACGGCAGCTCGCTCCAAGGCAGCTGAGCTGGTCAAGCGGGTGAAGGCTGGAGAAAAGTTCGAGGCGGCCGCCAAAGCTCTCGGACTGGACGCCAAAACCAGTGACGAGTTTGCTCGTGGCGGCTCAATCTCTAATGTTGCCAGCGGTAAGCAGCTCGCTCCGGCGTTTCAGTTAAAGCCCGGGGATGTCGGCTTGCCGCTTAATCTGGGCGCAAACTGGCTCGTCTACAAACTAGTCGACAAGCAAGAACCCAATCCCGCTGATTTTGAGAAACAAAAGAAAGAAATCACCGATGCCGTCCTGCAAAATAAGCGCTCGCTCGCTTTCGAGGCCTTTCGAACCGCTCTCGAAGACCGCCTGAAAAAAGAAGGCAAGCTCCAGATTATGCCGGACAAACTTCGCAGCTTCGGCAGCGTAGGCTAGTCTAAGTAATTCATAATACAGTACTTAAAATCAAGTCGCGGAGTGCTTGTGTTTGTGGCCGCTCCCCGGTAGCCTATTAGCCGTCTCCTGAATGGCCGATTTCAGCCCATGCGCTGTACTTCAGCCGTTCGAAGCGTTTGGCTGAAAGCATCAAAACCGAAAAAATTTTGACATGGGCCCCCAGTGCCGGAACCTCAGGACTTTATGAACACGAAGAAGACGCCTGCTCGCACACTCGCCGTCCGCAATGACTACCGCTGCTGCATGGAACGCAATCAGTCCGGCAAGTATTGCGTTCGAATCCAGGTTTTCTACCCCCGGCACGCCTGGAATCTCGCGGTTTACTTCCTAGCTTCTTCGTTTGACCGAGCCATGAAGAAGCTCGAGGAGAGTCTGGACTTTCTCCAGCGGCACGAGGAGAAACTCTGGTTCTGGGGCGTGGACCGCGCCGAAGACATGGGCTTCTCCGCCGAGTTCCTGCGCGAGGCGGGGATGAAGCTGGATCAGCGCACCGAATTTCCCCGCAGAGCTACCAATCTCTCCCTGGCGCCGGAGCGCCAAGTCCCCGCGTTCGTGCTGGGACCGGTCCGCCGGGGACTGGCCGAATCCATGGAATCACCCCGCAGCGTGGCTGCCGGCGACTAGCGTCCAACGCCTAGCGACTGACGAGTGGCGACAAGCGCCGGCCGACTGGCTTTCCCGCCTGACCCTTTGTCCAGCAAATCTGGCCCTCTTGCATATTGACTTCACCTGCTTTCTTCGCCATCATGCACGCATTCCAGCAGCCCTAGGTTCCAGTAGGCATTCATGTCCGCGAGAAGCAGTACGATGAGACGCAACGAGAAGAGTCTCCGCCGCGCGCTACTGGTGGTGGCTGCGCTCGCTGCATCCACTCTCCTTGCAGCGAGCTTTCTGGTTAGCAACTCGGCGCTGCATGCCCAAACCGCGCAATCGGGCAGTTCGAATAAACCCCAGACAAACGCAGGTTCGCCCGATAAGCCCAGGTCCGCGAAACCGGCATCCACCGCTTCCTCTTCCACGGCAGATGCCGCGACCACTCCCGATTCGAACACGCAAGCGTCTGCTACTTCGGCGATGTCGCAGAAGCCACAGGAGAAAGGCGCGGGCATGGTTTGGGTGAACACCGCGGCTGGCGTGTATCACAAGCCGGGAACACGTTGGTATGGAAAGACGAAGAAGGGCAAGTATATGTTGGAGACGGATGCGATTAAGGCAGGATATAAAGCTGCCAAGTGAAACCAGCGAACGAGAAGCGGTGAGTTTGTAGCGACAAAGCAGAGGAGCGAAGCGAAAAGCCACGAGAGAGTTTTAGAAAGAGAAAAGGAGAAAAGAAAATGAAGAAGCAACTGAGCAGGAAGATTTTGGCGGCGTTGATTTTGATTTTTGGGGCGGGGGCTGCGTATTCGCATGCGCAGACGGCGCCGGCCAAGCCAAGCACCACGGCGGCCAAATCGAGCACGAAACCAGCCGCATCCAAAACAGCAACCAAAGCGAGCGATCTGGTGGACATCAACAGCGCGACGAAAGATGAGTTGAAGGCGCTGCCGGGCGTCGGCGATGCGTACTCGCAAAAAATCATTGATGGCCGTCCGTACAAAACAAAGACCGATCTGGTGAACAAGAAGGTCGTTCCGGCGGCGACATACGCAAAAATTAAAGGGCTCGTCATTGCTAAACAACCCAAATAGGCTGGGCCAAACAGCCTAAATTGCCTGGGCCAAACGGCGTAAACAGGCCGGGCCAAGCCGCCCCAAACTTTGTTCATCGCGGCTCAACGGGGCCAGGCAACGAATTCGGGCCGGGGCGGTAGGCCCGAGATCGCAGCTGCGTCTAAGAACCCATCACAATCGCTTCTCCAGAAGCCCGGCAGTTTTCGCTGCCGGGCTTTCTAGTTTCGGCTGCTACTTTTCGCGGAGGATGACTTCGCCCTGTCCGACGAGCTGATCGTTGAGCCAGAGGCGGTATTTGTATGTGGCCGCCTTGAGGCCGGGGCGGGGCGGGCCGCTGAGCAGGCGCATACCTGCGGGCGCCTGAAAGATATTGGAGGAAAAGGGGCAGCGGTTGACATCGAATTCGACGCGAAGATTGCCCGCGTCGGAGATCCAGGAGATCTGGTCGCCGGGGTCGAGAACGACGACCTGCGGTACAAGTCCAACGAGTACGGGGCGCTCTGCCATTGTTCCTCTGCTCCTTGCCTATCGCACTCGGCTAAGAGAGATTTCTCGCTCCGCTCGAAATGACGGATGGTGTGGGAGCGAAAAACCAGTGCAAACGGACGATAGCACATCCGGGAAAAGAGTTCTTCCGGCCAAGGAGAACGCCGAGAGGGGGTGAGCGGTGATCCGTGCCCAGCGACCGGTGACCCGTGAGACTCGGGGCGGCTGCCGCGTGCCGGAGAGCTGAAGGGGATGCAGAAATGAGAAAACGAAAGACCCACCCTTGCAAAACCAAACCCGCAAGGATGGGTCACCCGACGGAGAATGGCAGATTCAATATTTTCTCGGCGAGTAAAGGAAATTCCACCCGCCAGGCTCGCCAAAACCACTTGACTCAACGAAGCAGATCGCTTACAGGCAATGGGGATCCGAGGATGACAGCGGTTTTTTTGGACGCATCCAACTCTCCTTGCCGTTCTTCTATTCAGGGAAGTCTCCGTGGATGTTGATGGGCGGTCCCTGCTCAGGCATCGATCACGCTCCTCAATCGCGGACGGTAACGCGCAAGAAGGTGGCGGGGATCATGGTTCCGCCATCCGTGCTTTTGTTTTTTGCGTTCGCCAGTTGCACCAACTGGGTGTGGAGATCGTCTGTCCTTCCGCTCTTTTGGGCTGCCTCTACGGCGTTCATGGTCGGGCCGTAGAATTTTTCAAATAAGTCAATAAAGTCTGCCGGGGTTTTGTCGGGCGAGATGAAGTGGTAAGTATCCTTGACCATAGATATTTTGTCGCTAGCCACGCCGGCCTGGACAAACCGCTCAATAACGTTTGCTTCGACGCCCCATGTGATCGGACTGATGAAGCCTTCCGGAGGCGGAGGCATGAACGAATTGCTGATCTTAAGCAACTGCGAGACGAAAGTAGGATCGCCCGGGATCCAGTTGCCCATGACGATGCGGCCGCCCGGTTTTGTGACGCGCACCATTTCTTTGGCGACGTCGAAGGGATTCGGCGCGAACATGGCGCCGAACATGGATACGGTTAAGTCGAAGGAATGGTCGTTTACTCCTTCGAGGTTGCAGGCATCGCCTTCCTGGAACTTCAGACGGGTGAGACCGGCCGCAGTGGCGCGCCGGTTCCCGGCATCGACGAGGTTTCTGGCGATATCGATTCCGACGACTTCCGCGCCAAGCTGGGCCATGGGAAGCGCGGTGGTGCCATCGCCGCAGCCAAGGTCCAAGACGCGCAGCGGCAGTGATAGCTCCAGAGATTTGGCAAAGGCCTCTCCGGATTGACGCATGAACGCAGCGATTGCTGTGAAATCACCTTTTTCCCACAGCGCTTTATTAGGTTTCATGATGGCTCCCTGAGAGTAGCCTGCCTATCGATATACTGTATCGAAATTCTTGGAGAAGGTCGCGTCATGCCGATGCTAGACCCATTGAACCTCAACGACTTATCAGGCGTTAGCCCGGCGGGAGCGATAATGACTATAATGCGGAAACGGCGTATCGGAATTCGAAATCGGTATACCGAGCCAGAGAAGAACGGTGAGTCCTAAGGAATCGCGCTGACCCATGCGCAGAAGCACGATCAACTTCGACACTGTGCGGAGTATCGGACTTGCATTTCCTGGCGTGGAGGTAGGCAAAGCGTACGGGCAACCGGCACTCAAGGTGCATGGAAAACTCCTGGCGTGTGTCCCCGCCCATCGCTCGGCCGAACCCGACTCGCTTGTCGTTCTGGTGGATTTCGATGACCGCGCCGAGCTGCTCGCCGCGCACCCCCAAGTTTATTATGTGACGGAACACTATGTCGGCTATACCTCCGTGCTAGTTCGCCTAACTCAGGTCAATCCAGATGTGCTGCGGGACTTGCTCGGCATGGCCTACAAGTTTGTGACCCGCAACGCCGCGCCACGCTCGCCGGCGCGGAAGCGCCGAAAACTTGGACCAAGAAACTAAATGGAAACCCGACTCTGACCGGGGAATTGCGCACTCGGAGATAATCCACCTACCTGGCAAGCGCAGTAACCGGGAACTTGCCTCAATGTCCGCTAATGTGACTTATTCAATCAAACCGACCACGACTCAGCCGCGTTGCCGGAGAATAAGGTCCAAGTAGGCGACGGACCGGAAGTATTATTGGTCAAGGAGCAGTGAGCCGTGACCACGCGTCAACACAAGGTCTACACTCAACAGATTCACACGCAACTGGGCCGAGCCGCAGTCCAGATCTTTGCCGCCAATGAGCGCATGAACCAGATTCTTATCAAACATCTTGACCCTGCCCTCTGGAGAGCCAACCCGCCCGGCAAGGTCCGGACCATTGCGGCGATCTTCACGCACATGCACTACGTCCGCTCGAATTGGGTGAGGCTTACAGCTCCGCACCTGAAGGTTCCACGACAGCTCAACCGCGCGCGCTGCACGCCGCAGCAGGCCTGCACGGGATTGGCCGAGAGCGCCGTTCGCTGCGCGGAGATGCTCGCTGAAGCGCTCGATGGCTGTGGGGGCCGCGTCGAGAAATTTCGCAGAGACGGCTGGGCTCGGCCCTGGCCGGTTGGTCCGGAAATGCTGTGCTACATGCTTTCTCACGAAGCCCATCATCGTGGGCAGGTGTGTATGCTCGCGCATCAGCTCGGATTCCCGTTGCCGAATGCGATGATGAGCGGGATCTGGAATTGGGAAAAGCTGTGGAAAGAGTGCGGGGCGCCTGACGGCCCCGGCTACGATTCGTAATTCTTGGCAATTCCTGAAACCCCGGTGGGGCGGGCGTTCCCGCCAGGCGTGCCGGCCCGTGCGGGACGTTTCACGTCCCGCCAGAGCAACGGCCCTCTTCCAGGCGCGCAAAATCGCA
>JBGPLB010000181.1:0-10239 GCA_041486245.1 Candidatus Acidiferrum sp.
ACGCCTCTCCACTTCCACTCCTCGACCACCTCAGGGTCAGCCTGTTTGATGAGAGCGCGGACATGGGAGAGCGTCTTGCCCCTCCAGTCGTCCAGTTCCTTGATCCTCGCGTCGATCAGCCGAGAAGGGGATTCGGCCTTGGTCGTTGCGCTCTTTTTCATATTGTTTGCACCTCATTCGGCTTTTTTTCTATCTTGCGAAGGTACCTATCACCAATCATCCGCGCCAGCCTGCAGGAGGCCGGCAGACTTCAGTCTATCCGTGCTAATACCTGCTCCAGGGCCGCAAAGAACTGCTGCCACCCTTGCAGGAGGAACGACGCTTAGGGCGATTCGCTCGCTCAACGCGTGGGCGGCGCAACCTTCGCAATGGCAGCTTGGAAACACGGATCGGTGCGCAGCGAGGCGAACCCGGGATCGGCGATGGCGTAAACGGTGTGGGCGGAAGTGATCGAAGGCTTGGGCGGCGGCTCACTCAGGATTTGGCAAGCGCGTTCCTTTTGGCCCAGCGCAACGTAGATCAAGGCCCGGTTGCTGGGCAAAAGGGTGGGACCGCTTTCCAAGCGGCGCAAGATCTCTCGGGTCTTTTGGGGCTGACCCATCTTCGCGTAGAGACACGCCGTAGCGACGTCTTTGTTCATGACGCTGAGCGGACGGTCGTCCGCCAGCAAATATTGGGAAAAAGCCTGCTGAAATTGCCCCTGCTCTTCAAAGATGCGACCCAGCCAGTAGTGGGACCACGGAAACTTTGGATCGAGGCTCACAGCTTTGAGCAGGGGCTCTTTTGCGCGATCATACTGTAGCGCGAAAAAGAATGCGCGCCCCAGATCGGTCAGGATGACAATGTTGAGGGGGTCTGTCTCCCGCGCGCGCTCAAGTTGCTCGATGGCCTCGGCCTCACGGCCCCAGTACGCAAGCATGAACCCATACCAGTGACGCGCAGTGACATAGTACGGGTCGATTTCCAGGCTCCGGTGGAAGTGGGCTTCTGCTGTAACCCAGTCCACATCCATCGTCAACACCGCCATGGCCAGCGAGGCGTGCGCTTCGGCGAGCGTGTCGTCGAGCTCAACCGCTTTGCGCGCATAGACTCGGGGATCCCCCGCACGCAGGCCGTAGACCACGCTGGTGTCCGCCAAGCCGCTATACGCGCGGGCGAAGTTCGGGTCAATGCGCAATGCTTCTTCAAAATGAGCGCGCGCCTGCTGATAGCCTGCCTCGGTTCGCATCCACCAGTAAACGCGGCCTTTGAGGTAGGCATCGTACGCTTGCGGGGAAACTGTCTTGGCCAGCTCCTGCCGCCTTTGTGTCTCGGGCATAAAGTGAACAAACGTCTCGCGAGCCACGGCGCGGGCCACTTCGCTCTGCACCTCGATAATGTCGCTGAAATCGCGGTCATACTCGCTGGCCCATAGCTGCGACTGGTCACTGGCCTGGATAAGCTTGACGGTGACGCGCAGTCGGGAGTCGACGCGAACCACGCCACCCTCCAGGACATAGCGAAGCCCGAGCTCCTTGGCAACCTCGCGTACCGGCTTGCTGGTGCCTCGGTACGGCATCATAGACGTCCGCGCAATCACGCCCAGTTGCCTGGGGTTCAGACGACCCAGCTCGGTGATGAGCTCCTCGGTGAAGCCATCAGCGAGGTAGTCCTGGGCCGCGTCGCCGCTCAAGTTGGCAAATGGCAACACGCCGATGAGAAAACGGCCATTCGAAGCACCATTGACCTGCTGCACAGGACGCGGCCAGTAGTTGATGGCCGAGACCGCGACAATCACGAGCAGCGCGCTCAGAACCAAAATCCTGGCGTTGAGCCTTCGCCCGGGCCAGGCAGCAAATGCAAACTTGCGGGGCGTCACACAAGCCCTCTCCTGGCTGTCCGACGATGTAAGCTCCTGACCATCGCCGGCCACGTTGATCTCATGCCGGTGAATGTGCGGTTCAGCAGGTTTTTCGCACAGCTCTTGCACTTCGGCACGAAATCGGTATCCCCTTCGGGGGATCGTTTCGATGTACATCTGATTGCCATCTGCTTTAGCGAGCACCTTGCGCAGCGCAAAAATATTGACGTTCAGGTTGCCCTCTTCCACGAAGGTGTTGGGCCAGACCTGCTGCATCAGGTCCTCCTTGCTCACGATATGTCCGGCGTGACGGATGAGGGCCAAAAGCGTGTCGAATGCCTTGGGAGTGAGTGCAATCAGCTGATTTTGCCGGTAGAGCGCGCGTTCAGCAGCGTTCAGGCGAAAGTCCCCGAAGGCGTATATCTTGCTGCCAAGCTGAGACATAGAGGCTTTAAGGAATTACTAATAGCTCCTTAAGGACTCGGGACCGCTCAACCCTGTACGGTCGGCTGCATCATCTGATCCGTGGAGTAGCGATGGCGGTTCCGGGGGACGGCTTACTGGGCAACATCGTAGCTCCAATCGCAGCTTTGGACAAGGAACAAGACGCCTGAGGGCAACTGGCCCAGACTATCGGGCAAAGAACGGAACTCCTGATCGAGGATCCGGGAGCCCTGGCGCGAGGAGGGGACATGACAGCTAACAGATCGTTGTGCGCATTGTTCGTGGCGTTGATGGCGGCAAGCGTGATCTACGCGGACAAGGACGATTCGCAGTTCGTCCCGGGAAAGCTCGTGTATTTGCAGCACAAGAAGACGACTGTGTACACCACGGTTAACTCGAGCAATGTACCTCTTTACGCAACCAAGACAAAGACTTATGCCTTCGTCGTGAAGGTCGGCGAAACCTACTACACCGGAGAAGCGGAGAAAGGCGGCAGACTGTCGGACCGGCTGGCGGCCAGCATCTCCGGCGTGGGGAATTTCAATGAAAAAGATTGGGCCAAACTGGACACGGACGACGTGTTGGTACGCTTCGAGAAGAAAGGCCACGGTTGGCAGGCCATTGCGATGACCGTGAAGCAGCCGAACGGGAAACAAAACACGATGTACCTGATGAGCATTGTTGGCCCTGATAGGAAAGAGCAATGCGGCAAGAGGACGGGCTGCACGGGCCACAATTGGGACCAGGTGCCGCACCCGAGCGCTGCGGCAAGCGCGGCACCAGCGCAGTAGATCCGCGGCCAGCTACTATTTGGGGAAAGAGTCAGCGTTACCTTGTCCCCTTCTTCCTATGTCGGCGAGAAAAGCACGCGGGCGGGTGGCAGTTCCTTAACTCTTGGGTGGCCTTCCCTTCGCGGTTTTGTTTTTGCGCAGGATGGGCCACTCTTCGTCGTGGGTGCCGCATCCCTTGTGATTTTTCAAGCGTGCGGATTTTGACTTTCTCTTCGGCAGCCTACGTTCTGTTCACCCACGCCGCGTCTCACTGTCTCACTAAACTACAAAATTCCCGCCAACCCCTTCTATCTCCTCAACTTCCCCGCGTCTCATTCGAATGATTAAACTGTGGTACTGTACCTTGACAGTAATCCAATTCCTTGCTATCATGATTCATGTTTACCCTGAGCCTCGAAGGGTTTCGCCCCCGCACTACCCTCGCACGTCCCTCCGCAGGCGCTCAGCTAACCCATTTATCTGCCACTCTTACAAGCCATCTGCAAAGACCTGAAAAATCAGGCACTTTAAGTCTCGCATTTGCCACTCTTACGAGCCGCGTCAATCATAAGTCCCGTGTTTGCCACTCTTACAAAAAACACCGGGGGTTACATCTTTCAAGCCAAAGATCCTTCGGGTCAGATTTTTTTCGGCCGAATCTCCTCCCCACTCAGCACTCACCACTAGCCACTATCTCCTTTATAATCCACACTTCCGAAAAACCCGCCCGTAACCCCTTTAGAATCCGCACTTCCAAAACACAGGACTTAAAACCCTTTAGAATGAACACTTACGAAAAAACCGGGGTGGGGGTGCCCCGTCATGGCTAACCAGCCGATGGTTAACCACAAATCCGCCAAACCAGCGCCCAGGCCAAGATACAATAGGCAGATGAGCGTCAGGCTGATCGCCCTGGATATCGACGGCACGCTTTTGGACAGCCGCTGGCAGCTTCCCGAGGCCAACCGCGCGGCCATCGCTGCGGTAACCCGCCGAGGCATCGAAGTCGCTCTGGTTACCGGCCGGCGCTACGACTTTGCTCTGCCCATCGCCCGCCAGATCGAAGCGCCGCTGACCATGATTGTCAGTAACGGCGCGGTCATTCGCACGCAAGACGGAGAGACGCACCTGCGACACCTGCTCGCCAAGGATACCGCCGAGCGTGTTCTCGAACTCACTCGCCCCTGGCGAGATTCGACGGGAGTCGTGTTTGACCGCCGGCGCGAAAATCAAATCGTGATCGAATCCATGAATTCCGATGACCCCATTCGCACCGTCTACTACACGCGCAATCGCGAGTTCCTAGGAGTGGCGAACCCCCTCGAAAGCTGCCTGACAGAAGACCCCCTCCAGGTGATGCTGAGCGGAGACGTTGCGCGCATGCGCGATGCCGAAGCTGCGCTTCGCGGCGCCGCGTTTGCGGCGGAGTTCGCACTGGCCGCAACCGTCTACGAAACTCGAAACTTTTCGATGATCGATGTCATTAATCCGGTTTGTTCCAAAGGCGCGGCGCTGGCGGAATGGGCCGCGCTGAGGGGTATCGCGCGCGAGGAAATTCTGGCCATCGGCGACAACCATAACGACCTGGAGATGCTCACGTTCGCGGGCATTCCGGTGGTGATGGGAAACGGCGTGGAGGAATTGAAAGGATTCGGCTGGCACGAAACCGCAAGCAATGACGAGGGCGGCGTGGCGGCGGCCATCGAACATTTTGCGTTGCGAGAGGCGGCCCCGTGCGCCTGATGCGGCTTTTGCTGCCCTGCGCGTTTCTCTTCTCGACAGCGCCATCTTTGCGAGCCGAGTACATCGATCTGCGGAATGGCCAGCGGCTGCATGTGACGGGTTATCAGCTTATTGGCGAGAAATACCGGCTGCAATTGGCGGGCGGCGTGGTGGAAGTCCCGGTGGACGAGGTCGTTACCATCGAAGCGGAAGATAGGTTTGCGCCGCTGCCTCCGGAGGCGTCCGCGACGGCCCCATTTCGTGAAATTGTAAAGGCTGCGGCGGCGCGTTACAGTTTGGATGCGGAACTTATCTCCAGCGTGATTGCCGCGGAATCTAATTTCGATCCGAAGGCCATCTCGAAAAAGAATGCGCGCGGGCTGATGCAACTGCTTCCGGAGACGGCGGCGCGCTTCGGCGTACGAAGCATTTTCGACCCGCAAGAAAACATCGACGCAGGCACGCATTATCTGCGCGATTTGCTCCAGCGGTATAACAACGACCTGGCGCTGGCCCTGGCTGCGTACAATGCGGGACCGGAGCGCGTTCAGCAGTACGGTCGAGTTCCGCCGTACGGCGAGACGGTTTCCTATGTTCGCCGGGTGAAGCGCGCCTACGAAAAAAGTAAATCAGGTGGTTCACTTAAGGTTGCGCGAGGATCGCCCGCCACCAGAGAACCTCGCGCCGCGCGTGCAAATCCGAGCAAGGGCGCAGCGAAACCACAAGCAGATTTCTTGAATTGAAATCGCCGGCGGGGCCACCACTGGCGACGCGAAAATAAAAGCACTCCTCCCGCTAAGGTTCGAAGACTTTCAGGTCGATTCCAGTTTGCAACTAACTATTGTTGCGGTGGATTGGGATTCGGTGGTTGCAGTGGAGGATTCGGCTGCGGGTTCATTGGGTTCGGCGGTGTGCCTGGCGGATTTTGCCCCGGCATCCCAGCTGGAGTACCGATGGAAGCCGGCCCCGAACTCACAATCGCCATGTCTTTCGAAGGATCCCAGATAAATTCGAACAGGCGATAATTATGCGCCTGCTCGTAAACCGTCACAGAGGCTTGATTGATCTTACTGCCCACGCCGATGATGTTGCCACCCATGATGGTCGGGGTATCGCCCATCGGAACATTCTGAGAGTCAGTTCCCGCCCCGCTCGAATCGGTTCCTTGCGCGCCAGTGCCTGTTCCCGTTCCGCTTGCGGGTGCGCCCGGTGTGGCCCCGGGCGTGGTTCCACTCTGCGGAGTGCCGCCCGGTGCGCCAGGAGCTGACGGAGAAGCAACGGGAGCCCCGGCCACGCCTGCAGGTTGGCCCGCGACTGGAAGCTGGATGCCGCTCTGGTGCGGCTTGAGGCTCCCAATGAGTTGTCCAGAGGGGCCAACATAAATCAGGCGCCAGGTGCCATCCGCCTTGTTCATGGGGTCTTTGTAAGCCTGGCGCATGAATCGTAGGTTGCCGATTTTGGGCTTGACGAGATCGTCCATGGAATTCGGGAAACGGCCATACTTCATGTAATAGAGCTTAATGCCACGCGTATATTGCTTCCCGCGCCAGATCATGTCCTGCTCTTTTTCGCGCCGGCCTTGCGTAATGATGCGCAAGCCGACCGACATGGTGGCGATGAGAATGAGGGCAGTGATGGCCACGACAATCAACAAGGCGTAGCCGCCCTCTTTATTAGTCACTTTCGCGAGTGTGGGCTTTCTGCTCATGCGTTATGCGGACGGTGGGGCGGCCTGCTCTTCGAGCGGCGCTTTGCCGGGAAGGCCGCTGGAAATCTCCTGAAACTCGAGATCGACGTTGCCGACTTTCAGGATGCGATAGCGGCCCAGCAGGGTGTCTCCCTCGGTTACGATGTAAACATCTTCTCCATCGGTAATAAAAGCACGGCGCGGCGAGCCGGTCGGGACAGTGCCATAGCCAAAATATTTGAGGTTGGCAGGCAGCTTCGCCTCCGTGGGGGGCGGTGGAGGCAGAGCAACAGGCGGAGGTTGCGCGCTGGCGGCTTTCGCTTTTTGAACTTCGGCCGGAGTGGGCGGAACGATCATACTGAACGGGTTACGGCCGCTGCTCTTGTACTCGGTTTTTTGCGCGCGCTCCAATTCGGGCCAGCGAATTTGCGGGTTCTCTACCGCCAGGACCTTGTAATTCTGAATGGAGTTGGCCGTTTGGACGGCGGGGGTATGCTGGTTCCGTTCGAAACCCCACACAATCCCTGCAATCACGAGCAGCACCACCAGCAGGATCACTTGTTGGCTCTGCTTCATGCGGCATCCCGGAAATACGTTCTGACGTGGAGTCCCACGCTGATGGCACCTGTGGCTGCCTGGTTCCGCGTATCGCTCGCGAGTGCCAATCCATCCACTACGTAAAAGCTCTTGGAGCGCTGCAAGCCGTTCACGAACCGCACAACGCTGCCATAGTCGCCGCTGACGGTTGCCGCGATAGTCACCTCGACCATGCCGCGATTCGGGATTTCTTTCTGCTTGTATGTACGAGTCACAATCTGGAGGCCGGATTTCTTGGCGATTTCGTCGAGCTCGTCGGACATGGAAGAAGAGCCAGTGCTCACCGGCGGAAGGGACAGTTCGAACTTCTCACAATCTTTCCGGGTGGCAGGCATGTTGTCTTTGATGTCCTGCGCCGACTTGATGTCGCCCCGAAGCACCTTGAGCTGCAGACTTTGGGCGTCGAATTCGGCTTGCGGGGTGTGCGGCGAGGAGGCCAATTGCCAACTGTAGGCGGCGAGACCGAGGTCCGCGGCCAGGAGCAAACCGAGCACGACAAGTATCGTGCGCCTTTGAAATGTAAAGTCTCGCTGCATCAGCTCCTCGAATACTCCGCAGTCAGTGCCAGTTCGATCTGGTCTCCACCCGTCGCCGCTGTGGGCTTGTGCTCACCGGTCAATTGAATATGCGTAAAAGTTTTTGAGTCTTCCAATGCTTTTAAGAACTTGAGTTTGGCTTCATTGCTGGTGGCGCCAACGATAAATTCCACTTCGACGCGGCCCTTATCCTGCTTAGGGGAGATGCTGACAACGCGCACGCCGGCGGGCAGAACTCTCTCCAGGTCCATGAACATGAGCGTCCAGTTGAAACTGCGATCATCGATGAGCTTGTTAATGAAATCGGCGCGCTCGTGAAGCTTGGCATTCTCCTGGAGCGCAAAAAAGCGCTCGAGAGCGCTGCGCCGTTCTTCAAGTTCGAGCACCTGCTGAAGTATTTTTTCGGACCTGGAGCGCATCTCGGCGTTAGCCTTGCGCGCCCGGTAGACGTGCCAGCCCAAGCCCAAAAACACAATGACGGCGACGGCGCCCAAGAGACTCGAACCGGCCAGAAATTTCCGGTGAGCCACAAGAGGCTTTGTCGCCAGATTGAGCCGAATCCTCATTCTTCTCCTGTTACTTCCCTTCTCGAATTGCGAACCAGGCTATTCTAGCCGCGCAGCAACATCCAACCGACAAGACCTTCCAGTTCGCGGTCAGCCAGGGCTCGTGCATCCGCCGGGATGCGTCCGTCAGACACAGCGGTATGGAGCAGCGAGCGAACCTCGCAATGAAACTCCTCTTCCAACGGCCGCACGAATTCTGGCAAACGCGCACCAAGGCCCGCGACGCGCACGGACTGAATGCCTTCCTGCCAGGTATCCTGGTAATAGGCAGCGACCGGATAGATGTCTTCGAGCAGCATGTGCGGTGTGAGAGCCGCGCCGCGCGCGGGCAATTCCGTGCATCGGTAGCCGAAGAGGACGCCTTCGCGGACGATCGCGGTCGTCAAAGAAGGTCCGGAAACGCGCGCGAGGAGCGTGGGACGATGCTCATCAACCAACGCGATCGCTGCCAAAGAAGAGCTGAGCACTACTCCTGGATGTAACGCCGCCGCCTCGACGAGAGATTCATATTCACGGACGATGCGCAAGCGGGCCAGGGCCGTGACAACATCCACGCCTGCTTCACGCGCCTCTTGCCTCATGTAGGAAATAAGCGTTTCGTCGACTTCAAAGGGGACGCTTTTCTTCAATTTCCATCGCAGCATGGGCTCGGCTTCCTCCCGTGAGCGCGGAAAGTCGTCGAAATGCTGAACAAAGACGCGAATGACAGGGTCTGGCAGAATCAGCGCAAGGCTCTCATCCCTGGCGCGCAAACGGGAGCAGACTCCGGAAATGGCTGTCTTCAGGGCCGCGCCATTCACGATATTGGTTTCCACCGCGGAGGGCACGAGGGCGCCTGGCGGAAGAACCTCGACGGCAAAATTGTCCAGTCCTCCGGTCCTCGACCAGCGGGCACCGGCGACACGATCCAGCCCGATTTCGATAGCCAGCGGGGGATGCGGTGTGGCGTCCAGCCAGTTGGCAACGCGGCGAACGAAGTCGCTTTTGTAAATTCCCCTGCGGAAAGTCGCCGCGCTACTCAACGAAGGTCACCTTGTTGATTTCCTTGAGGGTGGTGATGCCCGCACGGATTTTGGCCAGGCCGCTTTCGCGCAGGGTAATCATTCCTTCTTCGCGAGCGATGCGCTTGATTTCGGACGTAGGCCGGCGGTCGACGATCATTTCGCGGATGCGATCCGTCAAATCGAGCAACTCGCAAATCGCTGTGCGCCCATGATAACCCGTGCCCGAACATTCCAGGCAGCCGGCGCCCTCGAAAAGTGCGACGGACGCCCACACCGCGGGATCGAGGCCAGCTTCTTTCAATTCGGCGGGCGAATAAATTTTTTGCCGTTTGCAATTTTGGCAGATCACGCGAACAAGACGTTGCGCCATGATGCAGTTGAGCGCGGAGACGAAATTATAGGGCTCAACGCCCATGTTGATAAAGCGCCCGATGACATCGGTTACGTTGTTGGCGTGGACGGTGGTGAAGACCAGATGCCCGGTAAGAGCGGACTGAATGGCAATCTGAGCGGTTTCCTGGTCGCGAATTTCACCAACCATGATCTTGTCGGGGTCGTGGCGCAAGATGGAACGCAATCCGCGCGCGAAAGTGAGACCTTTTTTCTCGTTGACTGGAATCTGCGTGATTCCCTTGAGCTGGTACTCGACCGGGTCTTCGATGGTGACGATCTTGTCTTCGTCGGTCTTGATTTCATTGACGGCGGCGTAGAGGGTGGTGGTCTTGCCCGAACCCGTGGGGCCGGTGACCAGCACCATGCCGTAAGGCTCTCGGATGTAACGCCGGAAACGGCGGACCTCCAAGTCAGAGAATCCCACTACGTCCAAGCTCAGGCTCTGGAATTTTTCGGAAAGCGTTTCTTTATCCAGGACACGGAGTACAGCGTCTTCGCCGTGGCTGGCGGGCATGATGGAGACGCGCAGGTCGATGAAGCGGCCTTTGTACTTCACGCGAAAGCGGCCATCTTGCGGGACGCGGCGCTCGGCAATGTCCAGATCGCTGAGCACCTTGATGCGGGAGAGGACTGTGGAATGCCACTCTTTGGCTATGGGCTGCATGGCGTGCTGCAGGACG
>JBGPLB010000182.1:0-10214 GCA_041486245.1 Candidatus Acidiferrum sp.
AGGACGACGGGTTTTCCCGTGGCAACAATCGCCTCGAGGAGCTGCTGCTGGCGGCCTGGCAAGCCAAGATGCGCGCGCGAAGCAGCCTCACCGGTCATGTTTGGGGCGTCTTCGCCAAGCGCAAGAATCACGACATCGGATTCTTGCGCGGCTTTGACAGCCTCAGTCATTTGCTCGTCCGAACCCTTCGTGATTTCGCTCCCCTTCGCATAGTGCACGCGATTCGCGCCTAATTTCTCGACGAGCGCGGCGCGCAACGTAACGGCATCCTGTGGGCGGCCCTGCGCGGACCATGAGCCGAGCATATTCGCGGCGTCATCCGCCAGCGGCCCCAGAAGCGCGACTTGCCTCAAATCCGGGGAAAGTGGAAGCAGCGGCGATCCGTTGCTTGCAGGGAAATTGTTCAGCAGAACAAACGAGCGTTCCGCAGCTTCGCGCGCGAGCGATACACTCTCCGGCTGAAGCATCGCGCCTGCTTCCTTCTTCTCGTCCGCGTAAGGATGTTCGAAGAGAGCCAAGGAAAACTTGAGGCGCAGGACGTCGCGAACTGCACGATCGACATCCGATTCGGGCACCTGGCCGGAGCGCACCAGGTTCACCAGATTGTCGTGGTAAAAGCTGCTGACCATATCCATTTCCACGCCAGCCAGAAAGGCCTTTCGCGCAGCAGTGGCAGGATCGTTCGCAATACCGTGCGGAATCAGTTCCGAGATGGAAGTCCAGTCGCTGTCAACGAGTCCGCGGAATCCCCATTCCTTGCGCAAAATATCCTTGATGGTGAATGGGTTTGCGGAAGTGGGAATTCCATTGAGGGAATCAAACGCGGTCATGATCGTGGCGGCGCCGGCTTTGACGGCTGCGTGAAAGGGCGGCAGGTAGAATTCTCTTAGAGTATGCTCGGAAATCTCGACAGAATTGTAGTCCCTGCCAGCTTCGGCGGCTCCATAGCCTACAAAATGTTTGACGCAAGCGGCGACGCTATCCGGGTCCGTGAGCCGGTCACCCTGGTAGCCGCGGACGTAGGCCTGTGCCATCGCAGAGCCGAGGTAGGGATCCTCTCCGGCGCCTTCGGCCATTCTTCCCCAGCGCGCGTCACGCGCGATATCGACCATTGGGGAAAAGACCCAGCGGATTCCGGTTGCGGATGCCTCCCGCGCGGCCACGCGAGCCGCCCGCTGGACAAGTTCGGGGTCCCACGTGGATGCTAATCCGAGGGGTATCGGAAACCCGGTTCGAAACCCATGGATTACGTCCAGACCAAAAATAAGAGGGATCTTCAAACGGGAATTCTCGACTGCCAACCGTTGATAAGCGTTAGAATCCCGTGCAGTCGTGATGTTGAATAATGCTCCGACCTCTCCCTTAATGATCATGTCCTTGTATTCGGTGGGCCCCGTGACTGGCCCCGCGGGTTGGCCGACCGAGTATTGAACCAATTGGCCGACCTTTTCTTCCAAGGTCATTTTTCTCAGGAGGACATCCATTTTTTGTTCCACGAGGGCATCGACAAGATTCGGACCGAGTGCCGCTCTTTCGGATTCCGCGCCGGCCGGGGGCTCCTGGGCTGTGGCAGACTGAGCGGACACGAGTAAGGACGAAACAAGTACGAATCGAATGAGTGTGGTAAGCACGTTTTCAAGAACTCCGATGGTTCCCACGAACGTCAGACCGGGTTTTATTTTCAACGCGGAAAGTATCAACACCTTACTCGATTCCGTGGCGGTTTAGGATAAAAATGGCAAACAATTCTGGATTCCTAGCTTCCGCCGCGCCAGCAGAAAAATCCTTATTCTTACGGAATTACTGCAATAGCGCACGCGAACAATTAGCATAGCTTGCGGGCCACTCCAAGAAAACAGCATAGTAAACCGATTTAGTAAGATACTCAAGCATTGTAAGAGGGAATTGCCGGGCCAGGCGTTGGTTAGCCAAGGACCCTTGTCCTGCCAACCCCGTTATGGGAGACTACCAGCCAAGAACCGCCTATGCCCCGTGAAAAACCAAAGCACACCTCCGCCGCGCGGAAACCCGCCGGCACGGGAGTGAGCCTGAAGTTCCTCGCGGAACATCTCGGCCTTTCTCAAGCCGCGGTCTCTTTCGTAATCAACCGGTCGCCTGCGGCAAAATCGATCCCGCACCGCACACAGGAGCTGATCCGCGCGGCAGCGCGGGAACTAAATTATCGCCCGAGTCACATCGCCAGGTCTCTTCGGCAGCAGCGCAGCTTCACCATCGGAGTTGTGGTTCCGGAGATCAGCGAGGGCTATGCGGCTCTGGTCATGTCGGGTATCGAAGACCACCTGCTCCAGGAAGGCTATTTTTATTTTGTGGTCAGCCACCATCATCGAAATGAACTCATTGAAGAATATCCACTCCTACTGCAACAGCGCGCGGTGGAAGGATTGATTGCTGTGGATACCGTACTTTCTGACAGAGTGGATGTCCCGGGGGTCGCCGTGTCCGGGCATCGGGATGTGCCGGGAGTAACAAACATCGTCCTCAACCACGATCGCGCCGCGTGTCTCGCCTTGCAACACCTCGCGAACCTGGGGCACCGCAAGATGGCGTTCATCAAAGGACAAGCGTTCAGCTCCGACACGGAAGTACGCTGGGAAGCAGTCCGCGAAGCAGCCAAGAAATTAAATATTGAGGTTAAGGGAATGCTGACCGGGCAGCTCGAAGGAGAATCGTCTTCGCCGTTACTGGGGTACCAGGTCACGCAAAAGCTTCTCGCTTGCGGAGAACCATTCACTGCGCTGTTCACTTTTAACGACATTTCCGCCATCGGCGCGATTCAAGCGCTTCGGGAAGCCGGCCGCCAAGTGCCCGAGGATGTTTCCGTCGTAGGCTTCGACGACATTCAAAGCGCCGCCTTTCAGAATCCAGCTTTGACGACGGTACGCCAACCGCTGCGGGAGATGGGGACGATCGCCGCGGAGATTCTCCTGGAGCGTATTACCGCGCCCACGAAGACCCCGCATCCCAAGGAAATCGTGGTCGAGCCGGAATTAATCATACGAGCCAGCACTGCTCACCCTCCGAAAACTCCCGGCCTCAATTAAGTTCGCGGGAATGTCTGGCTCTGCTTAAGGCGCTAGTTTGACGGCGCGATCGTAGCCTGTCATTTCCAGATAACCAACGCCTTTGATCGCAATGTTGCCTCTGTGACCGCCAAGACTAATGGCTCCCTCCCAGTAGGCCGGCACGAAGCTTGTTTCTCCAGCCAACTCCTGCCCCGGTAGCGCGGCGCGCGCTTCCAGTTCCATCCCCAGCTTCGGGATTCCAATTTTCCAGGCAATGGGGTAGGCCGCGTGAGTGTCGGGGCTGGTCCAGCTCTCGGCGAGCGGCCGCAAGGTGAAGTCGCTCACGCGCAGATGTATGTATTTTCCTTGAGCATCCACGTATGTTCCGGCAGAGAATGGATCGACCGAGCCATCTTGCCGGCGAATATGGTAAAGCATGAGCTCGGTGTTGTCTTCCAGTTGCAGGCTCAGCCAGTCCCAGCCGACCTGACTGGCCTCGAGTTGGTGCGTGAAAAATTCGTGGTCCATCCAGGCGAGCCCAGCGACTTCGAGCTGCTGGCCGTTCAACTCAAGTGTTCCGTTCGCCCGTAACCGAGTCAGCGAAATGTAGTAAGACGCGTGGCCCGCTCCTTCCGCTTTTTGACTCACGCCATTTTCACCGTGAATGACGGGAGGTTTTTCCGGCTGGAGCGTCAGATGCAATTGAAACTCCCGATCGACGGCTTCCAGCTGTTGGTCCGCGATTTTCCACTGAATCTGCCAGTTGCCGTTCCATATGCGTGCACTCGATGCGCTCACGCCCGCGATTCCGGGTCCGGCACGATTGATTCTTTCCGCGTGATAGAAATGTTGGCCGTCCAGGTCGCTGAGCGCGAGATGCGCGAGGTAGAGATCTTTCACATCCCAGATTGCAGCATGAGCCGGATCACGGCTGACCGCTTGGCGGAAAAACGTCAATTCGAATCCATAACGATGGCCACTCGCGGATTTTAAATTTCCCGTGTAGTACCACCATTCCGTTTGAAAGTCCGGGTGATCGTAATTGTCTCGAGGGAATTCGAATCGATAGCCGGGCACCGCGGTGCGGTATTGCACGGCGAGCGGGTTGAAAATCAAAAGCGCCGCAGCCAGGGCAGCGAGCTTACTCCTCATGGACAGCCTCGAGGGGATTAAGGCGCACAGCGACTTGCGCGGGATAAAGCCCGGCCAGCACTGTGGCGGCATAGACCACGCTGATCGCTCCCAGCAGAATTGCAACCGGCCAGTGGAAGCGTATCGTCCAGCCGAACGACTGCCTGTTGATGACATAGATGAGGACAAGCGAGAGCGCAAATCCCAGAGCGAGCCCCACGAAATTCGAGAGCAGGCCAAGCAGACCGGCTTCGACGAGAATTTGTTTGCGTACCTGGCCGGCTGCCGCGCCGAGAAAACGCAGCAAGCCCAGTTCGCGGCGGCGGTCGATGACCAAAGCGAGCAGCGCACCGGCGATGCCCATCACCGCAACAATCACTGCAACGGCCTCGAGCGCGTACGTGATGGCAAAGGTGCGGTCAAATATTCGGATAGCCTGGGTGCGCAAATCCCGGTTCGAAAAAAGCAACACACGATAGCCTGCAGCCGCTTTGGCGATCTCCTCGCGCACCGTCTCGACCGAAGCATTGGGGGCAATATAGATGGCAAGATTTGAAGGAGCGGGGTCCGGGAGATATCGCAGCATCGTTTGACGATCCATCAGGATGCTGCCGCGCTCGCTTCCGTAATCGTAATAAACATCGACGATGCGAAAAGCTGGACGCACCGCTCCCAGCGCAATTGTGATGGTGTCGCCAGCGCGCACATGATGCTTGTAGGTGAATGGCTCGCTGACCAACACGGCATCGGCATTGCGAATCTGCGAGAGAACCTGCTCGGTTGGCCTGCCAGAGAAAAAGTTCGAGCGATGATCCGAGCGCAGGGCGCTCAAATCCACCGAGGCTAGGGTAGCAGGCATGCCGTCGTAGTTGATTTCATAGGCGCGCAGCCGGTCCACTCCCGCGATCCCCGGCAGGTTGCTTATCTTGCCGGCCAGTTCCAGAGAAATTGTCGGATGACGGTCAGGCGCCGGTTCACCGGCGGGGCGCAGATAGAGGTCCGCGGGAAGCCGATCATTCATCCAGAGCAGAACCGTCTCGCGGAAACTGCCGACCATGATGCCGACAGATACCATCATTGCGATGGCGGTGGAAAGCGCGCCAACGAGCACCGAAGTGCGGCGAAGCGCAGCGGAGAGACTTTGCGATGCCAACAGCGCTTCGACTCCGAGGATTTTTCCAAGCCACCGGGAAGAGTGGGAAATCACCGCGTCCGTAAATGCCGGAATCGCCAGCGCAGACGCAATAACGAGCAAAATGGCCGCTAGGTAGCCGAAAACAGGCTTGCCTTCGACGGCTGGAACGCGAGCCGCCAGCGCTGCCAGTATGCCGAGGACCAGTGCGAGCCACAAATCGCACGATTTGTGCACACGAGCGATGTACTCGCGCCGGCCGCGCGCCATGGCTTCGACTGGCGAGACGAGCGCAGCTTCGCGCGCGGGCGAGTAAGCGGAAAGAATCGCCACGCCAATTCCGATGATGAACGCGAGCACCACAGACCACGCGCTCAACGCGATCGCCCCTGGACGACTGCTCACATAGAGTGACTTCACCGTGGCAGCCATGAGTTTCACCGCTCCGGATGCCATGATGCGGCCGACTGGAAGACCAAGCGCGGCTCCCGCTAAACCGAAAAAAGCGGCCTCGCCGATGAAAGCAATGAGAACTGTTGCGCGGCTGGCACCCAGAGCGCGGACGATTCCGGTTTCTGGCCGGCGACGCACAACAGAAACGGAAATCGTGTTGTAGATGAGAAAAGCGCCAACAATAAGCGCAATGTAACTAACTAGACGCAGGTTCCATCGGAAAGCCGCGAGCATTCGCCGATTCTCGTTCGTGCCCGTTCCTTGCGGACGAACTTCGACGCCTGGCGGCAAGACAGAACGCAAACGGTGCTGCCACTCATCGAGAGACGGGACTTCCGGAACTTTTAGAAGGATGCGGTCGACTCGGCCAAAACGGTTCAGTGCGCTTTGGGCTGCGGCGAGATCCATCAGGACGGCAGGCTCGTTGCCGTTCGAATCCGGGTAAACACCGCGGACAGTGAATTCGCGGACTTGGTCATTAATCAGCAGGCGGAGCCGGTCGCCCGGTTTTTTCTCCAGACTTGCGCCGACCCAAATGCTGTCTGGGTCCTGCAAGTGCTTCATCGCATCTATTGACAAGCCAGGATTTTCACTCGGGCCGGACCTAAAGATTTTCTCCATCCTGTCGGAGCTGCCTTCCGCAACCATGTCTACGCCGATGAGCGGAATGGTCTGTTGCGCATTCAAGATGGCCGCCGAGTCTTCGATGCGCGGCGAAATGCGAATGGAATAAGGAAGGGTTGCGAGCGTTCCTACCACGGTTTCCGGCACGCCGCCCGACGCGACAATTTCCAGATCGTTGTCGCCAGCCAGGGTTTCCATCGAGGCCCGGAAAGATCCCGTCGCTGCGGTACCAGCAAGATCGATCGCCAACACCACGGCGACGCCCAGGGTTACTGCCAGAATTGTGAGAGTCGCCCGCACGGGCTCCTGTAGCAGCGGACGAAGCATCAATCTGTAAAAAAGAAGGAAGCGTCCCATGTCAGCGCCCCGCAGCCTCCTCAATCTTTCCGTCACGCAAGCGCACGATAGCGTCTGCGAGGGCCGCGGCCTCCGCGCTGTGCGTGGCCAAGAGAGTTGCCGTGTTTAGTTCGCGCGTCAGGCGCTTCAGAAGGTCGAGAATGACGTTGCCCGTCACCGTATCGAGATTTCCGGTGGGCTCGTCAGCCAGAAGAATGGCGGGGGATTGCACCAGAGCGCGCGCAATGCCCACGCGCTGCATCTGTCCCCCGGAGAGCTGGTGCGGATAGCGGTCGCCCAAGCCATCGAGTTCCACCCAGGCGAGCTTTTCTCGCGCGACGGCTCGTGCATCTTGCTTTCCAGCAAGAAGAAGCGGCAGCTCGACGTTTTCAAAAACCGTTAGCGTGTGCAGCAGTTGAAACGATTGGAAAATGAAGCCGACTTTTTCACGGCGCAGCAGGGTGAGACCGGCATCCTTCAAAGTGGTTGTGTCTACGCCGTCGAGCAGCACTCGGCCGGAAGTCGGAAAATCCATGGCGCCGGCGAGATTCAGGAGCGTTGATTTCCCGCAGCCGCTGCGTCCGACAAGAGCCACGAACTCTCCGCGGTCTACTTCGAGCGAAACATCGTCCAGAGCGTGGACGCGCTGCCCGTCGGTGAGATAGTGCTTGCTGACCTTTTGAAGCGCAACAATCGCCATAGCTAACTAATGATGGGGCTACTGCAGGGGAATTTGCCAGCGACGAGTCGCGCTTGCCGGGGAGTCGCGATGCTGGCTAGCGGCCAAACACCCATTGAGCCTTCGGGTGCCCTGTTATAGACTTCGCACGCACAATTTGGGTCGAGAAACAGCGGTATTTTCATCATGTTAAGTGCGCTTCGGCAACCAGGGGGCTGGCGCGCAATGTACTCCCACGAAGTGGACGACAACTGAGGAATCGGTCACGCCCGGCAAAAGCAGGCGGCTGCCAAGGAGGAACAGATGCTGGTTGCATCGGAAGTCGCGGTTGCACACAAGAGCATAGCCACCTTGGATCTCGTCATCATCGGGATCTACTTTGCCATTGTGTTTGGCATCGGCCTTTATTTTTCCAGGAGAGAACGAACCTCCGAGGACTACTTCCTCGCCGGGCGAGATATCGGTTGGTTTTTTATCGGCGCGTCTCTGTTCGTCTCGAACATCTCCACCGAGCACTTTATCGGTTTGTCGGGGACCGGAGCTTCGTCCGGACTCGCCGTAGGACATTTTGAATGGCTGGCTTGCCTGATTCTGCTGGTTCTGGGTTGGGTGTTCGTGCCTTTCTACCTGCGGTCCAACGTGTTCACGATGCCGGAATTTTTGGAACGCAGATTCAATCGCAATTGCGCCGTTTACCTGGCAGGCATTTCGATCATCGCCTACATTTTTACAAAGATCTCCGTGCAGCTTTATGCGGCGAGCGTTGTTCTGGAGCGCGTGGCCGGCTGGTCGCTCTGGAAAACGGCGGTCGTTCTGGTCATCGCCGTGGGAATATACACCGTAGCCGGCGGCCTGGCTGCGGTCATTTATACGGACACAGTGCAGACTTTGATTTTGATTACAGGCGCGGTTGTGCTAACCGTAATCGGTCTTCATAAGGTCGGCGGTTTGGAACACCTGCGGACCATGGTGCCCGCCAGTTACTTCCACATGATCAAGCCGGCGTCCGATTCGCAGTTTCCATGGACGGGAATATTTTTTGGAGCGCCGATCCTCGGCATCTGGTATTGGTGTACCGACCAGGTGATCGTCCAGCGGGTGCTTTCCGCGCGCGACGAGGGGCACGCAAAGTTGGGGACAATTTTTGCAGGCTTCCTGAAGATTTTGCCGGTGTTCATACTTGTGCTGCCCGGCATTATCGCCTTCGCGCTTTTCCCCGAGCAGGTGAAAAAGCCCGATTATGCCTACCCCACGCTCATCTTGAATTTGTTGCCCACGGGCCTCGTGGGTCTGGTCATGGCTGCGTTGCTAGCGGCTGTTATGGGTGCGATGAGCTCGGTGTTCAATTCCGCGTCCACCCTGGTGACTTTGGATTTTTACAAGAAGATCCGCCCCCAGGCTTCCGAAGGCCAACTTGTCAATTTCGGCCGCGTTGCTACGGGCTTTATGGTCCTGCTTGGTTTGCTCTGGGTCCCCTTTATCCACTACATCAGCAGCCAGCTCTATATTTACTTGCAGAGTGTGCAGGCCTACATCAGCCCGCCGATTTCCGCGTGTTTTGTCCTCGGAATCTTATGGCCACGCTTGAACGGAGCCGGAGCGATCAGCTCGCTTCTGACAGGCTTCGTATTGGGCGCAACACGATTTGTGCTGGAGCTCGCCGACCAAGCCGGGGGCGGCCATTTCCAATCTCCCGCCGTGCGCTGGCTCGTCGACATGAACTTTCTGCATTATGCGATATTCATGTTCGTGGTCTGCTCGCTCGTCCTCGTCGTAGTCAGCCTCATGACCAAACCGCCTGACCGCAAACAACTTGCCGGACTGACGTTTGCAACCGTCGACGAAAAGATCGAAACCACCGTGGTTGACCCGCGCCAGCGCAAACCCGCGCACGAAACGCAAACCGAGCGCGTTATCAACATCGTCTTTAGTTTTCTGCTGCTGGGGACGGTGATCGGCTTGTGGATTTACTTCCGTTAGACCTTGCTTCGGACGGGAAATAAGTGAAAACGGTTGCCATCCAAGCCTTAAAACCGAACGTCACTCGGGAAGAGGCTATCCGTGTCTTCCGGTCGGGCAGCTTTAGCGCTGCCTATTGGAAGATTCGTAGCGGTCCGCTACAGCGAGTCGCCGATGCTTACGTGCCGTTCTGGGTTTATCGTGTGCGCCATGAAATGGTTGGCGCTCTGAACACTCGTATTTTTGCGCTCGATGCGGTTCATGGCGCGCTCGACCTCTACGAATTTCCGCACGTTCCGCGCGAAACTGAGTTGCTCACCATTGAAACGCGGAATCAGCTTCTACCTCGGTTGCAACAGGATGCAGCTGAAGAACTCCTCAAGGCAAAGGTTCTGCGTGTGTTGTTCCAGCAGGGTTTTTTCAAACTGCGCGCGCTGAAAGTGGAAATCGAGCGCGTGCCACTTGAACTGCACTTGCCGTACTGGCTGGCTTTTTACGGAAACAACGGGACTGCAAAGTGTCGTGTCA
Organism: Candidatus Acidiferrum sp.; assembly: GCA_041486245.1. Classification (GTDB taxonomy): domain Bacteria; phylum Acidobacteriota; class Terriglobia; order Acidiferrales; family UBA7541; genus Acidiferrum. The sequence goes on from JBGPLB010000182.1 coordinate 9,866, forward strand.
TGGACGCGGTGCGCAGGCGTATCGAGGGCGCCAAAGCCTCGTCCTTCTTTGAGGAATGGCTCGCAGCATAGCCAGACTCGAGAGGCGCGCCGCCCGGCGCGCGAAGAGGCATTTCAAAGGTTACTGCTTTCACTAAGCCTGTGGAGTGAGGGATAGCATGTTACGTCTTGCAAGATGGTCTGGAGTCGGCCTGCTCTTCTGCGCCGCCAGCGCTTTCAGTGCAGCGGCGGCGGGCTGGCAGCACATTAGCAACGTGCAGCGAGTGGAAAAGCTGCAAAACGGCGTCGAACTGACCGCCGGCTCCGCGAAGTTGCGCATCACGGCGTTTCGCGACGGTGTGATCCGTGTC
>JBGPLB010000183.1:0-10200 GCA_041486245.1 Candidatus Acidiferrum sp.
CAACCCAAAGGCACGAAGTGTGAGGCATCGAGGACCCAGGCCGGAGATCTCGTGGCGGTGCGCAGGGAATTATCGACGTGTTGCCGAACTAGCTGTAGAATTGCGGCGGCGAGGTGTGAAATGGGAGATTTGAAACGATTGAATGGCTCATCGAAGAACGGGATTTCGCGGCGGGAATTTTTGGAAAAGACGGCCTCGGCGGCGGGATTCGCGATCGTGCCGCGGCACGTTTTGGGCGGCCCGGGATTTGTGCCGCCGAGCGACAAGGTCAACATCGCGTTCATTGGGGTGGGGGCGCAGGGATTGCGCGTGATGCTGCACTTTTTGAAGGAGCCGGACGTGCAGGGTGTGGCGGTTTGCGATGTGAACAAGAGCGGCGCGAATTATCCGCAGTGGGACACGCACGAGTTCTCCAAATCCGTGCAGAAGTTGCTCGGTGTGGACAGCGGCTGGGATTGGCTGAGCCCTGACGAGCCGATTCAGTTGACGCATTCGCTGCGGGTGACAAGCGGAGTGGCGGGACGAGAACCTTGTCAGAAGATCGTGGATGGACTTTACGCGACGCAGACGCGTTCAGGAAATTACAAAGGTTGCGCGGCGTACGCTGATTTTCGCGAGCTGCTGGAAAAGCAAAAGGATGTAGATGCGGTGGTGGTTTGCACGACAGACAATTTGCACGCAGCAGTGTCCATAGCCGCGATGAAAAAGGGGAAACATGTTTTCTGCCAGAAGCCGTTGACACACACGATTTATGAGGCGCGGCGAATGGCGGAAGTGGCGCGCGAGACGGGCGTGGCGACGCAGATTGCCGTGGGCAATCAGGCGTCCGAGGCGACGCGGCTTTTGTGCGAATGGATTTGGGATGGCGCGATCGGCCCTGTGCGGGAAGTCTACAACTGGTCGAACCGGCCGTTCTGGCCGCAGGGGATTGAACGGCCAAACGAGACACAGCCGGTTCCTGATGGATTGGCTTGGGATTTGTGGCTCGGTCCTGCGCCAGAGCGCAGTTTTAACCAGGCGTATCTTCCATTTGTCTGGCGCGGATGGAGCGACTTTGGATGCGGGGCGCTGGGCGATATGGGTTCGTACAGCTACGACACGATTTTCCGAGTGCTGAAACTGGAAGCGCCGGAGACGGTGGAAGCGAGTTCGACCGACCGCTATGCGGAGACGTATCCGATGGCGTCGATTGTGCGGTACAACTTTCCGGCGCGGGGGAATATGCCTGCAGTGAAGTTTGATTGGTACGACGGCGGATTGAAGCCGCCGCGGCCGGCTGAGTTGGAAGAAGGACGCACTCTGACGCATGAAGATGAAGAGGGCGAGGGACTGCTGTTTGTGGGAGATCGCGGAAAGATTTTGTGCGGGTTCAACGGATCGAATCCGAAACTGATTCCGCAGACTAAAATGGACGCCTACAAGCAGCCGTCGAAAACGCTGCCGCGGTCTCCGGGAAACGAACGGGAGTGGCTGAACGCGTGTAAGGGAGATAAGTCAAAGCCCGGAGCGAATTTTGAGTTTACAGGAGTGGTGACGGAGACATTGCTGCTGGGAAATGTTGCGACGATGACGGGCGAGCGGCTGCATTGGGACCGTGCTGGAATGAAGGCAAGTTCCGACGCCGCGCAGAAACTCGTGAAGCCGGAGCGGCGAAAGGGTTGGGAACTGTAAGCGCAGTGTCCGTCTGGGTGACCTAGAAACGGTGGACGGGGCCGATGAGGTTCCAGTGGAGGGAATACCACGTCAGAAAGACGCAGGCGGCGGCTACCAGCGAAAATTTTAGACGGGAGATGGTGCGGACGTCGGCGCGGCGCCAAATACGGATTCCAGCGACGAGCGCGAAGATGCTGAAGAAAACGGCCAGGACAGCGAACCAGTTGATCAGCCAAAAATAGGGCACGATGGCGGGGAATGCGGGCAAGTCGGCGCTTTGAAGGTGTGCGGCCAATGCTGCGAACCAAATTCCAACGATGGTCCAGGTGAACGCGGCGAGCCGCGGACCGATGGAAATCCACAGAGTGCCAGGCTGAGCCTTGAATGGCGGGCGATCACGGAAGAACAACTTCCTGCCCAAGCGAACCAAGCTGGCGAGGACGACAAAAAGCAGGCACAGCACGCTCAGGGCGAGGAAGATTCCCACGAAGGATTTGTTCTCATACCACGGCACGCGCTGAAGCTGCACTCCGGGGAAGCTGACGGCGAGGCGGACGATTTTTCCTGACGAATCTCGAATGGCAAAAATGCGAGCTTGATCGCCTTCGGCCTGCCAGAGATCCTTGCCGATAGGCTTCCACTTGCGCGTGTGGCCGCGCAAGTCTTTAGAGCTATCGATAGTCAAGACGCCGTCTTTGTCTACCTTGGCCACGGCTTGCCCGGGAGGATTCGAAATAGCGAACTTGGTGCTGTCGGCACGGCGCGTGGATTGATAGGTGCCAGCGATGTCCTTGAGTTTATCAACGGGGATGGATTGAGACGCGGTTTGAGCAGGGGCAGGGAAGTAGCGATCCGCGAAACCGTCGAGGAGTTCGGCGCGGTTGCGCTGCGCTGAGCCTGCGGAATTATAGGAAACGAAGAGGGCGAGTTTTTGCGCGGGTTCGAGCAGGAACATGCTGTGGAAGGCGACCAAGTCTCCGTCGTGGCCGATGAAGCGAAGATTGTTGCGCCAGGTTTGGTAGAAGCCCATGCATGCCGGGGGCAGCTGGGCGGAAGCAGCGAACTGAGGCGTCCACATGGCGTCGCGGGTTTCGGTTTTGAGAATGCGATGGCCATCGAGCTCGCCGCCGTTTAATAACGCCAATGCGAATCGCTCCATGTCGCCCGCGGCGGAGGAGATGCCGCCGGCGGGAGCAGGCTGGAAGATTTCAAAGCCGATGGCAGGTTTTTCCGTGTTGGCGCGGTAGCCGTCGGATGCGTACGGGAGCAGATCGGCGGGCAGAGGTTCGTTGAAGCTGGAATGCTTCATGCCGAGCGGCTGGAAAATGTGCTCGGAGACGTATTGCTCGAAGGGTTCGGCGCTGACGCGCTGGACGATGTAGCCGGCGAGACCGACACCGTAGTTCGAGTAAGCGGGAACTTCACCGGGAGGATACATCCTGTGAGGTTGATAGGCGATCAGGAAGTCGCGGAGAGAAGAAGCCGTTTTAGGATCGACAACAAGAATATTGTGAACGACTTCTTCGAAACCGCCCGTGTGGGTCATCAGGTTGCGGAGAGTGATGGGCTTGCCGAAGGCCGGGGCGATCTGGAAATCGAGATACTTGTTCACGTCGGCGTCGATGTCCAGCTTGCCTTGCTCGGCTAGTTGCATGACGGAAACCCAGGTGAAGAGTTTCGAGATGGAGGCGAGGCGGAACATGCTGGTGTCTGGATCGACGGGCGTTTTCTTTGTGACGTCCGAGTAGCCGTAGCCTTTTTTAAAAAGTTCCTGACCGTCCTTCATGACGAGAACAGTCGCGCCGGCGACGTCGCTGCGCTCCATCTGAAGCGGGACGAGACCGTCAAAGAATGCCGCGAGATCAGCTTTCTCGAGAGGATGCGCCGCGGGAGCCGGTGTTGCGGCTGCCGGCTTTGCTTCGGCGGCTGCGGAAGCCGGCGCGGTTTTGGGAGGCGCCGGTATTTGAGGAGGTTGCGCGAGTGCAGGAAGCAGAACGCAGAGCGCAAGAAGAGGGAAAAGCGGACGAAGCCGGGTCATGTCGCCTCCGAAGTAGTGGAAACAGGGGCACAGTCTCTTGGAAACGGGGCGCGCACGCAACAAGAATTTAAGAATTCGGCCGAGGCGACTGACGCCATGTCCGAAGATTCAGGCCGATAGCGGGGATTGCCGTGACGTAGGAAGAGCGGATATGATGCGAGCGCTTCGAAGAATGAAAAAGAATCCGGCTTAAGTGCCGGGGCTGAGGGGTAAGGAGGAAAAATGAAAAGGATATTTCCGATTTTGCTGATCTTGGCATTGGGACAGACAGTTTCCGCGCAGGACTGGGCGAAGGAGAAGCTGGCAAAGTCTGCGCGGCACCAGGAGTGGGTGACGGTGAAACACGACGGGCGCGCGGTCGAGACGTTTGTCGTGTACCCGGAGTCGAAGGACAAGCGGCCGGTGGTGGTGATCATTCACGAAATCTTCGGGATGTCGGATTGGGTGCAGGACTTGGCGGATCAGGTGGCGGAGGCGGGGTATATCGCCGTTGCGCCGGACCTGCTCTCCGGAATGGGGCCCAATGGAGGACGAAGCTCGTCGTTTGAACAAGGTAAGACCAACGAAGCAGTAAGCAAGCTCAATCCGGATCAAGTGACCGCGGACCTTAACGCAGTGGCGGATTATGGCGTGAAACTGCCAGGCTCAAACGGCAAACTGTTTGTTGGCGGATTCTGCTGGGGCGGGGGACAGACATTCCGCTTCGCGACGAACCGCGGCGATTTGGCAGCGGCGTTTGTTTTTTACGGCCCGCCGCCGGAGAAAGACGCGATGGCGCGCATCAAAGCTCCGGTTTACGGATTTTTTGCGGGCAATGACGCCCGGATTGGCGCGATGATTCCCGATGCAATCACGAACATGAAGGCTGCGGGCAAAGCGTTTGAGCCGGTGACCTACGACGGCGCGGGACACGGCTTCATGCGCGCGGGCGAAGCGCCGGACGCGAACGACGCAAACAAGAAAGCCCGGGCAGACTCGTGGGAGCGGTGGAAGAGCCTCTTGGCAAAAGGGCAGTAGAGCCCATCGCTGAATTATTCATAACGGAGAGCCACCATCGGATCGACGCGCGTGGCGCGGCGCGCGGGAATGTAGGAAGCCAGCAACGCGACACCAATCAGCAAAAGAAAAACACCCGCGAAGATGGGCGGGTCGGTGGGTTTGACGTTGTAGAGCAGGCGCGTCAAAAGCCGGGTCAAGCCGAACGCAGCGCATAGCCCTAGAGCCGCCCCCAGCAGCGCAGGCCTCATCGCCTCGCCAACAATCATCCCGAGCACTTGTCGCCTGCCAGCACCCAGGGCCAGGCGGATACCGATCTCATGCGTGCGCTGTGCAACACCGTAGGAGATCACTCCATAAATTCCGACCGCGGTCAGGAGCAGTGCAATCGCGCCGAACAGCAGAAAGAGCAACGCGCCGAAGCGCTGATTTTCAACGGAGGCGGAGACGACCTCGTCCATCGTCGCGATAGCTGAAACGGGAACTTGCGCGTCGAGTGCGGCAATGTCGGAACGCACCGTGGCGGCGAGCGAGGCGGGGTCATTGGAAGTCCGCACCGCTAAAATCACGAGAGAATCCGTGAACTGCGTGTTCGGCAGATAGATTTGGAGAGTATGCGGGGCATCTAGTCCCCTATGAAGGACATCGCCGGCCACGCCAACCACGGTTCTCCACGGTCCTTTGGTATCCCCCATTCGGAAACGCTTGCCGATAGGATCTTCACCGGGCCAGAAACGGCGAGCCATCGATTCGTTGACGAGCGCTACCCACGGGGAGGTTGCAACATCTCGTTGATCGAACTCACGCCCGCGCAATAAGGGAATTCGCATCGCGCGCAGGTAACCTGGCGTGATCGAATAGCGGTCCGCGCTGGGATCTTCTTCGGGGTTTGGCAGGGTCTTGCCTTCGACGTGAACGCCGTACATGTCCAGATTTCCACCCAGCGGGAGCTGGCTTACAATTCCAGCCGATTCAACGCCGGGGAGCGCCTGAACTTTCTGTAAAACTTGGTCGAAAAATGCGACTGCAGTCGTGTCTTCGGACTTGGGTCCCCAGAGAGCGAGGGTGAGAGTCAGAGTGTGGGACGGATCAAAACCCGGGTTGACTTCGAGTAGACGGACGAAACTTTTCATCATCAGGCCGGCACCGGTCAGGAGGAGCAGCGCCAACGCGACATCCGCAAAAACGAGTGCGCTGCGCAAGCGATGGCGTTCTCTTCCAGCGGTAGTTTTACCGGATTCCTTCAATGCTTCGATGAGATCGAGTTTGGCGGCACGAAGAGCAGGCAGAAGGCCAAACGCAAGACCTGTCAGCAAGCAGATTCCGAATGTAAACGCGAATGTCCAAGCGTCCATGTGCACATTTTGAAGACGCGGTAAATTCGCAAGCCGAACTCGCTGAAGCAAGACGACGCCACTCCAGGCAAGGACAAGCCCGAAGCCGCCGCCGAGGATAGAGAGCAGCAAACTCTCGGTGACAAACTGCCGGATCATGCGAGTTCGATGAGCGCCCAGAGCCGCACGAAGGGCGACCTCTCGTTGCCTGCGCGCGGCCCAAGCCAGGAGAAGGTTTGCGACATTTACGCAGGCGATCAAGAGCACGAATCCGACGGAGCCGAGCAGTACCCAGAGAGCTGTTTTGACGTCTCCTACGAGATAGTCCTTCAGAGGGGTCAGAATTACACCCGGGGCGGAATATTCCGTCGGGTATTCGCGAAACAGGTTCGCTGAAATCTGATTCATTTCCGCTTCGGCTTGCTCGGCGGAGACGCCTTCCCTCAGGCGGGCGAAAGCACGGAGATGGCGGCAATCGCGGCAAGCGTAGGGGAGCGTCGCATCGTAGGCTAATGGCGTGTAGATGTCCGCAGGCTTGCGAGGATCAAACGAGAGCACGGAGGGGAAATCGGCAGGAAGGACTCCAACCACCGTGTACGCGCGGGATCCCAACTGCACGGCCTTGCCGACTACGGCGGAATCACCGCCGAATCTTCGCTGCCAGAAGCCGTAACTCAAAATCACTACGAAATTGTTTCCCCGCACGTCCTCGGACGGCAAGAAATTGCGGCCTTTCACAAATTTGACGCCCATCAGATCAAAGAGTGCAGATGAGGCGCGGAAGCCGCTCAGAGTTTCGGCGTCACGCGTGCCGATAAAGGTCGGCGACCAGAAACTGACGGCGGCTATCCCGGTGAACGAATGGTTCAATCTATTCCAGTCCATGAATGTCGCCCAGGAGGTGTTCGAGCGAGTGCCACTTCTATCCTTCTCCCAAAGCATCATCAATTGATCTTGCTTGGGGAAAGGCAATGGCTGCAGCAAGACGCCGTGAATCACGCTGAAGATCGCGGTGTTGGCGCCAATGCCGAGAGCCAGCGTGAGGATGGCGACGAGAGAGAATGCGGGACTAGTCCTAAGCAAGCGGAGGCCAAAACTCAAGTCCTGCAGAAAATCCTGAATGTAGCTGACGCGGCGCGCGTCGCGGCAATTCTCTTTGGATTGCTCGAAGCCACCGAATTCGCGGCGCGCTTTGCGGCGGGCTTCATCGGGCGTCAGGCCAGCGGCTAGGTATTCTTGTGTTTTTAGGTCGAGGTGAAATTGCAGCTCTTCGCTTAAGTCTTGCTCGACTTGCTTGCGCTTAAAAAGCGAGCGTAGGCGAAGCGGCAAGGTGTAGAACCAATGTTCGGGGCGCATTTTGGCTCCTTGCGAGGGTGCGGCTCGCTCACGCCTCTTTGAGTTTCACTACATTGGAAATGGCGGCGGAGAGGCGGCTCCAGTTGGCGGATTCTTTTTCGAGATGCTTCTTGCCAAGCCGGGTGAGCGAGTAAAACTTGGCGCGGCGGTTGTTTTCGGTTGGCTTCCATTCGGCGGTGATCCAACCCTCTTGCTCGAGCTTGTGAAGAGCCGGATAGAGCGAGCCGTCGCTGACTTGAAGCACATCGCCGGAGACTTGTTTGAGGCGCAGGCTGACGGCGTAGCCGTTGAGGGGCTGGAGCGCGAGAATTTTCAGAAGCAGCAAGTCCAGTGTGCCCTGGACCAAATCGGAAGGCTTGCTCATGAGCTCTCCTCGGTTACCGAGAGTAAGGTACACAAACTCCCCTCGGTAAGCAAGGGGAAGTTAAGAATTTGCGCCTCCAATCCGGCTCATCAGAAGTTGGCGACCAGCCCGGAAAGCTGTACACTCCGGCGACCCATTCATCGCTGAACTCAACGCTGAATATGGCGGAGTCTTTCTGGGGGAGTTGAATTGGCGCTTAGGAGCTTGGACGGACGTGCTGTAGCCATCTGGCAGTGTGTGATTCCACTGGTAGCGGTCACCACACTCTTTACGATTGGGTGGTCATTCCTCGCGATTCACGGATTTGGCAAGCCTGAGACAGCTGCAATCCTTTGGGCGACAGAGTTCAGGTTCATCTTGGCTTTGTGGGTGCGTGCTGACAGGCAAGTCCGTGGCTTCAGGGTGCCGTTTGAGTTTGACACCTTCGTGTTCTTCGCATGGCCTTTGGTTCTTCCCTACTACTTCTACCGAACACGCGGTGGAAGAGGTGTGCTCTACGTTCTAGGCATTTACGGCTTATATGTTATTCCTTATGCGACGTCCGCGATAATGCGCAGCGCCTAAAGTAAATAAGGCTATTAGAACCTAGAGTGTTGAATGACGCGGGTAATCATCCACAGTCCCTCCAACATTTCGGGGCCGGCAAAACACTAGTGACCGAGGAATTTTTCGATGGTTTGGAGTTCGGCGTCGGCCATGTCCAGATACTTTTTGGCGTTTTTCGAATCCTGCTTTTGCATGTAGTACTGCGCTTTGTTGAGGTCCGTCTTCATGCGCTGCTCGGCGGAAACGATGTCACTGCGAAGTCCGTAACCTGAGGCGGCCTGCTGACGCTTCAAATTGTCCAGAGACTGGCTGGCGGCTGTCGAGCGGCTATCGACTTCATCGTATTTTCGTTCGACTTCCTCGGCTTGCGCAGCGGCTTCGGATTGCGCCTGGGAGGCTTGGGCTGCACTGCCGCTCGAAGCCGGTGGAACAACATCCTGCGACTGGGAAGCTGACTGCGCATTCTTTTTGGATTTGCTGGAAGAAGCTTTCTTCGGAGGTTGACCTGCAGAGCTTGAACTCGGAGCGGGTGGTGTCGAAGCGGTCGCGTCGCTCGCTGGAGTCGAAGACGCGCTAGAAGCGTCCGGGGATGATTGGCCGGCTTGGGAAGACTGCGCACCCGAGGATGTGGCAGGGGCGGCCGTCGCGCCCGCGGGAGTGACCGACGAAGGCTCGGGTGGATTGGGCGTAGCCGATGTGGGTGTAGCTGTCGAATCGCCAGGCGTCGAAGGCGTCGTAGGAGCTGGAGTGGATGCGGACGAATCCGCCGGCACCGCTTGCCGCGGGGGCAAAGTATTCTTACCCGGTCCAGCGAGGGTCTTTAGGTGACCCGGAAGGTAAAGGCCGGCAGCGAACAAAACAGCGACGACGATGAATGCGCCTAGGCCAATGTACAATCCGCGATGACCACCGCCACTTACAGCGTGCGGAGGCGGCGGCGCGAGGGGAGCAACTGCGGCCGCGACACGTTGAGTTTGCTGGAAGACAGGAGAATCCAGCACGGTGGTTGGAGACTGGGAAGCAGGCGTTTCCTGAAAAAGAGCCGTTGCTCCGCCGGCGTTGGCTGCGCTCGAGGGCGCATACGATCGCGGGTCCACTGCGGGCTGAGTTCCCGCTCCTTGCGTCTGCACGCTCTTCAGTGCTCCGCGGAACGCGTCGGCGGATTGAAAGCGCTGGCCGGGGTCCTTGGACATTGCCATCAGAATGATCTGATTGAGCGGCTGGGGGATGCCGGGCCGAAGAACGATAGGAGGCTTGGGCGCTTCTTGCAGATGGGCGGCCATCATGGCGTAGTTGCTCTCGGCTTGGAAGGGCAGTTGGCCGGTCACCATCTCGTAAAGGGAGACGCCGAGGGAATACAAATCGGAACGATTGTCGGCGGGATCGCCCTTCACTTGTTCCGGAGGCATGTAGTTGAGAGAGCCGAGAGTCGTGCCGGTCATGGTCAGGCTGCGGTCCGTCGAGGAGCGGGCGATGCCGAAATCCATGAGCTTCACGACGCCGTCAGGCATGAGCATCATGTTGGCGGGCTTGATATCGCGATGGATGATGTTCTGCTTGTGAGCATAGCTTAGGGCATCGAGAACCTGGTCGATGTACTTGACGGCTTGCCCGGGCGGAATGGCGCCCTGCTGGAGCCGTGAAGAAAGTGTGACGCCATCGACGAACTCCATGATCATGACCAGTTGGTTGTCCAGCGTCAGCGCGGTACGGAGCGCGGCGATGTTCGGATGGTGGAGGCTCGCAAGGACTTTGATTTCGCGCAGGAATCGGTCGGCAAGATCCTTCTGACCGGCGAGGTCCGGGAGAAGAATTTTCATGGCCTCGATGCGGTCGGAGATTGTGTTGCGGACCTTGTAGACTTTGCCCATCCCGCCGGCGCCGAGGATGCCGAGAATTTCATAATCGCCGAG
>JBGPLB010000184.1:0-10168 GCA_041486245.1 Candidatus Acidiferrum sp.
AGGGTTCGCGGCCGCTCGAGAGAACTCCCATGAAAACATGCTTTCTTTCGAATCGAACTGTGCCATTTGCGCTCATTGCGCTTATCCTTTCTCCCTTTCCGGCCGCCGGCCAACAGCCAGATAATCCGGTACCGAAGCTGACCGCGTCGTCCTTCATAGGGCCGAACACCCAGCCTGCACAGCAAGTTGGCGCTCCTCAAGCAAACGCTCCAGAGCGATTGACTCTCCAGAACGCCTTGGACCGCGCTCGAATAAATAGCACGCAATTCCAGGCCGCACAGACCGATGCTGCCCTTGCCCTTCAGGATCGGTACCAAGCGGGCGCTGCGCTGCTACCCAGCGTGACGTATAACAACGAGGCGCTTTACAGCCAAGCGGCCCCGGCAGCGGTGGCCGCGAAGACCCTCGTTCCAGTCCTATTCATTGCGAATAACGCAGTTCACGAATACGTAAGCCAGGCCAATGTGCACGAAACAATCGACCTCGCAGGAATTGCGGGCTTTCGCCGCGCGTCGGCCATGGCCGCGCTTGCACGGGCTCGCGCGGAGATCGCCTCGCGTGGTCTGGTGGTCACCGTCGTTAAGAGCTACTACGCCATGGCCGCCGCACAACAAAAAATGGAGACGGCGGGCAAAGCCGCCGAGGAAGGCGACAGTTTTCTCAAGCTGACTCAAGCTCGCGAAAATGGCGGAGAAGTTGCGCATGCCGACGTTATAAAAGCCGACTTGCAATCCCAGGATCGCCGCAGACAGTTCCAGGAAGCTCAACTGGCTTTTCTGAACGCCAAGCTGGGCCTCTCCGTTCTGATTTTTGCCGACTTCAACGATAATTTCGAACTTACCGACGATTTGCATGCGAACATTCCGTTGCCGACGCTGGAGGAGGTTAAACAGCGCGCTGCCCGGGAAAATCCAGATGTACGCGCCGCGCTGGAAGCAACCCGCGCCGCTGGAGTCGAGGTTACTGTCGCCCGCGCCGGCTATCTGCCGTCGCTCGGGCTCGACTACTGGTACGGCATTGACGCCGAGAACTTCGGAGTGAACTTTCCAACGAAATTCAACGGTCAAGCGTTTTCGAACCTAGGCTCTTCCATAAGCGCAACGCTCAACATTCCCATTTGGAATTGGGGAGCGACGCAAAGCCGAGTGAAGCAGGCCGAACTTCGCCGCGCACAAGCAAAACGCGAGCTGTCATTCGCCCAGCGCCGGCTTCTCGCGGAAATCCAATCGCTCTACGCGGACGCTGAGACGTCCATGAGCGAGCTTGCTGGCCTCAGCCGCTCGACGGAACTGGCTGCGGAAAGCCTCCGGCTGACAACGCTACGCTACAAGAATGGGGAAGCCACCGTGCTCGAAGTGGTCGATGCCCAAACAACCGCAGCGCAGGCCAGCGGCATGTATCAGGACGGAGCCGTGCGCTACCGCGTGGCGCTGGCCAATCTGCAGACTCTGACGGGAGTGCTGGCAACTCCATGAAACTGACGAAAGTTTGTGCTCCGCGGCAGCCTTTTCGCGCGAGGGTGGCTGCTTATGCCGTCTTCGGTGCGCTGCTTTTATCCGGCTGCGGGAAGGCCGAGAAAGAGCAGGAGCCGGTGGTCTCCGTGCAGGTTACCCCTGCGCAACGCGGACCCATCTCTCAAATGATCACGTCGGAAGCGGTAGTGTTTCCGCTCGAACAAGCCACGGTGGCACCGAAGATCACATCCACGGTAAAGAAATTCCACGTGCAGCGCGGCACGCGAGTAAAAAAAGGGCAGTTGCTTGTGGTTCTAGAGAACGCGGACTTGGCCGCAGCGGCGGAGGCGAGCAAAGGCGACTTCGAGCAGGCCGACGCTGCGTACAACACGACAATCGGGTCGAGCTTGCCGCAGCAAATCCAGAAGGCGCAGCTCGATGCGCAGACTGCGCAATCATCGTTCGAGGCCCAGCAAAAGGTCTTTGACAGCCGCAAGGAACTTTTTCAGCAGGGCGCCATTGCGAGGCGCGAGTTGGATGCCGCGGAAGTCGCTCTAACGCAAGCCCGCAGTCAGAATGAACAGGCACAAAAACAGCTTGCGGATCTCCAACGCCTCGGGAAACAGCAGGCGGTGAAGTCCGCGGAAGGCTCGCGTCTCTCAGCCGAAGGCAAATATCGCGGCGCCGCGGCGCAGCTTAGCTATTCCGAAATCCGAAGCCCCATTGACGGCGTCGTGACAGATCGGCCTCTGTATGAAGGGGATCCCGCGACCGCCAATCAACCAATCCTCACGGTGATGAATCTTTCCCGGCTCATCGCCAAAGCGCACATTGTGCAGGCCGAGGCCGCGGCGCTAAAAGTCGGAAACCCAGCCGAGCTAAAAGTTCCCGGCGCGGACGAACCCATCCTGGGCCGCGTTACGCTTGTCAGCCCCGCACTTGATCCGGGGAGTACGACCATCGAAGTGTGGGCCGAAGAAACCAGACCCGACCCGGCGTTGAAACCCGGCATGACCATCCAAGTTTCCTTGACGGCGAAAACGGTAAAAGATGCAACCCTCGTGCCGGTTTCTGCCTTGTTCAAGAGCACGGAAGGCGCCGATTACGTGCTCCTCGTTGGGTCGGACCATCTCGCACACCAAAAGATCGTCCAAGTCGGCATTCGCAATGGCGGCTTTGCGCAGATCGTCAGCGGCATCAATGCAGGGGATCCGGTCATTACTTCCGGGGGGTATGCATTGCCGGACAAGACGCAAGTAAGGATTGAAGCGCCTACTCCGGCCGAGACTAAGGGGGGCGATAAGCCCGGCAATGCAAGCGACTCAGCGAAACCAGACGACAAGGACAAGGAGTAGCGGCGCATGGAGCCCCCGTCCGAATCGCAGAAAGCTCCGAAGTCTAAGCAGCAAGACTTGCCCTGGTTTCAGCGGCTATCGAGTCCCATCCTATTCTTGATCGTCAGCCTCGCGCTGGTCGGCGCATACTTCGCCTTTTCGATTCCGGTTTCAGTTTTTCCCAACACGGATTTTCCCCGTATCGTCATCGGAGTGGACAATGGGGTCATGCCGATCGATCAAATGTTGGTGACGATTACGCGACCCATCGAGGAAGCCGTCAACAGCGTTCCCGGCCTGCAGAAAGTTCAGTCCATCACCAGCCGTGGCTCGGCCGAAGTCGATCTCTTCTTCGACTGGAATGTTGACATGATTCTCACGCTCCAGCGCGTCGATGCCGTCGCTGCGCGCTTGCAGGCCGAACTTCCGACCACCGCGAAAATGGAGACCCACCGGCTCACCTTTGCCGTGTTTCCCATCCTTGGTTACAGCATGACCTCGGACACCGTTCCGCCGAACAAACTCTGGGAAATCGCGACGTATGACTTGAAACCGCGCATCAACCGATTGGACGGCGTGGCATCGGTCATCATTCAAGGCGGCCGGGTTCCAGAATTTCAAGTATCGCCAGACCCCGCGCGTCTACTGACGGCTGGAGTCACGGTCACGGACATTCTGGAAGCCATTCGCCGCACAAATTTGATTGATTCTCCCGGCCTGATCGAACACGACCATCAACTCGCGCTAAGTCTCGTGAGCGGTCAGGTTCGCACTCCAGACCAAATTGGCCAGATTGTCGTCAAGAATTCAGTGGCCGGAGTGCCGATTCGGCTGGGCGATATCGCAGCGATTTCACCCTCGGTTGCGCCTGTCTATACGATCGTAACCGCGAACGGCAAGCCGGCTGTGCTGCTGAACGTGAATCGGCAGCCAGACAGCAACACACTCCAGGTCGCAAACGAAGTCCACGCGCAAATGCGGGAGCTTTCACAAACGCTTCCTCCGGGAGTTCACCTCGAGCCCTTTTACGACCAGTCGACAATCGTCCACGATTCCATCGGGAGCGTCCGCGACGCGGTTCTCGTCGGACTGGTGCTCGCCTCGATTGTCCTGGTCCTCTTTCTGCGCGATTGGGGATCATCGCTCGTCGCAGGACTTGTGATTCCGGCAACGCTTCTCATCACGTTTATCGTCCTTAAAGTTACCGGCCAGAGCTTCAATCTGATGACCCTGGGTGGCCTTGCCGCCGCTGTGGGCCTCGTCATTGACGATGCGATCGTTGTTCTCGAAAATATAGTTTTGCACCGCGACGCGGGCCAAAGTCGCTTCAAAGCCATCCAGAGCGCGCTGCGCGAACTGACAGTTCCCCTCATTGGCTCGACGATCACGCCCATCGTTGTTTTTTTGCCTCTCATTTCCACTACCGGCGTCACCGGCAGCTTTTTCCGCGCGCTCGCGGTCACCATGACCGTTTCGCTCTTCACCTCGCTCCTGTTAGCCCTGACGTGGACCCCGACTCTCAGCCTGTACTTTGTCCGCCGAAAGGACACTGTGCAGACTTCGGCAAACTCTTCCGAGGAGGGGACAGACGTTGCATCGCTGCTGGTGGCCGAGGAAGCACACCTTTCCGGCTTCTTCGGTCGGGTGGTCTCGTTTTACGCGCGAGTCATGAGGGGCGTGTTGAAACGTCCATGGATCCTGGCCGCGAGCTCTGCCGTGATTATGGTGCTGGCGATCGGGTGCTATATGACGCTTGAAAGCGACCTGCTTCCCGCAATGGACGAAGGAGGCTTCATCCTGGACTACGACACGCCGCCAGGAAGCTCGCTAGCGGAAACCGATCGCATCCTTCTCCACATTGAAAAAATTCTCGGTAGCGTCCCTGAAGTTGAAAACACTTCGCGCCGCACTGGATTACAGCTCGGCCTGGCCGCCGTTACGGAAGCAAATAGAGGTGATTTTACGGTGAAGCTGAAGCGCGACCGCAGCCGGGATATCGAGAAGATCATCTCGGACGTACGGGCGAAGATCGAACAGACCGAGCCTACCGTCAAAGTTGAGTTCATTCAAGTGTTGCAGGACATGATCGGCGACCTGACCAGCCAGCCCGAACCCATCGTCATAAAGCTATTCTCACCGGATGCGAAGCTTCTCGAGGAAACGGCGCCGCGTCTCGCGGATGCCATCGGCAAAATTCAAATTGGCAGCTCTCACCCGGTCGTGGACGTCCTCGACGGCATCGAAAACACTACCAGCGGCCCGGCGGTCACGTTCCAAGTTAATCCCGCCGTCGCCGCGCGCGCCGGGTTCACTCCCGAGGAGATTGCCGTGGATGCGGCGACGATTCTGGAAGGCGAGCCGGCCGCGATGCCGGTAATCCTTAATGATCGCTCCTATCCGATTCGCGTCCGATTTCCGGAGCAGAACCGTTCTTCGCTCGACCGCATGAGTAACACTTTGCTCGTTAGCTCCACGGGCCGCACAGCGACTCTCGGCTCTCTGGCTACTGTCAGCACAGAGCCTGGCCAGACGGAAATTCGCCGCGAGAATCTTCAGCGCCTCCTGGAAGTCACCGCTCGTCTGGAAGGCGCGGGCCTCAGTAGTGGTATTGCTGCTGTGAAGAAAGCCGTCAACGATCTCCATCTTTCCGCTTCCATTCGCGTGGAGTATGGTGGCCTTTACCAAGAGCAACAAAAATCCTTCCACGACCTTTTGATCGTTCTTCTCCTGGCGCTCCTGCTTTTGTTTGCAGTGCTACTTTTCGAATTCCGGACGTTTTCCGCGCCCGCCGCCATTCTTGCCTCTGCTTTACTCTCGTTGTTTGGCGGCCTCCTCGCGCTACTCATAACACGCACAACCTTCAATGTCGCTTCTTTCATGGGCATGATTATGGTTATCGGGATCGTGGCCAAGAACGGAATTCTGCTTCTGGATGCCGAAGATCGATTTCGAGACTTAGGCTTTTCTGCCGAAGAAGCTATGATTCAGTCCGGGCGGCGGCGGCTTCGCCCCATTATGATGACGGCCCTCGCAACCATTGCGGGGATGTTGCCTTTGGCGTTTGCCATCGGCGCAGGTTCCCAGATGCTTCAGCCGCTGGCGATTGCCGTTATCGGCGGGATCCTCAGCTCAATGGTTTTGTCTCTGGTGTTTACACCGGCGATCCATTACTTCCTTCACCGCAGAGCAAGTGTCAAGCGCGCATCCGCGGAAGCGGTCTAGAAAGCTCGCACGAGAATCCATCCAAACGAGGGTCTTAGTTCCCTTTCATTGACACTCCTAGTAAAATTGATGCTGAGGATTATTAATTTTCATGCACAAAACAGCGCTAAAGGACAACACACGCATGCTTGGCCGAAATCCAGCTGTGCCACTCAGTAAGAATGAGCACCTGTTGCGCTGGGTAGAAAAAATGGCGGAACTTGCGAAACCGGCACGAATCCATTGGGTCGATGGCTCGCAAGAAGAAAACGAGATTTTACTCGGGGAGATGGTTGCGTCGGGAACGCTCACAAAGCTGAATGAAAAGCTGTGGCCAGGTTGCTATCACGCCAGATCGGACGCGAACGACGTCGCACGCGTAGAAGACCGAACTTTCATTTGTTCGCTATCAAAAGACAGCGCGGGCCCGACAAATAATTGGGAAAACCCGTACGAGATGCGGAAAAAGCTTAAGAGTCTTTTTAACGGCGCGATGCGCGGGCGGACGATGTACGTGTTGCCTTACAGCATGGGCCCGATTGGCTCGCCGATGTCTCAGATCGGCGTGCAACTGACGGACTCTCCTTACGTGCTCGTGAATATGCGCATAATGGCACGCATTGGAGAGCGGGTTTTTGAGCAGATCGATACGGGGATACCCCGCGTCGTGCCGTGCATGCATTCCGTAGGTGCTCCGCTCGCAGAAGGTCAGAAAGATGTGCCGTGGCCGTGTAATAAAGAGAAGTACATTGTGCATTTTCCGGAGACGCGCGAGATATGGTCGTACGGTTCCGGCTACGGCGGAAACGCGCTGCTCGGCAAAAAATGTTTCGGATTGCGAATCGCCTCCAACATTGCGCGGGATGAGGGTTGGATGGCGGAACACATGCTCATTCTTGGCGTGGAAAATCCGGTAGGCGAGAAAACGTATGTGGCCGCGGCCTTTCCAAGCGCGTGCGGAAAAACAAATTTCGCGATGCTCATCCCGCCCAAGGGTTTTGAGGGATGGAAAGTTTGGACTGTGGGAGACGACATTGCCTGGATTCGACCGGACGAACGCGGCCTGCTACGAGCGATAAACCCGGAAGCAGGGTTTTTTGGAGTCGCGCCGGGAACCTCTGTAAAGACAAATCGCAATGCCATGGCCACGCTTGCAAAGAATTCCATATTCACAAATGTCGCGCTTACTCCCGAGGGCGGCGTGTGGTGGGAAGGCATGACGGACATGCCGCCAGCGGAATGCCTCGATTGGAAGGGGCAGAGGTGGACTCCGGAGATCGCGAAAGAAACGGGCGCGAAGGCGGCACATCCAAACGCACGCTTCACGGCCCCAGCCTCACAATGCCCAACGATCGATCCAGCTTGGGAAGACCCCAGCGGCGTTCCCCTCAGCGCGATTATTTTTGGTGGGCGCCGGGCGACGACAATGCCGCTCGTGTTCCAGGCTTTCAATTGGAGCTCCGGCGTTTACATCGGAGCGACGATGGGATCGGAAACCACTGCGGCAGCAGCAGGCGCCGTTGGAAAAGTTCGCCGCGATCCCATGGCTATGCTTCCCTTCTGTGGTTATCACATGGGCGACTATTTCCGTCATTGGATCAAAATGCAGAGGTCGCTGACTCTAACGCCGCGAATCTTCCACGTGAACTGGTTTCGCAAAGATGGAGACGGGAAATTCATGTGGCCGGGGTTTTCGGAGAATATGCGCGTTCTTAAATGGATTGTGGACCGCACGAAAGGCCGGGCACTGGCTCGAGAGACGCCCATCGGGTGGATGCCGCGGCACGAAGACATGGAGTGGAAGGGCATGGATCTCTCCAAGGAAAAGTTTGATGAGCTGCAGAAATTTGACCGCGAGGCCTGGCGGAAGGAAGTGATTGAGCACGAGGAGTTGTTCATCGGGCTTCACGACCATTTGCCTAAAGAAATGGTTTACGAGAGAGAACTGCTGATCTGCAGGCTTTAACTAAGAATGGAGTTCTGTGTAGACGAGATACGCCGCAAGAGTCAAGCCGAAGAGGGCAGTCACAATCCCGACTAAGTCGATGATGTAACCGGCGGGCTGGAAGTTACCAGAGTCGATTTGCTTGCGGGTTCGCCGATAGCGAGCTAATCCTGCAAGGCAATCCATCACTCCCGCAATCATCGCAGCCGTGCCGAGCCAAACAGAAAGTCCGGTCGATGAGGCAACACGACCCTGGATTTGCGTCCACTGCCGGATTGCGATGGCGAAGCGGCCAATCGCAAAGCCAAATGCCACGCCGGCAACGCCGGTGCGAATCCAAGCAAGAAAGGTGCGCTCATTGGCGAGATGATCTCGAGCAAGGTTGGGGTTTCGGTTGGTTAACGGCTGCGAATCCTTGGCCAAAGTTTCAAGCATGAATTTTCTAGAGATACGTTTCTTTTCACTTTATCGCGATCTACATTCGAAAAAAATCAGAATGAATTTGGAATTAACAGCCTTCTGACATGAATATGGGAGGACTTCGATTCTATTTGTTTTTCCAAACGGGTTTGCGCTTCTCGAGGAAAGCGTTCAAGCCTTCCTGCGCGTCTTCTGTCTTCATCAACTCTCGAAGATAAAGCTGTTCCGTCGCGGAGATTCCTTCGATTACGCTTGTGTAGAGGCTCTGATCCACGGCGCGCTTGGTCAGGCTCAATACTCTTCCACTGAGGGAGGTAAGCTTGCGAATGTAATCGTCCGATTTTTCCTTGAATACCCGCGTCGGAAAAACTTTGTTTATGAGCCCGATAGCCTTGGCCTCCGATGCATCGATGACTTCGCCGGTTAGGAGCAGTTCCAAGGTCCTGTTCCTGCCCACAAGCCGCGGAAAAACGGCCGCAGCCACCGGGGGGAACACACCCACCTTGATCTCCGGCTGTCCAAACGTCGCGCGGTCCGAGGCAATCACCATGTCGCAAAAAACGGCCAGTTCACATCCTCCACCCAGGGCCATCCCGTCCACCAGAGCCACACTCGGCAGTTCAAGAGAATTCAGAAGCCGGAAAATTCCGTGAAACGTCTGGAGCATTTCTCCTACCATAGCTGGCGAATGGTCCTTAATGGAGACGCCCGCTGAAAAAGATTTGCCCTGGTGGTCGAAAATCAGTATTTTCGCGTCGCCGGCACCTTTTATTCGTTCGAGCGCGCGGTGGATCTCCTTCATCATCGCAATATCGATGATGTTCAAGGGCGGCTGGTTTAGAGTAATCCTCGCCACGCTTTCACGGATTTCGCAAAGGATGCTTAAATACTCAGCTGGCATGAAAAAATTCCCCTCTAGTTTCGTGTTGCCGTGTGCGGCATAAGAATCCCATACAATTGCAGAGAAAGCGTTCACGAACTTCGAAATGCGCAAGGCTGCTACTTCAGTGGATCTTAAGAAAAAAGGAACAGGCGAGATGAGACTGGAAGTGATAGACATCACAGTCTCGGTTCGCCGCCGAGGCTACCACGGAGCGATGGTAAACGGAATCGGCCATACACTCCATATAACATAAGAAGACTTCTGCTTCTCATTTAGGACCAAACAGGACGTTTTGCTTGCCTGTCATGAGATCAGCTTTCGGATGAAGCGAGAGGCCTTCGAGAAGCTGGACCGCTAACCCAATGAGATGTTACTGGATTCTGGCACAGGCACGATTCAGTAAAAATACTTGCCGCAGTCTTGGCACGTACGAGCTGAAAATGATGACACGGACTAGAAGTGGAGTTGGGAAATGCTTTAGAATGAATAAAGCAGTTCATGTCGGGGCGTAGCGCAGCCTGGTAGCGCGCCTGCCTTGGGCGCACGAAACCTGACTCCAACAATTCCGTCCGTTGCTTCTAACTACTAACGTTTCCAACAAATCGGGGAATCTGCTTTTCGCTCAAAGCTAACTCCAATGACCTGAAAACGTTGGAATCTTTCACAGTTCGTGCACAGCGCGGCTCTAATCACTTAACTATTTCACGACTAATTTGAACGTTGTTGCATGACTGAGGTTGTTCGAACTTCCCGTCACAGTGATCGTGTAAGTGTTCGCCGGGGTCCCTGGTGGGGGCGGTGGGCCCGAGCTTGTCCCCCCAGCACAGGAAGTACAGAGCACAGCAAGAACGAGCACGGCTGAGGCGCTGAGCCACAGCCGCTTGCGAGAGGTGCGTCTCAAGTTGTGGAACATCAGTGAAACCAGAAGCCA